>SIAF01000063.1 GCA_009691905.1 Planctomycetaceae bacterium | reverse complement strand
CTAATCTCCAGAATCTCTTCCGTGTCGACTTGCATCCGTGCGCCTTCGCTTTCTGCTAACCGAGGGTGGTTGCCCAAAGCGTTCGCTTGTAGCAGAAGCAATCTTATCGCGCCAGCCTAAAGCCCCCAAAGTGCGCGCTGGCCCTGCTTCAATGCCCGTTCCAACCTGGCCGAATCGTGCTGCGGCCTTCTCTTGGCGGCATACAGTTCGTCGTAGAGCCTCTGACAGCGGCGATTTTCCCGGCTCCACTGCACGATGTGTCCGAAGGCATGCCCCAGATTGTGGCACCGCGTCTCGATGTCGCAATCAGAGTTTGTCGTGATGCTCAGGCCGTCAAAAATGCCGGTTGTTTGTCGACCCAGACGCCGGCACTGCACGCGAATGCCGCAGGCCACGATGCGAACTTTCAACAGCGCAAATCGTTCGGCCCAACCGCGGTCGGCGACTTGCGGGTGCGGATGATCAATGGGGCTCTGGCAACTGGAAGTTATGGTTCCAACAGCAATGCCCGTCGCGTGTCGTGCCGGCGATTTTTGCATAGGTGTGTTGTATGGTCGTTCGAGCAGGAATTCCCTGATCCGAACATGTCCCTACGGGAATGTCACATTCCCGATTCCTCACAGTTTCCAACGAGACTGGGCCGCTTCCGGATCAGACAATCGACGCGGACACCGCTCGATCGGGTACGCACGTGTTTGCAGTTATGCAAACGAGATTGCTATCGAGAAATGGCGAACGCTCGTTTGTATCAATCAGGAGATTCTCAAAATCCCTCCAAGTTTCGACTTTGCCTGTCCGATCTGAGTGCTGGAATCCGATTCTGTTTGAGAACGGCGGGTTGTGCCCCGGGTCGTCGTATCCCGGAGTTTCAAGGCGATTGTTCATGAGCCTCACCATCCCTCTCAGTTTCAACTCAACTGGCGCAAGTGGAAATGTATCGGATTATTGCTGAGAAGTTTCGCCGGTGGACGGTTGTCGACTCTCACGCAGCCGAGTTGTTCACCGGCACCCTGAGACAATGCGAAGACTGGCTTGATGTTAAGGAGAATATGCAGCGAGCGAGTGTTCCTCGACAAAGCTGGTTTCTCCGGATATGGGATATGTCCATCCGCAAATTCCGCACCCAAGCCGCCCCCAATCAATCCAGCCGGCCGTTACAGGACGGCTCGCGATAGGCCGCCACCGAAACTCTGGATTCAACCGGGCAACAACTTCTTCTCGCGGCTGAATTCAGTCCATTATTTGCATTGCAGCGAGACGCGAACCATTCGCCCAGTCGACCCCACGGCGGCAGGCGAGTAACGCGAACGGCGTTAAAGCCATCGGGCGAGCGGTCCGCCACGGGCGGCGAGAGCGTCGACCTTTCGGGTGATTTGCGGGTCTTCGACGAGCGGCGGCGCGTGGTGCGGCTTGATCCTGGCGTCGATAATCAACGGTCCGCGGCACCCCCAGTGCTTGTCGCGCGTGAACTCGCCGACGCCATAGATGTCTTTGGCCGGGTTACTGCGGGTGAATGTGACCCACAGGAAGTTGTTGAGCGATCGCGCTGTGAATTCGCTGTCATCGACGAGCACGATCAGCGCGAATTCATCTTTTCGATTTCTCGAATTGCCGGGCCAAACGCGGTCAAATGCCCGGCCTGGGTCGGTGCCGGGACCGGTCACTTGAACAACCAGGATCCCTGGCAGGGGGACGCGGGGCTCAATATGCCCCTCCGGCAGGAGCAAATCACTCGAGACTTCGGTCGCCAATTCCCGAATGGGGCTCCCCACGGCAGCGATGACAACCTTCGAACCCATGTTGAAACCGTCGCCGCTGTAGTCGAGCGTGTCAATTGTCGTGCAGGTGTGGAAATGCAGATCTCGCTGCCAGTCGACACGGCTCAGCAAGTGCCGGAAGAACGCCCCGATTTCTCTCAGGTCGAGGCGTTCGTCGTCGAAGCGATTCGCGATCAGCAGGTACTTGGCAAGGGACATTTGTCCCTGCCCCAGAATGGCCGAAGCTTGAGTCAGCAGTTCCTGGGGGCGCGGGTTCGCATGAAACGGCATATACCGCTCGCTGCCGATCGCCAGTAACAGCGGATGGACCCCCGCCGCGTCGACCGCGTGTACCTCTTTGACGCCGGGAAGCACCGTCGGAATCAAGGGACCCGTCAGTTCGTGAATCAACTGGCCAAACGTCGTATCCTCCTGCGGCGGGCGGCCGACGACAGTGAACGGCCAGACGGCGTCATGGCGGTGATAGACACGTTCGACCCGCAACACCGGAAAATTGTGGGCCAGGCTGTAATACCCGAGGTGATCGCCGAACGGCCCCTCCGGCAGTTGCTTGTCCGGAATCACTGTCCCGGTAATGCAGAAATCGGCGTCAGCATAGATCGGCAGCGCATCGCCTCGGACGACCATCGGGATCCGTCCTCCGGCCAGCGCTCCGGCAAACGTGAGTTCGCTCATGCCTTCCGGCAGCGGCATCACGGCAGCCAGAGTCATCGCCGGATGCCCACCCACGAAAATGTTCACACGCAACGGCTTTCCGGCGGCGATGGCCGCGGCGTGGTGAACCCCGATTCCCCGATGAATCTGGTAATGCAGTCCGACTTCGCGGTCGGTCTCGTACGAGTCCCCGGCCACCTGCACCCGGTACATTCCCAGGTTCGATTTGCCAAAGCCCGATTTTCCAGAGCCCGGTTGCGAGACATCTTCTGTGTACACCTGCGGCAGCGTGATAAATGGTCCGCCATCCAGGGGCCACGATTTGATCTGCGGCAACTCGCTCAATCGAATTTCGTGGGCCAGAACCGCCCCGCGCGAGACGCGCTTCGGTCGCATCTGCCACGCGGTGAGCGGCGCCCTCCAATAGCGAAGCGGCCTGCGGAGTGCTGCCGTCGGATCGATCTTCAACTCGATCGCTCGCCGAACTGCGTCGTAGGTGTCGCGAAAGAGATACCGCGCCCGTTCGAGCGTCCCGAACAGGTTCGACACGAGCGGAAACTTGCAGCCCGCAACGTTGCGATAAAATACGGCCGGCCCACCCGAGGCAAAAACCCGACGCTGAATCTCGGCCGCCTCAAGGTCGGCGCCGATCTCGTCATCGATTGACACGAGGTGCCCGGCGGCACCCAGTTCTTCGACTAGACGACGCAGGGAAAACACGGAAGATCCTTTGAGCGGAGAGGGGGGGATTCGAACCCCCGAGGGACTTGCATCCCTACTAGTTTTCGAGACTAGCACAATCGACCACTCTGTCACCTCTCCGGCGTCTATTCAAGCAGACGCCTTCGGTTCTGACAAGCCTGATCGATGCGAGGTTTCTGCGGCCAGATCGTGTCGGCGAGCTCGCGGCGCAAGCCTAATTCTCAAAGTCGCCATCGCTTCCGCAACCCCCTGAAAATCCCCCGCAATCCCGGTTCGCCAGTTTTGAAGTTGGGCATTTCATATCTGCTGTTGGACGCATTTTTGCAGAATCCCAGAAAGCCCGGAGGGCGGCATGGAATCGCCAGGGGCGACAGCCCCTGGAAGGCGTGCATAATTGTTCCCAGCCCCGGTAGGGGCGACACATCCCGTCATGTGCCGCCCCTGCCGGGGCTGAAATGATTCCGCCGCCAGGATTCCGGGGGTTGACACCCCCGGCTATTCCATACCGCCCTCCGGGCTTCAAACCTGTCGCCCTCCGGGCTCCGACCCATGTCGCCCATTCGGGTTGCAGACTTCCTGGGGATCTTCTCGGGAGAAGCACCTTGCGGGAATGTCCGTGTCGTCAATAATACTGGTGATGACCTCCAGCGAACCTGATCCGCGCGAAAAAGTCCGCGACTTCCCCACCACGCCGGGCGTGTACCTGATGAAGGACGACCGGGGGCGGGTGATTTACCTCGGGAAGGCGGTCAACCTGCGCAGTCGTGCGTCGAGCTACTTCAACAAGGCCGCCGCGCTCGATCGCCGTACGGCCGATCTTGTCCGCGAGATTCGTGACATCGACTTCATTGCCGCCGACAGTGAAGTCGACGCCCTGCTGCTCGAGGCGCGACTGATCAAGGACGTCCAGCCGCGGTTCAACCAGGAACTCAAAGACGATAAGACCTTCCCGTATCTGGAAATTTTCATTCGGGAGGATTTTCCGCGAGTCGAGTTTACCCGCAAGCCGCAGACGCGGGGCACAAAACTGTACGGTCCCTTCACCAGCGCCAAAAAGCTGCGAGGAACAATCGCCGTCCTGCAGAAGATCTTCCGGTTTCGAACCTGTTCGCTCGATATCGAAGCCGGCGACGAGCGCTGGCGCTGGTTTCGTCCCTGTCTGCTGGCCAGCATCAACCAGTGTACCGCCCCCTGTAATCTTCGAATCAGCAAAGACGAGTATCGCCGCGATATCGATCGGCTGCGGCTGTTTCTCGATGGCAAGAAGGACAAGCTGCTGACGGACATGCGAAGCGAGATGCAACAGGCCTCGCACGACCTGCAGTTCGAGAAGGCGGCGCGCATCCGCGACGAGCTCAAGGCACTCGAGAGCTTGAATCAGCGCGGCAACCTCGACGAGCACGTACAGCCCGAGGTGTTTTTCATCGATCCCAAAAAGGGGCTGGCGGGACTGCAGAAAATCTTCAAACTGGCCGAATTGCCGCGGCGGATCGAAGGGGTCGATATCGCCCACCTGGGGGGAAACGAGACGGTCGCCAGCCTGGTGCAGTTCATTGACGGGCTGCCCTTCAAACATGGATACCGACGGTTCAGGATCAAGGGCGTCGATGGGATCGACGACTTCGCCTCGATTCACGAAGTGGTGTTGCGGCGTCTCGGGAAACTGTCGCGGGACGGCGAGTCGTTTCCCGACATCTTGCTGGTCGACGGCGGCAAGGGGCAGTTGAATGCGGCCATGCGGGCGATGCACTCCCTGGGAATCACGCCTCCGTTCACGCTCGGGCTGGCCAAGCAGGAAGAAGAAATCTACCTGCCGGGCGAGTCGGAGCCGCGTCGGCTGAGCCGGCATTCGTACGCCTTGCGACTGCTGCAATACGTTCGAGACGAGGCGCACCGCTTCGCGCAGCATTACCACCACCTTTTGAGAAAGAAGGCCACATTCGACGAGTAGGGATCGCGGCTGGCCCGCGGTTTCGCTGTGCGGAAGCTTCGGGTTCCCGCCGCTCGACCGACAGCCAGGAATTCAGACCGATTTTCGGCTCAAGCCCTTGAGACGTCACGGAGAAGTCACGGCGGCTGGAAGCCACCGCGACGGGGGGACTTCTTTGGTGCGTCTTTTCCAGATTTGCGCACCGCGGTCTTACCGGGGTGCCTTGTGGCGTGGTAAAATAAGGGGCGATCCCGGCCGGGAAAGAGAGGAGCGGGGGAGAAAGTGGAGAGAAGACAAAACGGCCATAGTCCGTAGGGCGAGTCGCCGACTCGGCCCGAATCAGGGCACGGGAGTTGACTCGCGCGACCAACGGGAGAAGACCACGGATTGCACGGAAAACACGGATGTTCTGACGCGGCCTTCGGCCGCTACAAAAAAGTGCAACCACGAATTTTACGAATCAATCGAATGTCGGGATCGAACAGGAGGAAGCAGAGAGACTGGCCTTCGAGTGCAAACAAAAAGGGCGACCCGAAACGCCGCACAATGCTGTTCATGATGCGGGGGCCATTTGTAGTGTCTTTCTCTGCTACCTCTGCGATCTCCTGTTCAAATTCTTTTGGTTGCGCCCGAAAGCCGCGCCAGGTGATTTGCCTCATTCGTGGTTGAAGTCCTTTTCAGACCAGCCCGCCTCGTCGGCCAAGGCCCGCCACACCCGTCAGTGTCATCAGTGCCATCAGTGTTGTCCGTGGTTGAATTTGTACTTCTCGATGCCCCGTCGGCGACAGTTCGAGCGCCGAATCGACTGTTGATCCCGATTCCGGCTTGAAGCCGGGACTACCAACTGGCGTGCCAAACGGAGAGTTTGTTTCCAGAAATGCGAATTCTTGTCGAAGGGGTGTCGCGAAAAAGATGTTGAATATCTCGACGAAAATCAGCAAATCCGGGCTGTTTTCAGCGAGACTGTCACCTTCAAAAGGGTGACAGTCTCGAGAAAACATGGGACTTTCGAAAGTTGACTGTGCAAAAACCGGCTGAAAACGACGTTTTACAGGGGGGTCAAAATTCGCAAAGGCGAGCGGGGGGCGTCAACCCCCTGTTTCTGTTTCGCCGCGTCGCTTGCGACTCGCGTTTCGACGCGCCGGACAGCCTGAAGGCCCGCCCGGTTAAGTAAGGCGTGACTCGGGTTCGCGAAATGGTACACTGGCAGCGCGGGCCTGGTCGTCTGTCTGGTCGCGGTTGGTGCGGTCGCTCCTGATTTTTGTTCCGTGGTACCCGTCATCATGCCGGTCAAAGTCCGCTGTCCCAGTTGCGACAAGTCGCTGAGCGCCCCCGACGCCGCCAGGGGCAAGGCGATCAAGTGCCCCGGCTGCGAAACGAAAATCCGGGTCCCGGCGGGTGACGGCGACTCATCCTCGAGCAGTCGCAAGGTCTCAACCAAAGCGCCCACCAGAAAGAAGGCCAGCCCCGACAGCTCCGAGTTTCTGTCGACTGTCGACCTGAGCAAGGTGATCGATTCCGGCACGGCCCTGTGTACGAAATGCGGGGCCGAAATTCCTGACGAAGCGATGGAGTGCCCCAAATGCGGCGTCGACCCGACGACGGGGCAACTCAGCGTGTCGGCCAAGAGGCGCATCGGGCGCAAAGGTCCCGACCCGGCGCAGTTTTATTCGGTGGCATGGAAGAATGCCTGGAGTTTCGCCACGTCGAATATGTATACAGTCGTGCGTATTGCCGTGTATTCATTTATTTTTTTCATGGTGGCACAGATATGTGCATACATGGTGAACTGGTCCGATCAATTGCCGCCCAAAATGTTCTGGGCCGGATTCGGGCTGGTCGCTTCCCTGGTGGGACCGGGGCTGGTGTGGGCCATGACCGTCAACGTCATTCGGGCGACGGTCGTCAAAAAGGTCGACATGCGCGATGCGCATATCGAAACCTTTCAGAATGTGGCCCTGGGAATCAAGACGTTTCTCTGGACGTTTGCCTTTATGTTTCCCTTCGGGCTGACATTGGTGATGTATCCGCTGGCCATGATCCATATGGCCATGCCGGTCACAAAAAAGGCCTGGCTGTGGCCGGTGATGACGCCGATCTTCTTCAAGAACCTCGGCCCGGCCCTGTTCTGGCTGGTGAGCGCCTTTGCGGTGAACCTGGTTCCGGCGGCGGTTGCGGCGGGCGGCGCCGTTCTCGTCGAGTCGACTCTTGGCGGAATTCTGACCCTGTTCAGCTACGAGGGCAAGTCGGTGGTGTATCTGTCGGTCGTGGGGGGCTCGCTGTTCGCCATTGCCGGGTTGTTTTTTTTCCTGCAAGCTTTTACCCTCCTGTTCCACACCCGCATCATCGGCCTGATCGCGTACTACTACCGCGACACGCTGGGCCTGGTCACGCTGGCTTTCGAGAAACAATACGTGCATCGAGAGATCAAGCGCGACTTATTCGGCAACCCGCTCAAAACCACAGGCCAGAAAGTCTTGCAAGCGCTGATCCCGATTGGCGCCGTCCTGGTGCTCGGCGCCATCGGCTTTTACATCTGGTACGCGATGTTTCGAACGCCTTCTTAGATTGACACAGGCATCGAGATTCGCCTAAGATTCACGGGAGTTACTTCCGCTCAACCGTCCTGCTCCTCATGGCGGGCAAACCGAGTGGACACCACACAGCGGACGCTGCGGCTGCCGGTTTGATCCAGACTGCCATCCAGCGGAGGTGTCCTCGGTTAAATCGGCTCCCTCGTCAGTCGCCTGGGGGGCCAGACGCTCGGGGGGTCAGCTTCTTTCCGGGGCGAAATCGACTGCGATCAGCCGATCGCCGTCTGTTGACCTTCGATCCCCTGGCCATCAGCGACACAACACTGCAGCGAAACAGGGGGTTAACACCCCCCGCTCGCCAAGGTACGGTAGCGAACGCCTCGTGTCACAATAGCGACCTCACTTTGCGGGAGTGAAACATGGCTCAGAAAGACCTGTTCGACGAATCGACCATGAGCTTTGGCGAGCACCTCGAGGTGCTGCGCGTCCATTTGTGGAAGGCGATTGTCGGGCTGGTGATCGGCAGCGTCGTCGCATTTTACTTTTCGAAAGACATCATCATCGCCATTCAAAGGCCGGTGACGAAAGTCATGGAAGCGAAATTCGGACACAAGCCGGAGATCGGCCCCAAACTGGTTGACGATCTCAAGGCCGCCGACGACGAACGCACCGCGCTCCAGAGGCTGGGGGACTGGTGGAACGGGAAATCGGCGACGGCCGCGACGACCGTCGAATCAACCCAAAAAACACCGGAATTCGACCCCGCCCTGCGAATCGAACTCGACGTGCGCGACGTCGCGCGTCAATTGCACGCGGTCGCACCCGAAGCCTACCCCGCGCTACCTGACGATGCACCGCCGGCGACGATCACGATCATGCTGGCTGAGACCGACTTCGGAAAAATGATCGTCGCCATGCGCAGCGAGTCGCTCAAACCGCGCACCGACGGCCCCGACGAGGCCTTCATGATCTACCTCAAGGTGTCGATGATTATCGGCCTGATCATTTCCAGCCCGTGGATTTTCTTCCAGATCTGGCAATTCGTCGCCGCGGGTCTGTATCCGAACGAGCGAAAATACGTGTACTCGTATTTGCCGTTCAGCCTCGGACTGTTTCTGGGGGGCGCAATGTTCTGCTTCTTTCTCGTGATTCCGCAGGTTCTGGATTTTCTATTCGAATTCAATGTGTGGCTGGATATGCGACCGGAAATCAAGATGTCCACCTGGATCAGCTTTGCGCTGATCGTGTCATTGATGTTCGGGGTCAGCTTTCAATTGCCGCTGGTGATGCTGCTGCTCGAGCGGATTTCGATTTTCAGCGTCGACGCCTACCGTGGGAAACGCCGGTATGCGATTCTGGTGATCACGATTCTGTCGATGGTGCTGACCCCGTCAGACCCCGTCAGCATGCTGATGATGCTGATCCCGCTGGTGCTGTTGTACGAGCTGGGGATTCTGATTTGTGCGTGGGGCCGCCCGCGAAAGAAAAGCCCATTTCAGACGCAACCGGTCTAAGGCGGATGATTCATGTAGGGTGGGACCAGCTCGCGCAGCGTGCGCAGGCCCACCATTCGGGTCGCAGCGCATCGGAACCCGCATGGTGGGCCTGCGCAAGCCGCTCAATGACGACGCAGCGCGCTGTCTGGCTCGATAGTGATTTCAGAAAACGAAGGCCCATAGTAGTTCTCGGCTTGCTGGTCCCACCCTACATCAGCATGAATCATCCGGGTTTATCGGCTGGCCGTCTCAGGCACCGATGGCCGAGGGCATCGGCGGTGCCGTACCGACCGGCGCGGCCGACGTTTGCCCGCGCGGCGCTGGAGCAAACAGCGAATACAAAGTCAGCATGATCGCACCGACCACCAGATACATGTCGGCGAAATTGAACACGGGCCAGTTAAACCGTTCAATCAGGTAGAAATGGAACGGCCATTCGTAGCCGACCAGCGGAATGTCGCATTGCAAAAAGTCCCTGACCCCCGGCAACGGCTTTCCCGACGCCGGGTCGACGCAGCCGTGCAGATACAGGCGGTCGTACAGGTTGCCCAGCGCCCCGGCCAGGATCAGCGCCAGCGTCACAGTCAGCCACCAGCTTGTGGCCTGACCGCGAATGAACAGGCAGTACACGATGCCGGCTGCCGCGCCGATACTCAGCACCGCGAACAGCCAGCCCAGCCCCTGCCCGATCCCGAACAATGCCCCCTGGTTGAACCAGGTGGTGAGCTGCATCGAGAACTGGCCCCACAGCAGCGGCATCGAGTACGACCAGTCGCTGACGCGCTTGGGATAGCCCAACTCCGCGAAAACCCACGCCTTGGAGATCAAATCCCAGGCCAGCGCACTGGCCGCCAGCAACCCGAAGCACCAATAGCGATTTTGTGGAACCTGGTTCATATTCCGACGTCTTCGCGCTTCCTTGCGCAATCGACACAGGTACGACAGTAGGGGATGGCTCGCAGTCGTGGTTTGAGAATCGCCGATTGTGCCGGCGATTTTCCCTCTTTGACGCAGATCTCGCAGAGACCGAACGTGCCGTCCTTGATGCGTTGCAATGCCGCCGAGATTTCAGTCAGTGTCTCTTGTTCGTTGGCAGCCAGCGACAGCGAAAAATCCTGCTCGAACGTGTCGCTGCCGAGTTCGGCCATGTGCGTCGGGCTTTTCGACTCGCCGCCGCCATCCTGCCGGTCGATGCCCAGGGCGGCTTTCGTCAATTGGTTGACGTCGCCCCTGAGGCGAGACTGCATTTCTTCAAGCAGATCCTTGAACTCGGTAATTTCTGGTTTCTTCATTACTCCACTCATGCGAACGGAAGACTCTAGAAGCCAATCAGGCAGTCAAAGCCCCGTATTATCGCTGGCGGAGTCGCGTGGGTCAAGATTGTGGAGCGAAGCTGCGATCGATCGAGATGTTACCATGCAGGCAGCGGAGATGACTCGATACGCACGGGTCATCCCGCGCGTTTACGCAGCGGCCGTTCGGCCGCTGAAGACTTTCCAGAGGCCGCCACCCGCTCGATGATTCTGGCGGCAATCGACATCGCCAACGTCGCCTCCACGCCGCCGACCAGCGGTCGTCGCCGGGTCCGAATGCTCTCGGCGAACGCCAGCAGTTCTTCGGTCAACTGGTCGCGGGGAGTGACAGCGGGGCGATGGCTCTTGATGTACTTTCCGAACACATCCGACTTCAGTTGATCGAGATCGGCCCCCGGCTCGCGCGCTCGTTCGACGAGCGGCATGCCGTAGTGCAGCATCGGGCTGGGCAGATAAACCACCGTTTCCCGCGCCGCAAAATCGAGGTGTGCGCAGCCCCCTGCCGACCAGACCTGCATGTCGCGGCGGGTGATCGGGCTGACGCGATTTGCCGACAGGTCGGCAATGCATCCGTCGGCAAACGTCACCCGCGCCTGAACGCAGTCTTCATGCCCGCCGAGAATTGCGATGCCGAACGCCTCGACGCGCTCGACCGGAGCCGAAACGAGACTGCACACGAGATCGATGTCGTGGATCATCATGTCGTGCACGACGCCGATGTCGGTCGAGCGAAAGGAATACGGGCTATACCGCTGGGCACGGATGTACCGTGGGGCGTCGAGATAGTTTCGGGCGGCAACAAAGGCCGGGTTGAAGCGCTCGATGTGCCCCACCTGCAGGATGGCCCCGTTGGCGGCGGCCCATTCGACAAGGTGTTCGGCCTGCTCGAGGCTGGCCGCGATCGGCTTCTCGACCAGCACGTCGATGCCGTTTCGCAGAAACTCTCCGGCGACCGCAAAGTGCCCCTGCGTCGGTACGGCAACGACCACTCCATCGACCCGCCCCACGAGGTCCCGGTAGTCGGCGACCCACTCGGTGTGGCAGCGCTGGGCGACTTCGGCGCCTACGACGGCGTTCACGTCGGCAACGGCCGTCAATTCGACATCGGCCATCTCGGCAAGAATCCGGGCGTGATGCCGGCCCAAAGCTCCGGTCCCGACGACGCCCATCCGCAAGCTGGTCATGCCGCTCTCCGGCGTTCCTGAATTTCAGCCCCCGGGTCGGCGGGCTGGTTTCGGCGGGCTTCACCCTGCCGGCCCTGTCGGCCCTGTTGCTGGCGCTCGATGAAATCCAACAACCGCATGAGCTCGATCGGAATGCAATCGGCTCGTTCGGCCGAGAGAATTTGTCGGGCCTCTTCCAGTTTTTTGTGTTCGCGGTAAAGCAGCCGGTGTGCCTGCCGAATCACGGCAATCGTGGCCGCCGAAATGCCGCGCCGCTGCATTCCGACGACGTTGACCGACAGAATTCTTGGATTGTCGCTGCCGGCCGCCAGCATGTAAGGAGCGATGTCGTTGGGAACGCGACAACCGCCGCTCACGAACGACAAGGTGCCCAGCGTCGCGAAATGGTGCACGACCGCATTGCCCGAAACAATGGCCCCGTCGTGAACGTGAACGTGCCCGCCCAGCAGAACGCCATTGACCAGCACCACCTGGTCGTACACATGGCAATTGTGCGCGACGTGGCAATTCGCCATCAGCAGGTTGCGGTTTCCGATTCGAGTGACGCGGTCTTCTTTTTCGGCGCCTCGATTGACGGTGACTCCCTCGCGAAAGGTGTTGTCAGAGCCGATCTCGACTCGCGTCGGGGCGCCGGTATAGCTGTAATCCTGCGGTTCGGCGCCGATCACGCAGTGGGGAAAGAAGCGGTTATTGTCGCCGATGTCGGTCGCCCCGACCATCACGACGTGGCTATCGAGCCGGCAGCCGTCCCCCAGTCGAACGTGCGGTCCGACGACGCAAAAGGGACCGATCGAGACGCCGTGGCCGAGTTCGGCTCGCGAGTCGACCTGAGCCAGCGGTGAGATGTGGACGGCCATGGAGTTTCCTTCCCTGGATCTGATCGGCCCGAATCGTTCAGGCCGCCTTCGAGGCCGCGAGAGGCCAGACGCTTTCCGCATGAACCAGCTTGATCCGCCGCACGAATTCGGCATTGAGTGAATGCCCGGACCGGCAGGCTTCGAAGGAGCCCCGCAAATCGCACCCGATCAGCGCCAAATCTCCCAGACAGTCGAGAATTTTATGTCGTGCGCATTCGTCATCGGAGCGCAGGACGTTGTCGATGACGCCCGTTTCGCCGAAAATCAGCAGATCGCGGGCCGTGGTTCGCCGACCGTAACCTTGCGCTCGCAAGGCATGGGCCTCGTGCTCGAGGACGAACGTTCTAGCCCAGGCGAGTTCGTTCAGGAATGTTTCGGGATCGATTCGAACACGGGCGAACTGGGGCTTGATGGCCGATGCGGGACCGTAGTCGAGGGAGTAACTGATCGTGAGAGCGTCATCGCGACCCGGTTCGCCGCTGACGCTCTGATCGCCGTCGTCGCCGCTGACGCGAATCGGGCGAGCCAGATCGAGCCATTTCCGCGGCTGATCCTGCTCGACGATTCGTGCATCCAACAGTCGTTCGGCGAACAGCCGGCTCGAACCGTCGCAACCGGGTGGCTCGGGACCATTGAGTTCCACGAGGCAGTTGTCGACTGCGAGCCCGGCCAGCGCCGCCATGACGTGCTCGATCATCTCGATGGTCACGCCGCACCGCTGAATGGTCGTGCGCCGCTGTCTGGGAATCGTGTATTCGACGAGCGCCGGCACGGGAGGTGCGTGCAGGCGATCGGTTCGCAGGAAGGCAATGCCGTGGCCAGGTTTGGCGGGAATGAATCGAAGGCGGATGTCGGCGCCCGTCAGAAAACCGATTCCTGTGACTTCGACGGGCCGGGAGATTGTACGTTGCAGGCGATGTGGCATTCGACCTCAGCGCCGGCCCGCTCGAGGGGCCGGTCAGGGATAAGTTGAAGGGACAAGCTCCCAGGGGGCGGGTTGACTCGGCCGCCGCCGGGCCACTTCATTTGCCTTGACTAGTCCCTGAGACGGGCTTGACCGGTGATTTTTTGGGTGCGGTCGAACCTGCGGTCGGCTTCGCCTTGTCGTACTTCTTTTGCAGCATGTCCAGAACGACATCGGTCATGTCGTCGCCGTTACGGTGGTAAACCACCTGTTGATTCAGCGTTTCCATCAGTTTTTGCGAATCCGTGCTGCTGATTTCCTCGCGGTTGAAGCGCAACACGAGTGTATATCCGTTGTGGCGTGCCAGCCGCGCCACGGCGTCTTGAACTTCCTGGTAAATGGTGTGCGTGATTTTGGCGTTCTTCTTCTGCAGGTCACGCTTCATCATCGTCTGGTCGGTGTTGAATTTGGTCGTCATCTCGGCGTATTTCTTTTCGCGCTCGGCAAACTCGGGCGTCCCCTCTTTGAGCTGCTTCAACTGCTGTTGAGCCGCTTGAAGAGTTGCGACCATCTGTTTCATTTTCCCTTCAGCTTCCTGCAGTTCGAGCATCAGCTCTTCGTTCAGGATCTTGTTCTTGTCGTACTCCCTGAAGACGTACCCCATATCGATCAAGCCGATCTTGTGGGTCACCTCGGCAGCCGGCTGGGCATCGACCTGGGCCGTCGCGATGCTGAACGAAATGCCTGCCAGGCAAGCCAGACCAGTGGCGGCGAGAATCAATTTTCTCACGGCGAATGCACTCCTTTGCTGAGCCGTTGGATGGGAAAGTTGCGGTATTTTGCACACCGCTCAATTTTCGTCAAGACGGACTGAGCCGCTTTCTACAGCGGCTGCGCCTCGGTCTGCAGAGATTACAATCGCTCAGGGGGTCCAGATGGTCGCGTGCGGCGGCGTCGGTCGGGTCAGACGACGTGCCTTCAAGCGCACATAGGGGGCTGCAAACAGCCCGCGATGGCCAAAATGACCGGGAGCCGCCCGGTCGTCGCCGCGATACGGTTCCCGCAGGTCTTCGAGCGTCAGACCGACCCGGCACAGCCCCCCCACCAGTTCGTCCCAGCGGTGCAGAAATTCGACCGCCCCCGGCTCGCGATAGGAATCGTCGCCGACCGGCGGGAGCGGCCCGGCATGGTAATAGGGGACCCCGATCACATACCGATCGTGCCGATCGCGCTCGACGATCTGCAGACTGACCGGTTGCTTGTGCTGGCTGATATACAAGCCGCCGTCCCGCAGCACTCGGGCCACTTCGCAGTAAACCGCGTGCAGATCGGCAACGTAGCAGGTGCTCACCGGTTGATGGACGATGTCGAAACTCTCGTCGGCGAGGATCGACAAGTCAGTCATCGAACCCTCGATGATGCGAACCGCCAGCATTCGCCGCCGCGCCTCGTGCTCGTCCTGCCTGAGCATTTCGGGACTGAGATCGACGACCGTTACATTGGCGCCGGCGCTCGCATAGAGAATCGACTGCCAGCCCCCCCCGGCCGCCAGGCACAATACGTCCAGGCCTCGAACGCTCGCCGGCAACCACCCGCGACCATCGAGGGTCGCCAGAGGCTCGCGGCATTCGTCGTCGGTCGCCACTTTCGCGAATCGGCTGCCGCCGGCCGCCAGACGATTCCAGGCCGCGCGATTCGTATCAAACGCAGTCATTGGTCATTGGCTATTGTCCTTTGGACAGCAGTGCCGCAGCGAAGCCGACCAGGTCACCGCGGTCACGCGCCAGCCTGGCCAGCAGATCGAACCGGCCCGCCTGCGTACACAGGTCGGGAAGCGACAGCCCGAACTCCTCGCCCGACTGCGCGAGGTATTTGCAGGCGATTTCGAGGGCCTCGTCCCGGCGATCGAGCCGCTGCAACAGGTCGACCAGGACATAGGCGGTCAATTGATTGTCGGTGTCGGCCAGGTCGTCGCCCAGTTTCTTGCGGAAATAGCTCAAGCCCTGTTCGCGATCTTGACCCAGCAGCACCTGAAAATAATGGATATGTGCGGGATAAAATTCGTCGAACGGCGGGTTCCCCGCATACTGATACTGCGGCGCGAGTCGAGAACCGTACTGTGCCAACTGCAGCGCCAGGTCGAGTTCGACATCTTGAGTCTCGAGCGCACGCCCGAAACGCACGACCGAATTCAAGTGCGAAACATCGATGTGATAGCTGTCGTCGGCGAAGAGCGCCTCACGCCCCGCAATCAGGTCGCGCAACGACTGACCAGTCGGGGTCAGCGGCGCTCGCCGCAGGACGTCATGCTGCACGTTGTCGCGCACGTCATCGAACAGTTTGCGAACCAGCACCCGCGCGCAACCGGCCCGCACATCGGCCGACATTTGCAGAAACTGCTGGTCGAGCGCCGTGATTGTGCTGCACGTCCCGTGCGAGGCCAGAAACAGGCGCAGCCCCTTGATGGGAGCCACCCCCTGGAACAGGGCGATTTCAACCACGTCTTCGCCCACCGAGGCACCCTCGGGAAGGTCGTTGATTGCTTTGGCGATTCGCTCGGGCTCGCCGATTGCACGAAAGTAGTTCCAGGCCGGCGCGATTTGCCCATCGGCCAGCAGCAGTCCTCCCACGTCGCGTGCCTGATCCATATAGTAGCGCTCGAATTCGTCACGATTGGCTTCCGGGACGTCTTTGAGCGCGGTCGGCCGGCTCAGCGCGAGGCCCATTTCGAGCCGCCGCTTCATCAGCAGCGCGTCGAACAAGGGGTGATAGCGTTTCTGTTCCCGCAGAATCGAAATCAGGTGTTCGATTGTCGCCCTTGCATCGTGGTCGCGATGGAAACTCTGCAAGTCGTCAAAATTCGGTTCGTTCATGGAATTCCTGAAGCTGACGGGTGTCAGGGAGCGCGGGACGTCGGCCCCCAGGGCGCGTCAGAAAACAAATTCACTCATGGCAACCGCCGCTGCCGCAGCCACCGCTGCCGCAACCGCCGCCGGAGGTCGACAACGGGACGACTCCTTCGGCACTGACCGGCTGGACTTCAATCACGGCCTGCCCCAGGGCGGCCGCTTGCAGCGCCAGTTTTGTGGTATCGGGGCCCCGGCCGCCAAGCACGTACAGGATCAGCTTTTGACGGTCGAGCGTCCATTCGAGGTCGATCAGTTCGAGCTCGAGCCCCCATTCATTGATCCGCCGCTGCCATTGCGCGTAGTCGGCCTCGGCCTCGCGCCGCAGGCTGCCGTGTTGCGCGACATCGTCTGACGTGGCGACGCGAACGACCGATTCCAGATTCGGCGGCGGCGAGGGTTCACTCGACGGCATCGCGACGCCATTCGTCCCCGATCGAGTCGCTTGCAGCAGCGTTCCCAATTCGGGACCGCGGTGCGTGTTCACGATCACAGCCGCTCCACGCTCAGGCGGCTCGCTCAGGGCGCAGGCAAATCGGCCGACTTCCGGGATGACGCCGAACCGTACCAGCATGACTTGGTCTATCATGTGACTCAGTATGCAGGAATCGGGCGCGGAAGTGAAGCACGCGGCAGGTTACTCCACCAGGATGTAGGGTCGAACCGAGCCGTCGCGGCGAAATTCGCCAACAACGGTTTCGTTCCAGGTGTGGTGCCCCAGGACAGCTCGGGCCAGGTTGCTGTCCTGCAATCGGTGGTAGACGAGCCATTGATCGGCCCCAACCTGCAGGCGATACCCGGCCGCCGCCTCGTCGGAGACGGGCCGCCGCTCTTCGGTGACCGTCAGTCGGCGCCAATTTGCCGCGGCATTGCGGCGACGCGGGTCTCCATCAATAACGACCGGCGCATAAAGGGTCGGGCCCGTCTGGTATTGGATCAACTGTAACTCGCCCGCTTCTGACGTCAAACCACCGCGGGATGAATGGCCGCGTTCTGCCGGCAATGCCAATGGATAGACCCGCGCCAGCCCCGGCTGCGAGCGGATACGAATGGCACGGGTGACGGCGTCCGGAGCCGAATTTGTTCCCGAGGGAAATGACCAGTGCCCGCGATAGACAAGCTGCTTCGCGTTCGGAGCGACGACGACATCGGCGATGATCGCCACCTGCCCCCCCCTCGCCAGCACAAACTGCCGGTTGATCAGGAGTTCGTCGTCCAGTTGAAGTTGCAGCTCGAGGTAGTCGGCGTCAGCGTCGGAGTTCCAGCAAACCGATTCCCATACTCCCATGAGAGCGATCTCACGGCCGTCAACTTCAACGAAGGCCTCCCAGGCGCCCTCGAAAAAAGCGGTCCCCTGAAAGCTCAATCGCCAGTCGACGGACGTACCGGAATAGTCAATCGCCATTGCGGCGGCGCGCTCGCCGGCGCCTGATTGCAACACCGCTTTGTTCGACTCTTCAGAGTGCGACGACGTCGGCGCCTGCTTGCGACCGGTCGATTTGGGGCGGGTTCCCGATAGAAGTTGGGTGACAACTCGGCCGCTTTGCGACACATCCTGCGGCTTGGCCGGCGCATGCCCATTGGTCGATGTCCTGCGTTGACCGTTGTCTGGCGTGCTCATACTGTGTCTCGTCACAACCCCACTGCAAGGCGAGTGAGCGTATCAAATCGATGTTGAATTGCAATCGAGTGCCGGCAGCACACGGCTCGAAGGATCGAATAGCAGCGCATACGGATCGCTGCCTTCGACCGGCGGTAGTGCAACGACCGCAAGTTCGGCCCGCTTGCCGGCAATAAGACTGCCGCATTCTGTCGACTGCCCGAGGGCTTTGGCGCCATTGAGAGTGGCCATTTCCACCAAAGTCACGCCCGCGACCTGCGGGTAGCGGGTCTTCAAGAACAACACCTCACTCCAGAGGCTCAAGTCCGGGTTGGAAGCCCGACTGTCGGTTCCCAGCGAAACATTCACGCCACGTGCCGCCATCGTCTGCCAGGGGTGCAAATCGTGACCGAAATACGCGTGCGATCTCGGACAAAACACCACCGACAGTCCCGAATGCTCGCCCAGCAGATCGATCTCGTCGTCGACCAGGTAGTTGCCGTGAATCACCAGTGCCCGGTCGAGCGTGGCCAGTTGCCGCAGATAATCCAGTGGACGCAGCCCGCGCGGAATGGCCTCGGGTTGCCAGACTCCCAGCGATTGCAGAAACTCGACGAATTCTCCCTGCCCTTGATCGAGTAATTCCAGTTCGCCGCAGGTTTCGGCAAGGTGGATTGCCAGTGGAACACGTGCCTCCTTCGCCAGTTTGACCAGTCTCTCGAACAATTCGGGATGGACGCTGTAGGGGGCGTGCGGGCTCAGACCGGGAACGAAATGTCCCGGTCCGGGACGACCGACCGGCTGTAGGGTTGAGCCACGAACCCGCATCGCAGAGGGGTCTGAAACCTGATTTGAGTGATTCCCCAGGACGTGCCGGCGGGCCGCTTCGAGTTGTGCCGCAATTTGCTCGCGCGACAGGCCGATTGACTCCAGAAACGCCACGCCTCGCACTCCATCCGAAACGAGTGTCGCGTCCGAACAGTCGGGCGAAACAATGTCGCCCAGCAGCGTCGTCCCGCAGCGACGGGATTCGTCTATGCCGATTCGTACTGCGCCGACTCGTACCGCTTCAGCCGAGGCCTGTGGCCCCGCGCCTCGGTTGCGCCGGTGCCTGATGACCGACTGCAGCCATTGCGTAAATGGGCGGCCCGGTTGAAGCGGCCGGGAGAGATCACTCAGTTCGAGATGCGTATGGGAATTGACGAATCCGGGGAGCAGGGCCGCATTGCCCAGATCGACCGTTGCCCGATCGCTGCGCGCATCGACGGAGGTGATGCGACCATTGGCGATCTCGACCGTGCCGTTTTCGAAGGGACGACCTTCGACAGGAAACACCCACCGAGCGCGCAGCGTCACAGTCTGCAACCAGTCGATCGGAGGCGCGTCATTCATACGGCTTCACCAGTCGAATCGACCCAGGCGCGTCGAGTTGTCGGCTCTGAACCGATCCGTCTGAGGTTGACACACCGTTTGCCGATGCAGCCGGCGTCCCCCGTGATCGCGCCACCCAGCGCAAAACCAGCGCACCGAGCACTGCACAGCCGAGAACCGTCGGCCAGCCATAGTGAACCCCCTCGACTTCGACCGACACAAACGGATTCGGCGGCAGCGAACCGAACCACGCTTCTCCGAATCGCGCGTGGACGACCCCCAGCGCATTGTTGACGAAGTGAAACACGATCGCCGGGAACAGGCTGCGGCTGCGTACTGCCAAGAGCCCCAGCACGAGCCCCAGCAGCGTCGCGTTCAGCACCTGCTGCGGAATTTTGTGAAACAGACCGAAGGCGACTGCCGACAGCCCGATGGCCAGCGCCCTACGACTTGTGCGACTGAAGCCGTTCAGGATGAACCCTCGAAATGCCAGCTCCTCACAGAGGGCGGGGGCGACGGCAAAGACCAGCAACACCTGCCAAATTGGCAGATTCGGATCGGACAGCCCTGCCAGAACCTCCTGCGCGCCGGCGGGCAGGTCACCCAAGAACCAACGCAACCGCGACAGCATCTCGACCGACAGCGGGTGCAGTACAACCGGCAACAGCGCAGCGACGCCCAGCGTCGTCCAACCCGGCCAGCGCAGGCCGAACGTCTCCTTGAAACTCGTCGTCAGCAGTCGGCACATCAACAGTGCCGGCAGCGCGATGACCAGTGCCTGCTGAATCAGCAACAGTCGCAACAGCGCTCTGGCCCGGTCGGCAGTTCCTGAATCGAAAATTGACCGCTGTAGAAACCGAGCTGTGAAAAACTCCATCAGCAGAATCACGCCGAAACAACACAGCGCCTGATTGAAACCCGGGGTCGGCTGCCGGTCGCGCCACAAATGCCTGAGCCACAAGGCGAGATCGAACCGTTCTGCCTCTCGGAACAACACCTCTTCGCGCCTGAACTGTTCGATCGCCCACCACAGCGCCAAAGCGCTGTAGCCCACCGAGGTCACCAGAACCACGGGCACATAGGCATAGAGTTTGTCGGCGTGCAGCGGCGAGAGCAACAAGCCCTTGAGCAACAGCGCCACCCCGGCCACCGGAATCAGGCTGTACTGCGGATTGAGTTCGACGCCCGGCGACAGGCAGAACATCGTCAGCGCCATCGTCGCCATCAGCAGCGGCGTCAAATAGTACTGCCCCTCCTTGCTGCTCCGCGCAAAGGTCGCCAGCGCCAGACACAGGGCACTGAACAGTGCCGCGAGCGGCAGCAATAGAACCACAATCCAAATAATCGCCGAAATCGGCGGCAACGCGATGTCGCCAGCCTGTGCCAGGGCGCCGGCCGGTACCATCGACGCCACGTATTTGCCCGTGAACCCCAGGCTGACCAGATTCAGCAGGGCCGTCGCACAACTGAACAGCATCACGGCGAAAAACTTGCCGAGCACGATCTCAGTACGCGACGCCGGGCAAATCAGCAACGTTTCCATCGTCCCACGCTCTTTTTCTCCCGCCACCATGTCGATCGCCGGGTAAAAAGCGCCGGTCACAGACATGATCACAAGCAACGCGGGAAACATTCGGCCCCAGACACTGGCCGAGATTTGCTCGTCCAGCGCGACGTTGATCGGCTCGTCGAGAACCGGGTGGGTGAACCTGGGATCGAGCCGCGCCTGATTCAGCCAGCCGGCGAGAATCCGCGATTCCCAACGCTCGAGGACGTCGGTCACGCGATTAAAGGTGATCTGCGATTTCTCATCGGCGCGGCTGTAGACGACTTCCGGCCGCGGATAATCGGTGACAACCGGGGTCTGATCGGGCTGCGAAGCGGCGAGATCGACCTCGACCTGATCGAGGCGGCTTCCGAAGCCGTCAGGGACGATGACCAGCACCTGCACGCCGCTCTTTCCGAACAGCACGCCGGTTCGCTGGCGATCTTCCGACAGCTCGTGGCGGATGGCTTGAGCTTCCGCCAGAAGCGCCTGGGCATCAAGTTTGTCGGGGAGCTGCTCGTCGAATGGCCGGTCGACTTGGTCGGTGATGACCACCAGCCGATTCGGGTCGGCGCCGGGGGGGAACCAGCGGGCGGCGAATCGGTGCGCGTCGAGCAGCGGCGGGCTGGCCGGCAAATGGTCGGCACCGAGCACCACGACGATCCGCGGTTGCTCGCGAAACAGCACCGTGAGTTGCATCGCGCCGATGCCCATCGCGGGGTACAGCAAGAGCGGCAGCACCGCGACCATGAACGGGTGCGATTCACTCAATCCCACGAAAAACAACGCAAAACGACTCTCAATAGGACTTGATCGGCGGGGAGCTCGAAAGTGATCTTGCTAAAAACGGCGTTCTTCCGCGAAGCTGCTGGTAATTCAAGCCGCAGTCCACGGAAGGAA
>SIAF01000062.1 GCA_009691905.1 Planctomycetaceae bacterium | reverse complement strand
TTCGAATGGACCTACACCGGAAAACCGATGCAAAAGGAACGCCGACCCAAATTCGTCTCGCCGCATCGGCGCGTTAAGCTGAGCAAAAACCAGAGGCTGGCAGAACCCGTCACCTCATGCACCTCTGTTTGAGAGATGTGGCACTAGCGACGCATTGACGTAGGGTGGGACCAGCTCGCGCAGCGTGCGCAGGCCCACCATTCGGGTTACTGCGGCGCGATCCGAATGGTGGGCCTGCGCCCGCTCTCCATATTGTAGTGAAGTACTGCCTCGCTCAATGGTGTTGTCTGAAACCGTGCCCTGCTTCGGCGGGCTGGTCCCACCCTACCTCCTCACGGCAACGTCACGTCCCAAACCTTCGCCCGTCGCGCCTTGCCTTCGGGTCCCTCGACGCGAAGCGTCACGACGAATTCGCCGGGCTTCTCGTAGCGATGAGTGGGATGGCGCTCGGTCGAGGTCTTGCCGTCGCCGAAATCCCAGCGCCACGAAGTGATGTTGCCGTACGAGCGATCGCGGAATGCCACAACGCGATCTTCCAGACTGACCACCTGGAACGACCAGTCGGCCTCGACGGGTTTGCGGAGACTCTTCTCGATCGGCATCAATCGGAATGCCACCAGATCCGACGCGTCGCCATACATCGTGGTCTTGTGCGAGAGGTTCCAGAACGCGCTGTATCGCTCAGCCTTTTCGTCGTCGTAGTCGAGAATCGCCCAGGACATTCCGATCACTTTGTCCTCTTCCAGTTTCGTCTGAACCGCGCGCGAACGATCGGGCGGCGCGTAATCGAACGGCGTGACGAAAAACTCCAGCACCAGCTTGCCGCTTTCGCCATGCTTGAAGTTGTATTTGTAGGCCGCGTTGGCGTAGGGCAATTCCTTGATCCAGGGCTGCGAGCCCCACACCATCGCCCAGTCTTTCCCTTCGGCGGGAGTGAAGATGTGGTAGTTCTGCGCATGGACGCCGTGAAACAGAAAGTGCGTATCCAGCTTGTCGCGCAGCTTTTCGTTGGGATGCATCTGGCGGATCAGCGGTCCGCCCGAGAGATCACCGTCGATGACGATCTCGAAGATGTCGTTGTGCAGGTCTTCGCGAGCAAAGTCCCAATAGTTGTCGCTGGCTTCGTAGAGGAAGTACAGGTGATTCTGGCCTTTCACCCAGCCGACTTTGACCTTCACATCCAGGTTCGCCGGATCCCGTTTGTCGCCAATGCCGACGACCGTCTCTTTCAGTTGGTCCATTCCAATCGCGTACGAATCGGGAACGATCGACCAATCCTGCGCATCGCCGTCAATGCGCGGAATCCTGTCGGCAGGAAACTGAAAGATTTTGAATTCAACCTCGGGGCGTTCCAAACCGTACCCGCATGCCATCGCGGCAAGCAGCAGGAGCATTGACTGCATTTGTTTGTCTCCAGGAATCGACTCGGTTCAGCGTACCTCAGCACTGTTGGGCGGGAACCCGCCTTTCCGTCGCGAATGCGGAGAAGAATCTCATTTTAGACTCACGCATCAACGCCATCTTATGTATAATCATCGGTGTTGTCGAATCGAGTGGGCGACAAACCGAGCTGACCGCCCTGAACGACTCCTATGTCGTCGGGCATTGCTTCGACCTAAAGACGTGCTGATGAACCTTCACCAGATTCGTGTAAGCGTGATACTCGGCGTTTCGCTGTGCGCAACGATCGTCGTCGGACGCGCGACGCTGGCAGCCCCGCCCGGACCCGTTCTTGAGACGGTGTTTCCCGCGGGTGCAGCAGCGGGACGGACTGTCGAGGTTGCGGTTTCCGGCAGCAACCTGAATGGACTCAAGACGCTTCACGGCAACGTGCCGGGACTGAAATGCGAACGATTGGACGAGAGCCGGCTGCAAATCACGATCCCCCCGGAATCGCCACCTGGGTTGTACGAGTTGTGGGCTGTCTGTGAAAACGGGGTGAGCTCGCAACGGACTTTCGCGATCAGCCATTTGCCCGAGGAGGTCGAAGTCGAGCCGAACGACTCGCTGTCGACGTCCCACTTGTCGCCGCTGAATGCCGTGATCAACGGACGGATCGACAAAGGGGGCGACGTCGATCATTTCCGGTTCGAAGCCAAACGGGGACAGCGGGTCATTCTCGAGTGCTCGGCCGAGCGGATCGACTCACGACTGCGTGCCGTGCTGGAGGTTTTCGACGCCGCCGGAAGACGGCTGGCGGCCAATCGCGGATACTTCGGCATCGACCCGCTGGTCGATTTTCACGTCCCGGCCGACGGCGCCTACGTCGTCAAGGTGCAGGACCTCATCCATTCGGGCGGTCCCCAGCATTACTACCGTCTCGAGATCGACGCCGGTCCGCGTGTCGTGTTCTCGATGCCAGGCGCAGTCCAGTTCGGCAAGGCCAGCCGCGTGACGCTGTACGGCTGGAATCTGGCCGGCGCCGACGAAAGAGCCGACTCTCGTGGCGAGCCGGCTGCGACCGCCGGACATCCACTCGCGCCGGGCGCGCACGAGCCTTGGCCGTTCGATCGCATGGAAATTGAGATTCCGGAAGCGATGGCGAAGCCCTCATGGCCGTTGCTGGCGCGGCTGCAACCGGCGCAAGCCGCGTTCGAAGGATTCGGATATCATCTCCCGGGAAGTCACACGTCGGTACTGATCGGCGTCACCGATCTTCCAGTCGTGACGGACTGTTTTGACAATCACTCGCCTGCGTCGGCACTGGGGCTGACCTACCCTTGTGAAGTGTGCGGGCAACTCGCCGACGACGACGAGCGAGACTGGTTCTCAATTCAGGCGCAGCGCGGAGAAGTGCTCTATATCGAGTCCCTCGCGCAGCGGATCGGTTCACCCGTTGACTTGCAGGTCAGCGTGCTTGATGCGTCCGGCATAGTGGAACTGACACAGTTCGGTGATGAAATCAGAAATGTCGGGGGGCAGGTTTTTCCCACGAGTCACCTCGATCCGGTCGGACGCTGGGTCGTACCCGCCGACGGCCGTTATCTGATTGCCATCCGAAACCTGATCGGGGGGTTGATGACCGATCCACGCCGGACGTATCGGCTCAGTATTCGCCGCGAAGAGCCCCGGTTCGACCTGGTGGTCGTGCCCCGCGGCGAGAGTCCCTCAGGCGTCAACGTGCCCCGTGGCGGCCGCGAGCTGCTCGAGGTGCTGGTTTTGCGAAGTCGCGGAATGACCGGACCGATTCGAATCTCGGCCAGGGACTTGCCGGCCGGCGTCGAATGCCCCGAGGTCTGGTTGGGGCCCGGGGTTGATCGAGGGGCCCTCGTGGTGACGGCGAATCAAACCGCCACGGCCGAATGGGGCGCGTTGCAGATCGAAGGAATTGCCGAGCAGGCAGGCCGTCGCACGGCGCGTGGCGCCGCGGTCGTCCGGTCGGGGTTGCCTTCCGGCTGGGGTCGCATCACGTCGCAAATTCCTCTGGCCGTCACCGGCGACGCGCCGCTGCGCATCACGGCCGATGGGCACCAGCCGCTGGACCACCATCTGTACGGCAGGCTGCAGGTGCGACACTCGCCCGGCGGGATTCTCGACGTGGCGGTTACGATCGACCGGAAAGATACGACTCATCAGGCGCCAGTCAAACTGATCGGTGTGGCACTCCCCGAACAGATTCGGAATGAGACGGCGATCATTCCCGCCGGAATGCAAAAGGGCTATCTCAGCTTCTTTCTGCCCCCGGAATTGCCCGTGGGAACGTACACGATCGTCGTCCGCGCCGAGACAACCATTCCAACGTCCGACGGGAAGACTGAACCTGTTGCCGCTTACAGCAACCCGGTCACGTTCGAAGTCGTGCCGGAAGCCTTCATTCTCCAGGTCGATCCCTTCGCCCCCACCCGTGCGAGACGGGGTGAAACCATTCAAATCAGCTATTCGGCCGATCGCCGCAACGGGTTCATCGGCAAGATCCATACCGAACTGGCGGCTCCCGGTCGTGTGACCGACGTCGTCGGACTTCGCGCTCGGGGTGAGACGTTTGTCGGCCAAACCGACAAAGGATCGCTCCAGATCGTCATCAATGAAGACGCCCCGCTGGGTCGCCTTCAGTTTCTGCGGTTGTACGGCGTCGGAGTGCGGGAGGATGAGCCGATATTTCATGGAAGCCGCTTCGTCACACTGGAAATCATCGAATAGCCGCATGCGATTCACTCTGCGAGTCATGGCCTGGCAACCCAGATGGATTGCGTCATTGATCCTGGCGGGAGCAACCGTCAATGGACCGGTGGCGCAGGCGGAGGATCCTCAATTCGACGTGAGGCCCGAATTCGACGTAAAGCCGGGGCAGGTCCGACTTTACCCGGATGCGACGCAACAACTGCTCGTCACGCGGACCGGCCCGGTCGAGCGCGATGCCACGGGCGCGGCCGAGTACTCCAGCTCGAACACCGAGATTGCGACCGTTTCATCCAGCGGGATCATTCGGGCGCACCGCAGCGGCAGCGCAATCGTCCAGGTTCGGACGGCGGGGCGCGACCATACGGTCGCGGTCGTCGTTGCTTCCCGGGACGGGGCTCCGGACATTCGATTTGTGACCGACGTGGTGCCGATTCTGACCAGGCTCGGATGCAACAGCGGCGGCTGTCATGGAAAGGCGACCGGGCAGAACGGGTTCAAGCTCTCGCTATTCGGGTTTGAGCCCGAATCGGACTACGAATCGCTTGTGCAGGAAGCGCGCGGGCGGCGATTGTTTCCTGCCGATCCCGACCGCAGCTTGTTGCTCGTCAAAGCCACCTCGGGAACGCCGCACGGCGGGGGACGTCGGCTCGGCGTCGACAGCGACGACTATCGGCAGCTACGGGACTGGATTGCACGAGGGGCGGCGGCCCCCGCCCCCCACGAGCCTGTGCTCGAACGCATCGAGCTTTTGCCGCAACAGCGCATCCTCGACGTCAATTCGCGCCAGCAACTGCTGGTCATCGCACGGTTCTCTGATGGAACGTCGCGCGATGTGACGCGCCAGGCCGTCTATCAGGTCAATGAACCTGACCTCGCGACGGTCGATCCCGACGGCGCCGTCACAACCAATTATCGACATGGTCTCGTCGCCGTCATGGCGCGGTTCGGCGACAAGCTCGGGACCTTTCAGGCCACGATCCCCTTTGCGGCCCATGATGACGCACGCGCCTTTGCAATCACCCGCCAACTTGATCAGTTGGAGCGGGACCTGGGTGATTCGAAGTTCGATTTAATGCTGCTGCGCCAATGGAGACGACTGGCCGTCGCGCCTTCGGCGCCTGCCGGCGACGCCGTCTTTCTCCGCCGTGCGACGATCGACATCGGCGGCACCTTGCCGACGCCCGAAGAAGTCGGCGAGTACCTTTCCGACCGACGACCCGACAAGCGCGCGCGCCTGATCGACCGATTGCTGGAGCGCCCCGAATACGCCAGCTACTTCGCGCTGAAATGGGGCGACATTCTGCAGAACCGCGGCGCCGGTTACTCGACCAGCAAACAGCGGCCGGGGACCACCCTGTTCGCCGGCTGGATTCGCGATTCATTCGCCGCCAACAAACCCTACGATCAATTCGTCAGCGAAATCATCGCCGCCAGCGGCAGCCAGAATGAGAACCCGCCCACCGTCTGGTATCGAACCGTTCGGAAAGCGCCCGAGTACGTCGAATCGGTCGCTCAGGCGTTTCTCGGGGTGCGCATTCAATGCGCCCAGTGCCATCACCACCCGGCCGAGCGCTGGAGCCAGGCCGACTACTACGGACTGGCGGCCGTCTTCGCCCGGGTCGGACGCAAACAGGGGTTTGCCGATGCCGAAGTGCCAACCGACGAAATCATTTACCTCAAAGACCGCGGCGACGTGGTCCACCCGCGCACCGGAGAACGCGTCGGTCCCCGGGCGCTGGGCGCCGCGGAATTCGAGCTTGGTCCCCACGACGATCCCCGGCGGAACCTGGCCTTGTGGATGACCCGCCCGGACAATCCCTTTTTTGCAAGGACGATGGTCAATCGCCTGTGGGCCCATTTTCACGGCCGGGGAATCATCAACCCCATCGACGACGCCCGCAGCACGAATCCCCCGAGCAACCCTGAATTGCTCGATTCGCTGGCAGACGAGTTCATCGCCGGCGGTTTTGACGTCAAGCATTTGATTCGTGTGATTTGCAACGGCTATGCCTACGGCCTTGAGTCGGCCCCCACCGAATGGAACGCCGACGACAACCAATCGTTCGCGCGGTTCCACCCGCGACGCCTGACGGCCGAGGTGCTGCTCGACGGCATCAGCCAGGTGCTCGACGTTCCGACCGACTTTTCAGGAGGACCCGGAAAGTTTCCCGCGGGCACGCGGGCGATTGATTTGCCGGACGAAAACGTAGCGGCCCATTTTCTTGACGTGTTCGGCCGCCCGGCCCGCATGTCTGCCTGTGAATGCGAGCGCGTCGACGCGCCGTCGCTGACCCAGGCGCTCGAATTGGTCAACTCCGAGGAAATTCAAAGAAAGCTGACGGCACCCGGCGGCTATGCCCAGCGCGTTGCGACCGGCGACCGGTCACATGCCGCTCGCGCCACAGAGATTTTCATTCGTGTCCTGGGGCGTCAACCCGCTCCGGCCGAGCTGAAGGCTGCGGTCGAATTCTTCGAAGCCGAACCCGACCCGGCCGACGCTTGCCGCTCGCTGCTATGGTCGCTGCTGGCCACCAACGAATTCCTGTTCAATCACTGATGCGTGTCTCGGAGCTGCTGCCATGTTGAACTTTCACCCCCGCTGGTTTGCAAAATCAGGCTCGTTTGCAAAATTAGGCTCGTTCGCAAATCCCGGCGGCGTCACCCGTCGGAACCTGCTGCAACTGGGCGTGCCGTTCCTGGGGCTGGGACTTGCCGATTTTCTGCGTCGCGAATCGCACGCGGTCGAAGCGGCTCGTCCCACGAGCAGGAAGTCGCTGATCGTCTTCTGGACCGATGGAGGGCTGAGTCAGCAGGACACGTACGACATGAAACCCGATGCGCCCTCTGAATATCGCGGTGCCTACGAACCGATTGCTACCGCCGCCTCGGGCATCGCGCTGGGCGAGCGTTTTCCCCGCCAGGCAAAGGTGATGGACCGCCTGGCGCTGGTTCGCTCGGTGCATCACGAGAACGGCATTCACGCCCCGTCGGCCCATTGGATGCAGACCGGATATTTCGGCCCGACGCTGGCTCGCAACGCCGCACAGAAGCCGTCGCTCGGGTCGGTGGTTTCGCGTTCGCTTGGTTCACGCCAGCCTCTGATGCCCGCTTACGTCACGATTCCCAAATCGGAAGCGTTCGGGTATCAGGGCGCTGTCTACCTGGGCAAAGCGTACAATCCCTTCGAGGTGGGCGCCGACCCGAACGCGGCCGATTTCAAGGTCCCGAACCTTTCGCTGCCGGGCGGCCTGAGTTTGCGCAGCGTCGAATCCCGCCGCGCGCTGTTGAAAACCTTCGACACTTTCCGGCGCGAGATCGATCGCAGCGGCGCGATGGAGGGGCTGGACACGTTCAAGAGCCAGGCGCTCGAAATGGTCGCAGGAGATCGCGTCCGAGCCGCCTTCGACATCGGCAGCGAAGACCCGAAGTTGCGCGATCACTACGGCCGGCACCGGTACGGTCAGAGCGCCCTTCTGGCGCGCAGGCTGATTGAAGCCGGCGCGCGTTGCGTGAATATCAACACCGGAAACTGGGACCATCACAACGACATCGTCAAAGGGCTGGACGAACACCTGCCACCGCTCGACCAGGCGATCGCGGCCCTGGTCGAAGACCTTGACGGCCGCGGGTTGCTGGACGATGTCGTCGTGTACTGCGTCGGCGAATTCGGCCGAACCCCGCGCATGAACGGCCACGCCGGCCGCGACCACTGGTCCGATTGCTTCACGGTGATGCTCGCCGGCGGCGGCATTCGGGGCGGCGCCGCGGTCGGCGCCAGCGAGAAGTTCGGCGGTGGGGTCAGAGAGCGCCTGGTGACGCCGCGCGACCTCCTGGCCACGATCTATCAGATCCTGGGCATTCCGCTGGAAACCCATTACGAAGATTCCACCGGCCGGCCCGTCAGCATCGTTGGCGAAGGACGCCCGATTCAGGAACTGTTTTGAACTCGTCTCGACGGGCCGGCTGCCGCCGGCGCGACAATCAGATCCCACGATGGAAATCCAGACTATGCATCGCATCGCGTTGACCGGCGCTCTCGTCTGTTGCTGTCTTGCCCAGTCGGCCGCAGCAGCCAACTGGCCCGCCTGGCGCGGACCACAGGGCAACGGCGTCTGCCACGAATCGCAGTTGCCGACCCGGTTTGGCCCGACCGAGAACGTCACCTGGAAGGCGCCGCTGCCGCAGGCGGGTAATTCGACGCCGATTGTCTGGGACGATCGGGTTTTCGTCACCTGCCCGATAGACGGCGGGAAGATTCGCAGCCTGATGTGCTTCGATCGCCGATCGGGGAAGGAATTGTGGCGACACGAGGTTGCCTATCCGCACACCGAGACGATCCACAGCGACAACACGTTTTGCGCCGGGTCGCCGACCACCGACGGCAAGCTGGTGTATGCCAGTTTCGATTCGGCGGGAGTCGTCGCGTGCGATTTTTCCGGCAAGGTCGTGTGGAGCCGCGACCTGAGCCAGCTGGCGCATATTTTCGGACCGGCCGCCACCCCCGTGCTCTATAAGAATCTGCTGATTATCCATCGCGGCCCCGGAGAGCCGACGCACATCATCGCTCTGGATAAACTCACCGGCGAGACGGTTTGGGACACTCCGGAAGCCGGCAAGAACCACCAACTGTACGGCTCGTGGTCGACGCCGGTGATTTACCGGGCCGGCGATCACGACGAATTCGCGCTGTCGATGCCTGGAGAATTGAAGGGCTACGATGCGCTCACGGGAAAAGAGCTGTGGCGCTGCGACGGCTTGGGACCGAGCAATTACCCCGACACGGCCATCGGCGACGATGTGCTCATCGGCGTCAGCGGCTTCAGCAAGTCGATGATGGCGGTACGCATGGGCGGCCGGGGCGACATCACGACAACCCACCGGTTATGGCACGTCGCCGCGACGCCGCAGCGAATCGGGTCGGGAGTGGTTCTTGACGGCCATCTGTACGTTTCGAACGCCATCGGAATTGCCGAGTGCATCGAGGTCGCCACCGGCAAGACGGTCTGGAAGGAACGAATCGATGGAGACCTGTGGGGGTCGATTCTGCTCGCGGGAGACAGGCTTTACGTGGGCAACACGCAGGGAAAGATCTTCATCCTCGCGGCCAGCCCGACGTTCCAGCGGATCGCCGAAAACGACATGGGCGAACCCATGAAAGCGGCCCTGGCCCCGTCGGATGGCCAACTGTTCATCCGGACGTATGAAAACCTGTACTGCGTGGGACAGCGTCAGGAATAACCCGGGCGCGACAACATCCCCCTCCCCGACCCGGTCTCGACTCGAACCGCGGTTTTACGGAGATGGCCTGCTCGATGAAAAAGAACTCGAAGCGGCGATCAACAGCCTCATTCCGGCTCCGCAGTTCGGGCCTGGGGGCGGTCCCAATCGCAGCCCGGCACGCCGGCCCTGAGGTAGGTCAACTTTTCCAACCTAACGCGCAGACTTCGTCCGGTGTGCAAGGCAAAATCGAGAGCGAATGGATGTTCGATCGTCACATGAGGTCGAGACTGATCACGCCGATTCCGCTCCAAGTTTCAAATATCCGATCGCCGCCGACGGGACTGCAACTGTTGGCGGCTGTCCTCGGCCTGGCAATTCTCGCCGGATCATCGTCGTCGACAGGTCGCGGTGACGACCAGCCACGACAACTTGCAAAGGATGGCGCGTGGGTGCAGTATCAGTGGGACTGGGAGCGGCTTGATAACGGACAGACGATGTCGGGCAAGTTGACATTGAGTTTCGTCGGCAGTCTTGTCGAAAACGGCGAACCGTGCCGCTGGATCGAGTTGAAGTACGTGATTCCCGAAGGGAACGAAAAAGGGACTTTGATCGAAAAGTTGCTAATTCGTGAAAAGGACCTCCTGGAGAGCGAGAACCCGATTGAAACGGTTCTGCGCACCTGGGTGCAATTCAACGATGAGCCGGCGTACCGGAAAGAGCCCCACCAGAACAACGACAGCACGAGCGGCACAACGCTTCTTTGGACTCCCGGTGCGATGAAGAAGGCCGTTGCCGGCACACCGAGAGACATCGAATATCAGCAGGGGCATTTGAAGGCCGCGAAGGCTTGGTCCAAAAACGTCCTGCTTGCGGAGAAAAACCAAGACGGCAAGGTGGTCGCCCATCGGTCGAGACGGTACACGTCCTGGCTGCATGCGGATCTTCCCGTGGGGTTCGCCCAGGCCGAAATCAAGGATGACTTGTACAACCTGGATAAGACAAAAATCCTGATGCCGACGGTCAGCGTCTTTCTGCTTCAGGATACCGGGACTGATGCGAAGAGCGCCTTGCCGGACTGCAACTGATCGAGGGGGCGTTGACGTGTTGATTGATCATCCGCAACAGGAAAGCAATAACGATATTCTGATTATCCGTCGGTAAAGTAAAACTTCCCCTCCTTTATCTCTGCCGCATCCAGGAGCGCCGCATGAACCGATTGATTCTGTCCATGGTGCTGGCGACAGCGGCCGGCCTCGCATTGTGGATTGCCTGTCCGGGTACCGCTAATCCGGATCAGCCGCTGCGCGACAAAGCAGGTCGCGAATCCGAACTGCCCGAGGGATTCGAGGCGATCTTCAACGGACGTGATCTGACGGGATGGGAGGGGAGCGCAGCGCTTTGGAAGGTCGCCGACGGCTGCCTCACCGGCACGGCCGACGGAACCCTGAAGTACAATCACTTTATCGTTTGGCGCGGCGGCAAGCTGAAGAATTTCGAGCTGCGCATCCAGGTCAAGGTTTCACCGGGAGGCAACAGCGGGCTGCAATATCGAGGCACCGAGCGACCCGACCTGGGCGAGTCGGTCGTCACCGGGTACCAGTGCGATGTGGTCGCCGGCCGAGCCGACTACGACGGCATGCTCTATGAGGAACGCGGACGCCGCATTCTCGCCCACACCGGCGAGCGCGTGATCATCGACACCCAGGGACAGCCGTGGGTCGCGGGCGAGTTTAAACTCAAGGCCTTCAAGCCCGGAGAGTGGCACGACTACCGGGTGCTGGTCGAAGGCAACCACCACCAGCATTGGATCGACGGCCACCCGACCGTCGACGTCATCGACCTGGACGAAAAAGGGCGCAAGCTCGAGGGGGTCCTGGGGATGCAGGTCCACGTCGGACCGCCGATGACGATCCAATACCGCAACGTTTTTCTGAAAACGCTGGCGAGCGACCTGCCCATCATAACCGCCGATCAGGCGCCGATTCCTGCGGATGCCCCGAAGGTGGTTCCGCAAGGCCAGGACAAGCCGAAAAAGCCGGACTCAGAGTGACGAATCACCAAATGGCTGAGCAACCCGGAAGGCGTGGTTTTGCGTTTTTGGTCAAAGTGGCCGGCGTCCTTTTTGCGATCGACCTCGTCTCGTTTGGGGTGTTTCTCTCGATGGTACGGCGCCGAGACGATGCCGATTGATCTGACCCGGAATAATCACGCTGATGTAGGGTGGGACCAGCAAACGGCGACCGACTATCGATCTTCAGTTCCTGAAAACACTCTCGAACCAGACAGCGGGCTGGGTCGATATTGAGCGGCTTGCGCAGGCCCACCATGCGGGTTCCGATGCGGTGCGACCCGAATGGTGGGCCTGCGCACGCTGCGCGAGCTGGTCCCACCCTACACGAATAATCCAGGCTAATCGACGGCAAACTTCTGGATACGGCCGTTCATCGTGTCGGCGACATACAGGCAGTTGTGGCTGTCCAGCGCGATCCCGTGCGGCAGGTGAAACTTTGCTGGTTCAATGCCCTCGCCTCCCACTCCGCACAGGAATTTGCCGGCGTTCGAGAACTGCTGGACGCGGTTGTTGGTGGCGCTGACCCACACGCGGTCATGGCGGTCGACGCAGATGCCGATCGGGCCTCCCTGGCCGGGGCTGCCGTCTTTGTTGAGCGGTGCAGGCCCGAAGCCCCCCGGCTCGGCACTGTCTGTGCCCCAGTGACCGAGAAGTTTTCCCTCTGCTGAAAACTTCTGAACCCGATCCGCCCCCGCGTCGGTCGTATAGACGTTGCCGGCCCGGTCGAAACCGACGAACTGCGGTCCGGCGAATCGTCCTCCCGCAGGCACGCTGCCGCCAAACTGTCCCGGCTCACTGCCGTGTTCTCCCCACTTCCCCACGAACTTGCCATCCAATGTGAACTTCTGGACGCGGCTGTTTCCCTGGTCAGGCACGTACAGAAGATTATCCGGCCCCAGCGCCACCGAGCCGGGAAGCTGGAATTCCCCGTCCCCTGTCCCTTTTTGACCCCATTCGTGCAACAGCTTTCCAGCGGGCGAGTAGGCCGCGAGCTTGTTGCTGTTCCAATGCGCGACGTACACGTTGCCTTCCGCGTCGACTGCGAGCCCGCCACCGTGCGGCTGGACGGGAAACATCTCCAGGAATTGCCCGTCGGAGGTGAACCGCTGCACCCGCTGATTGCGAAACTCGCAGGTGTACACGTCGTCATTCTTTCCGATGGCGATTCCGACGCAGGCGCTGAATTGGCCCTTTTCGTCGCCGCTTTGTCCCCACTCGATCAGGAACTGCGGACGAGAGGGTTCTTCGTCCTTCTCTGCGCCAGAGACTGCCGACCGCAACAAAAAACAGGCGCCGCCCGCAGCGGCCAGGAACTCCCTTCGCGAGAGGCGACTGAAGGGTTGCCGATCGCGGAAGTTTTCAGCCGACATCTCAAATTCTCCGGTTCGAAGAAAAATGCCGTCCACAGAGAGCCGCCGAGGCAGGGGAAGTCAGAGACCACCCCTCCAATTCTTCCAGGACGCGGTTCGGCAGGTCAATCTCAATTGCAGTTCGGTCGAACAACGGGGGCCGATTCCGCGGAATCGATGGTGTCGTTTGCCTTTCGGCCCGCTTCATTCAAGTATTGACCCGTAACGCCAAAACGCCGAGTATTCCCCCGCCCAAACGGTTGGGAGACGTGGGAATCTCAGCATTTGCAGGGAGCCATTATATGATGCACGGACTGCCGGCAGTGTTGCGACACGTATTTGGGGCTGTCGTTTTATTCACTTTGAGCGGTGCAGCGGCCGAAGCCGAGTTCGGCCAACGGGTCCCGGTCGAGCGACGGCTTCCGCCGAATGTTGCGTACTTCTCAACGATCCGTGACGTAAAAAAGTTTCACGAATGTGCGCGAGAAACTTCCTGTGGACAGTTGTGGGCCGACCCGCAGTTTCGCACGTGGACACCCGCAGGATTCGGTACCCAGACAATTGCAAGCGTTATTGAGCCACAGTTGAAACTGGCCTCGTCAATCATCGAAGAATGGTGCGGCATCCGCGTCGACGCGATTTGCGAATCAATCAATGGCGAGGCCGCGGTCGCTGTAGTTTCTGATGGAGACAACGAGCCAGGAGTCGCATGGTTTTTCGAATTGGGAGACAAAGCCCAGGAGATCGGCGACAAAGGAGAATGGATCGCAAAGTTCCTGTGCGACGAGACGGCGCGTAAATCTGAATCGAAAGTGCGCGGAACGCGCTGCGTGACGCTTGAGTCGACCCAGGCGAAAGACCCACTTCGATGCAGGCGGCTTGCCTATTTCACGAAGGATTCCTATCTGGTCTTGGCGACGTCAGCCGAAATACTGACCTCAATCCTCGAACGCTGGGACGGAAAACACGAGAACACGCTCGCCGTCGATGAGACGTTTTGTGCCATCGCCGAATTGGCTGACTGGGAAGCAATCAACGGCGGGAGTGAAATGATCTGGTTCTCTCGAGGTTCTGACGAACTCATTCTGCGAGCCAACCTACAGGTTTGCCTGCAAAAACTGATTGCGATTGGAAATTGCCCGTTGTTGATGCTTGAAAGTATCGACGACGAGCGGTGTTCTGCTTACTTCGCCCAGACCGTTGGTCGCGATTCCCCGGTTGACACTGGCGGAGTCTTCTCGCCCTTGGGAAACGGGTGCGACTTGCTATGCCGCACGGTGGCATGTCGCGTCGCGCCTGATCGGATGCTTGCCGACGCCCGCGTGCATCGGTCGAAAGGCGAGAAACTTGAATCCGCCACGACCGAAACTGGTGAAGGCGACGACAAGCATCCGCTCTCCGTGGGTCGGGAATTGTTACCGCGGCAAACTCTGCGTGAGCCGCCCCAATGGATTCACGGCAACGTCCGACGAGTTTGCGGGTTTCATTGGGACCTGGAGTCGGTGATGAAGACCATTTGGCCAGCCGAATGGCTGGCTGATTGTTGGAAACGCGGCGATGTTTTGGATGATTTTCAAGTGGTATTGCACCTGGCACAGGAACATGCCGCGCCGGGAATTGCCGGCTCTCTCTCCGGCGCTACGTGGTTGGTCGAGACCCCAGAAACTTCAGACGGCGCACGCAAAGCTTCGGTCGCTCTGGCACTCGAAGTTGTTGACGAGCAGTCACTGCAGCGGATCATCGAAAAGCTTCAATCCGCAGGCGCGGTCTCCCGCGACACGAAATCGGCGGGGATCCATGCGGTATGGCAGATCAACGTCGATCGAGGGTGGATCTGGAAACGAAAAGAGCGGCTAAAGAATCTGATGACGATTGCACATGGCCATTTGATTTTCGGCGATTCAATCGGCGCCCTGAACAGCCTGATCGAGGCAGAGCCTGGGATCCCGGCACTGGCTGACCATCCCGAATACAATGCGCTGATGACACGTGTCCCGGAAACCAGCCTGGTTGTTGAATACTCCAGAGTCCCGACAGCCTCCGAATTCGCTGAAGATTGGGCATTGGATTCAACGAACAGTGCCGCGAAATCAACCGCAGGCAAAATGCCGCCTGATGACGCAGGACGTGTTGAATCGCTGGCGAAACACTTGACTATGGAAGCAAGTTACATCGCAGGCGACCAAACTTCGATGCGGAGAACATTCGTTCGGCTTCGCAGATCCAAATGACCTCAATCCGGTCGAACTCCGCCGATTTTCGCTCCGTCAGGCACTCAACAGACCGGTCATTTGTGCACAGGTTGCGAATCAGAATCGAAGCGGACCGTTCCAAACTGTGACATCGCGGCGGGATGCAGGACTTCGTCGGGACCTTCACGGTCAACGTCCATTCCAACAGACCACGCGGCCAATTCTGAACAGTAGAATTTACCCGTTTCGGGAAGCCCCACCGTCCCGAGTAAATCGTAAGGCGCCCCGATCTGCGTGCGCGCCTTTTCGACGGCCCGCCTTCCAGAGACGCGATCGGCATTCGCCGGCCGGATGAGCATCACCCGATCGGCCTTTTCAAGAAAAGTCTGCAGCGAGGTTGCGCACACATAGGGTGAAACTGCCTCGATGACATCGGCATTCGTTGCGTCGAGAATTCCGACATGCGAAAGTTCGGCGTTTCCCGCGATAGCGACCAGATGATCAGCCGAGTTGTATCCACGGATGACCAGCCAATCGCCGTCGCGCCCGTGCCGCAGAACTTCTTTTCGCCACGATCGCGTCAGCGCATCGGCAGCGGAGCCGGGCTGTCGAATCGTCGGTCGCATCGAAACGCAACCAGCGACTGCGACGACCAGCACGGCCATGAACGTGATTCGCGGCAACGGCATCCCCTTGAGAGTGCAGGCCTTTCTCCTCCGCATCAATTGCCGCGATTCGCGGCGGCGAAATGTATCAAAGTTGCTCGATCGCGCGAATATCCATAACACGCGTGAACCACGGGCGCGGCGCACGTCCCGCTTTGCGTGGTATCGGACGTTGGTCGATCATCGTGGTCGAGAACTCGCGCAGGCCCGAATGTGATTGACGCGGTCGTGGCGGCCACCGCCACGGAACCGATCACCTTTTTGATTTGTCTTTTCCAGATTTGCGCACCGGGGTCTTCTGTCGGTGGCTGGCGGCGTGGTAAAATAGGGTGTGGCCGATTCGATGTGAACTTTGCGAGGACCCGCAATCAAAACGTAACGTCCCGAGACTCTTCACGCGGAGCGATGAAGACTACTTTAAAGTAGTCATCATCGCTCCGCGTGATGAGTGCTAACGCCTGCAACAACCAACGGGGTAATCGCCCGGATTCCACTGCGGATTCTTCCAAAATGGCGTGCCAAACGGTGAGTTTGTTTCCAGATTTGCAATCTTTTGTCGAAGGGGTGTCGCGCCGGAATGAGCAGTATCTTCGGCGTAAGTAATCGAATCCAGGCCGTTTTCTCGAAGATCCTCCTGTTCAACGGAGCGGTATCTTCGAGAAACCCCGCGACTTTCGAAAGGCGATTGTGCAGAAACCGGCCGAAAGCGACGTTTTTCAGGGGGTCAAAATTCACCAAGGCGAGCGGGGGGTGTCCCCGGCGCGCCGGGGTTTCTGTTTCGCTCAATCGTTGGAGGAGTCCACGAGGGCTGTCATCATGTTCGAGTCGCAAAACTGCAAATCGCGTCCCCTTCCGACTGGCGATGCATCGAGCGAGCAATATCCCTCGGTGACGGCGGTGCCCCGCACGTTGAGATCGAAGCTGTGCTTGGGTCTCGTCGGATTCATCGTGACAATTCTCGTCGCGCTCGGAGGCGTGTGGTTCTATTCACTGTCCACATTGGATTCGGAGTTGACTGCGCTGCGGGCCAAAGGGTTGCCGACAACCGCGAAAGAGCTGACCGACTTCTACGCCGTTCCCAACGGCATTGCCGACACCACCAACCTGTGGGTGAGCGCGATTAATTCCGTGCAGGCTGCAAACCTTCGCACGCGCGCAAGCGCTCTGCCCATTGTGGGGACCGGTCCGACACCGATTCCTGCGCCCGGCCAGGGGTGGGCCGAGCTTGAAGCGGTTCGAACGCTGCTGGGCGAACTGGGGGGCGAGTTTCAGGCGATCCGCCTGGCGGCTGAAGCGGGAGGCCAGGTTCGGTTTCCGGTCGACATGTCCGCGGGGATTGCCACGTTGTATCCGTATACCGAGGCATCGCGGGTTGTTGCGAGACTCTTGACGCTCGACGCCCACGTCTGTGCGCATGACGGGAGCAGTTCGCAGGCCCTGCATGACATCAGAGCGATTTTTGCCTTGTCCGATGCACTACGAGGGGAACCGACAATGATCTCGCAACTGGTGCGAATCGCGATCTACGCCGTTGGTTGTGATCTCCTGGAACGTCTGCTGCCCTACTGCGAGTGGAGCGATGCCGAGCTGGAATCGCTGCAAACGGCGATCCGCTCGGCTCGATTCAAAGATGAGATGAGGAATGCCCTTTCGGGCGAGCGAGCGATCTTTCTCATTGCACTCGACGACATGCCGCTTGGCCCGTTTCGGCAATCGAATGCCCGTGAGGCGCTGCAATTCTATGAGACGGCCATCGAAGGGCTCTCGGGCTCATGGCCCGAGGCTCGGAGCCAACAACGTGAGCTCGATGCCCGGATAAACTCACTGACAGGGCTCTCTCGCCTGCGATTCACTTTCGTGTCGATGCTGCTTCCGCCCCTGGAACTGGCCACCGTCGCCGACACCCGAGCCGATGCCAGGCAGAAGTGTGCCAATGCCGCGATTGCCGTTGAGCGTTATCGGCAGAAACATAACCGGCTGCCGCAGTCGCTCGCGGAGATCGAACAAGATCTGATGGGGTTCTCATCCGAGCCGGCTGCGGAGCTGATCGATCCGTTCGACGGGCAGCCACTCCGTTACCAAGTCGAAGCAGCGCGCATCTTGATCTACAGCGTTGGCGAAAACGGGCAGGACGACGGCGGCGACTGCCCTCGCGACGAAGAGCGGCGACCTTTGGATATCGGTTTCATTTTGAAAGTGCCGGACTCCCGATAGAGTTTTTCACCAGCGGCCGGTACGCCACAATCCCTTTGGGAAAGCCAAAGAACGACAAAACGCCGGGAGCCTCGACTCTCGGCGTTTCGCACTACTGGCAGAGAACACACTTGGTGCCCTTGTCGCGATTCCCATACGGTCTAGCTGGCAGCGCCGGTAAAGAGCGGTGCGATGGGCTGGCCTTCGCTGACGTGCATCGGGCGATTCAGCCGGTCCTTCATGATCGTGCGGGGATCGACGCCTAAGGAATGGAACAGCGTGGCTCCCAGATCGGAGGGGTAGTACGGGTTGGAAGCGGGATAGGCGGCGATCTTGTCGGAACTGCCGATCACCTGTCCGCCGCGCACGCCGGCTCCGGCGACAAGGGCGAAAAACACTCCGGCCCAATGGTCGCGGCCGTCGGGGACGTAGCTGGGCGTGCCGACGTTGCCGCCCAGCTTGGGTGTTCGGCCGAACTCGCCGACCATCACCACCAGGGTCTCATCGAGCAGGCCCGATGAACTCAAGTCATCGAGCAGTGCCGAGACGCCCTGATCCAGCGGCGGAAGCAGGCGGTCTTTGAGCTGGGTGAAGTTATTGTTGTGCGTGTCCCAGTTGTTCATCGATCCCATGTTGGCCTGCACGATCGGGACGCCGGCTTGCACGAGACGCCGGGACAACAGCAGCGATTGGCCGAACGGGTGCCGCCCGTACTGGTCCCGCACCGCGGCCGGCTCCTGATCGATGGAGAAGGCGCGGCCGATCGCGCTGGTTGTCAGGATAGACAGCGCGCGATCCTGATAATTGCTGTACTCGGCCACGGGGCGGGCGCGGTCGAGCTGGGCCGACTGGGCGTTCAACTGGGCCAGCAATTGACACCGATGGCCGAGGGCATCGATCGACAATCCGACCGGAAGGCTGAGATTCTCAACGCGAAACTTGGGGTCGTTGGGATCCTGCTTCACATGCCACGGGTCATGTCTGGCACCGAGGAATCCGGCATCCTGACCCGAAAAACCGTAGCCATTATTCAAATAGGTCGGCAGCATCACGCCATTGGGAACGCCGTCGCCTCGCGGTCGCAAATAATCCAGGGCCGACGCGTAACACGGCCAATCGAACCGCGAAGCCATATGCGTCGAGCCGATCGGCATCGTGTCGATGCCCGTCAAAAGCATGTGAGTCGCGTGTTCGTGGCTAGGCAAGCCATGCGTCATCGAGCGAATCACGGCGTATTTGTCAGAACAGGCCGCCAGCTTCGGCAGGTGCTCGCAGACCTCCATTCCCGGCGTCCGCGTTGCAATCGGTTGAAACGTGCCGCGCACCTCGGCCGGAGCATCGGTTTTCAAATCGAACATGTCGAGATGACTGGGGGCACCGGTCAAAAAAATGAGAATCACGCTGCGAGCGCGCTTCCTGTCGCTCGGCGTGTCGTGTGTGGCGAGGGCTTGCCGCGACAGGAGCGTCGGCAAACCCAACCCCAGCAGGCCCGAATAGCCGACTTGCAACAGCTCGCGCCGCGTGATGCCGAGTCGGTGTTGATGCCGGAATCGTTGTGAGTTCATGTGGCGTCCGTTCGTGCGATGCGCACCCGTGTCCGTTATATCTATCGGCAAGATGAATGTCCGCCGTCCCGGCGAGCGATCGCTGGGGCGACTTTCAACCCCCCCCAGTCTATCCATAAACGCGCGCTTATGCAATGCGATTTGCAGCACGAGCGCTTGATTGCGTAGCCAAAGAGCGTGTCAGTGCAAAGGTTTCAACCATTTCTGTTTCGCCGCGTCGCTTGAGACGCGCGGTTGGGTGACATGCGACACGCGCCGAGTGAACTCGGCGGCGAAACGGCGACAAAAAGGTGAATCTTTAACGGGACGATCAGACATCCAACGTATGGACCGGCTGCCCGGTGCGCTGCCGCGCGTGATACTCGCGCGTGAGCAGTGCCAGGTCGCGGCCGTGTCGTTCGACGAATCGTCTCTGCCACGCGGCGCCGGTCAGTCCGGTTGCGACGCGGGACTCGATGATCGACAGCCCCTGATCGATGAGATCGGAATCGACATGCAGCCGCTCAAGCCCGTCGCGCGCCAGCGGCAGCAGTTCGGTAAGCAGCAACTTGCGGAGTGGCCATTGCCGACCATCGAACCATGCGGCCGTCGCATCGAGCCCGTGGCGAGCGGCGTGGTAGAAGTTATGCCGGGCATCGGCGAACGACAGTCGCGATTCGGGAGCGTGCGGCGCGGTCGCCAGCGATTCGGCGAGTCCATAGTACAGGGCCATATTGGCGGCCATGTCGGCCGTCGTGGGTCCGGCCGCCATCACACGCTGCTCGACCCGCAGGTGCGGGCGCCCGTCGGAATCGAATCCGATCAGCGGGCGGTTCCAGCGCCAGATTGTGCCATTGTGGAGCCGCAGATGCACCAGTCGGTCGGACCTCTCGTCCATGGACAAGGGCAGCATGACCGGATAGTGATCCTGGTTTTCGACGAAGAATTCTTCCAGGCTGTCCTGGGCATATTCCGAGCCGAACGTGACCCGCGAGAATCGCCCCCCGCCGACGTCGACCGCCTGCTCGAACAAAGGAATTCGGGATTCCTCCCACAGGAGCTTGCCGAACAACAGCGGCGAATTCGCCGAGACTGCCACCAGAGGGGCCGAAAGGATGACCGCCGCGTTGTAAAACCGCACGGCTTCGTCCAGCGGGACCTGCAGGTGAAGTTGCAGCGACGTCGTCCCCGACTCGAGCATCACGTCGTGGTGTTCGGTTTTCAGGTGTTCGCGGCCCTCGATATCGAGCCGGATCGGTCGCCCCTGCCGCAGGCGCAGCACCTGTTCATTCAGTGCCTGGTAGCGTTTCGGCGACGACATGTTGGAAAGCGACAAGAGGGCGTCGGTGATCGTCGGCAGGATTCCGATCGACACCACGCCGGCCCCCAGCCGGCCGGCGATGCGGTCGCACGCCGCCCACGTGGCGTCCAGCTCCGACACCATCGCCTTCGGGCCGCGGGCGGCCAGCGATTGCGGAGCGACATTGAACTCGATGTTGAATCGCGAGAGCTCCGGGACGACATCAGGCGAATCGACGAGCGCTAAGACCTGCTCGTTGATGGGCAAAGGGTCGCCGGTCGGCCCCACCAGCCAGGTTTCGAGCTCCAGTCCGGCGATCGAGCGCTGCGACGAGAAGTTCCGGTCTTGAAACCAGCCCTGCAGCAGTGCCAGTTCCTCGCGCAGAAGTCGATCGAACCGATGAAAATCGTGATATCGAAAGTGGGCGGCAGCGATTTCCTGTCCCATGATCGCTTTGGCTTCTTCCGCGCTTCTTGTTCAGGGACCACTGAGGGGGGCAAAGGGGACATTCTACGGTATCCCTTTATAGGGAGAAGCCCGGCGCTTGTGACTTGCATAGGGGCGCTGTACTGTGATTCACAGCCTCGCCGGTCTGCAAGCCACCCCCCATTGCGAAGGGAACCCTTATGTCCTTGCACAAATTCGGCCGCGCCGGGCTGATCGGTCTGCTGTTCGCGGTCACGCACGGTATTCGCACGGCGGCGGCCAACGATCTCGCGAAAGAGATCGGCGACAGCGACGAGGCGCGGTACGGCGCCCGAATTGATACCGATGGCTGGGTCCATTTCGTCGTCTACAGCCCCGACGCGGCCGAGGTCAGCCTCGTGTTGTTCGATCAACCCGCGGCGACGACCCCCGTCGACGTGGTGCCCATGAAAAAAGCAGGCGACGACTGGAAGATCCGGATCAAGGGACCGCACGTCGGCTCGGGCCTCTTGTACATGTACCGGGCGAAAGGCTTGCAGCAGGCTCAGACCTCCTGATCTAGGGTTGTGAGTTTCTAGCGTTGGGAGTGAGCGAAGTGGCTTGATTCGTAGGGCATTCGTGGTCTCGCGGATGGAGAAGGGGAATTCAGTCCTGCGGAAAGAAAAATGGTACCTTCAACCTCTGC
>SIAF01000061.1 GCA_009691905.1 Planctomycetaceae bacterium | reverse complement strand
CCCCGAAAGGAATTCCCCAACAGACAGCAGACGACGAACCGAATCATCATCCGGCCATCCCCAAGGTCGTCCGCTCTTCGTCTGCGCCGCGCCCACTCGGCTGCTCGACCACAAAAGCGACACCGGGTACGCTTATTTAAGGCCTAGTAGCGATCCCTGCGCGATACTCGTGAATCCTGTCGACCGGCAGGGCGCGCAAGCTGGACGCGTGTTGTCGAGCGAGATTCTGCAGTTGGATCAAGTTGTAACCGGCGCTGTCCGGTACAAGCCACCAGGCACCGCACATCAAGCCCGCTGTGACCAAGGTGACCATTGCGCAACGCTTCCAGCGCCGCAGCCAGACCGCTCTTGCGATGGCGAGCGCGCCGGCGAACAGTAACACCCCGGCAACGATCAATTGTCGATTGAATACGTAGGCGTTGCCGTAGATCACGAAATTGGCTCGCATGATCGAGATCAGCATTAACAAACAGACGCAGCTCGCGGCACAGAGGACGATCCGCGAATTTTCCAATCGGCTTGATGATTCCGGCGGATTCATGCGTGACCTCGGATGACAGGAGTTGCAGCGATATTCGAACAACGAGGTTTCATCAGGGAGCTGCTTCCGGCGTCGGCTCCTTCTCGGACGGGAGTATTGGCAACGCTTGGTCCGCAATCAGTTGCGCGATGCGCGCCGTGAGTATTCGAGTCCACCCGTCCGCCCACGGTGGTCGGAGGTCGTCGTCAACGGCGGCATTTGCGGGCGCCAGACCCTGCAGCAGCGTGCGAGCTTTCTCCACGTCCTCGATCGGAAGCCTGGCGTAGCTGTCGCGACGAAACGCGCCGGCAATCTGATCCGAATTCTTCGCGGCCAGTGCAAATCGTCCTTCAGCGATTCGTTCGCCGATTTCTCGTATCGAATTTCCATTTCGGCGCATGTTGCGGATGATTACGCGCTCAGGTTGCGTCAGTTCCAATTGCAGGAACCCGGCGAGCACTCGGGAATATCTCGCCGTCATTCCGTCGAATCTCAGGTCGTAGTTGGTCTGATCCAGAGTTCGCGTTGCGAGCGCCAGGTATTGGCTCGCCAAGATGTCGTCATCGCCTTGTGAATCTTTTGTTCCAAACGGCTCGGGAAATTCGATGAACGACTGATTCAGAATATCTTTCCACTCCTGCGAAACATCATTGAGCAGCATCGTCCTGGTTTGCTGAAGCTCGCGGGCGATCGGAGCTTGAATTGCTTCGAACGAAAGGGCGGGATACACGCGAGTCTCCTCGCTTGAGCGCTCGAGGTCATCTTGGTCCGTGTCCCGCGCAAGAAAATCGGCAGTCGCCTCGCGAAGCAGCGCGGATGCCTGATGGGAGTCGGCAACTGAAGGAAGCAGTTCCCTGGAAACGCGAGACTGTCCGTTCAGGAAGATCCGCACCGCCAGATCAAGCTGCACCCGCTCGGCAAGCGGCTTCAGTTTTGGATTCGATCGCATGTCACCAAATCGGTTTCGAATCGTCGTGACATCAGGACTTGAATTATTGCAGCGTCCGATTGCGGCGAACAATTCAGCCAGTGAACGATAAGTTGAGACCGTTTGGTGAACGTCGGGGGCCGTGTCAAGCAGGATCACTACATTGAGGTGGGCTTCAAGCATTTCCCAGCGAAAGTTGACGTGTGGAATGACCGCACGACGTCGATCGGGACCTAACGGGTCGCGCGCCGACTGCCGTGCAGCGGGCTCCACCGACGTGGCCGAGCTTGCCGCGTCCATAATATCCTCCGTTCGTTCGAGAAACCGCCGAATGGTATCTCCACGCTTCGCTCCCTCGCTGAGCGGTAACCCGGAACGAGGAACTGTTGGAAGATCGGGCATTTTCCGAACACGAGGGAGATCTGGCAGCCGAGGGGGCGCGGAAAACCCGCTTGGAGAAGCGGGAAGCGAGATCAAGAATGAAGCCAGCAAGGTCCGCAGGACGGCGGGAGTCTTAGCTTTTTTGTGCATGGCGTTCGTCTCGTGGCGGATTATTTCACGAATCGGCAATGATCATGCGGTAGACTATTGAATTGTACCCGAAAAATTGAAAAACCTGCCTTCGTGCAGGATCAACGCAGAATTGCAAGGATTGGTTCATTAAAAAGCCGGACGATCAGCCCGAGACGATCGACTCGACGATTTCAAGCTGGACTCGGTTGTTGATAGCGCGCCGACCACTTGCGCCCCCTCGTCCGGATCGGCTCCAACACCCTGGGCCGACTGAGAGCGGGACTGCGAACTTTTCCCCGCCGCCGCTCTCCTCTATAGTACCCTCTCGTGTGGCCCTGCAGGAGATTCTCTCGCCCTTTGTACCGGCGGACTTCCGCGGTGGCTGCGACGGCACAGGAAACGCCCCGTATCATGATGCAGGTGCAGCTTCCCGACGGTTCGATCAAGGAGTATCCCGATAATGCCACTTCGCTCGATGTCGCCGAAAGTATTGGTCCCCGGCTGGCGAAGGCGTGCATTGCGGCTGTCGTCAATGGCAAAGTCGTCGATCTCAAACGGGAACTGCGTTTGTGCCGCGAGCCGGGCGATTCTGGGCCGGTGACTGTGCGGCTGCTCACCGATCGCGATCCGGAGGCCTTGGGGGTTCTCAGGCATTCGGCCGCACACGTGATGGCGCGTGCCGTCATGCGGCTTTTTCCCAACGTGGGACTGGCGTTCGGGCCGACGCTTTCGACCGGGTTCTATTACGACTTCGATATGCCCGATCGCATTCGGGAAGAGGATTTCCCGAAGATCGAAGCCGAGATCGGGAAGCTGGTGGCCCAGGCCGAGCCGTTCGACCGGTTCGAGTTGCCGCGCAGCGAGGCGATCGGCTTCGTGGCCGACTTGAAGCAGGAGCTGAAGGCCGAGCACATTCAGACCGGGCTGGCAGATCATCCAACCCTCAGCTTCTATCGCCAGGGAGAGTTCGTCGACCTGTGTCGCGGGCCGCACATTCCCGACGCCGGGCGAATCAAGGCCGTCAAGCTGCTGTCGGTGGCCGCGTCACATTTCAAAGGGGATGCCGGCGGCAAGTCGCTGCAGCGCCTGTACGGGACGGCGTTTTTCACGCAAAAAGACCTCGACGCGCATCTGGCGCAGGTCGAAGAGGCCAAACGCCGCGACCATCGCGTTCTCGGCAAGCAACATGCTTTGTTTCACATCAGCCAGGAGGTCGGGCCGGGACTGTGCCTGTGGCTTCCCAAGGGGGCCACCGTTCGCGGGTTGCTGGAAGACTTCATCAAGGCCGAACTTCTCAAGCGCGGCTATCAGCCGGTCTATACGCCACACATCGGCCGGGTCGAGATGTACGAGACGAGCGGCCATTTTCCGTACTATCGCGACTCGCAGTTCTCGCCGATTTTCGGGCACCCGGCCGGGTCGGTCGTCGATCGCTGGATTACTTTGCTCGAAGCGGGCGAGCTGACTTCCCAGAAAGAGAAACAGTTTGTCGAGTTCGCGCCGCTGTTGGAAGCGCGCGTCGAGGGTTACCCGCTGGGGGGCTTGAAAGACGAGAAAGTCGCCTCCCTCAAGACCTGGCAGAGTCAGCACGAGCGTTACCTTCTGAAGCCCATGAACTGCCCGCATCACGTGCAGATCTACAAGTCGCAGCAACGCAGTTACCGCGACTTGCCGGTGCGGCTGGCCGAGTTCGGCACGGTGTATCGCCACGAGCAATCGGGAGAACTCAACGGCATGCTCCGCGTGCGGGGCCTGACTCAGGACGACGCGCACCAGTTCTGCACTCCCGAGCAGGTCGAGAATGAATTTCGCGACACTGTGCAGCTCGTGCAGTTCGTCCTGGGGAGCCTGGGTCTCGACGATTACCGCGTGCAGTTGTCGCTGCGAGATCCCAAAAGCGACAAATACGTCGGGAGCGACGAGAATTGGCAGAAGGCCGAAGCCAGTCTCAGGCGCGTGCTCGAGGAAATGAAGCTGTCGTTCGAGCCGCGCGAGGGAGAGGCGGCGTTTTACGGTCCCAAAGCCGACTTCATGGTTCGCGACTGCATCGGCCGCGAGTGGCAACTGGGGACCGTGCAACTCGATTACAACCTGCCCGAGCGGTTTCAGCTCGAGTACATCGGCACCGACAATCGCCCGCACCGACCGGTCATGATCCACCGCGCCCCGTTCGGCAGCATGGAACGGTTCGTCGGAGTGCTGATCGAGCACTTCGCCGCCGCGTTCCCGCTGTGGCTGGCTCCCGAACAGATCCGCATTCTGCCGATCAGCGAGAAGTTCAACGATTACGCCGCCCAGGTCGAGCAGCAGTTGAAGGCCGCCGGGTTCCGGGCGACGACCGACCTGCGAAGTTCGAAGATCAACGGCAAAGTCCGCGATGCGCAGTTGGAACTGATCCCCTACATGCTGGTCGTCGGGCGCGAAGAGGCCGAGCAGGGGACCGTCACCGTCCGCGATCGGCTCGATGCCGACCATCAGAAGAAGCTGCCCCTGGCACAGGCGATCGCTGAACTTTCGGCCGAGGTGCATGAACGCCGTATTCGGCAGAAGGCCGAACCGGCAAAGCCTGCCGTGGCGGTCGTCGAAGGGGGCGAGGCGAACGAGTATTGATCGGAGTGGCACGCGCCGCGATGGTCCGCTTGGGGCCGCAGGTAAGAAAGTTTCTTTGAGAATCCAACCCTTGATTCGAGAACATTATGATTCATGTCATTGCCACGATTGAATTGACCGACGGAGCGCGGGACGCGTTTCTCGCCGAGTTTCGCAAGCTCGTACCGCTTGTGAAAGCCGAAGCGGGCTGTCTCGAATACGGGCCGACGATCGACGTGGTCACCGAAATCGGCGCCCAGATTCCGATGCGCGAAAACGTGGTGACCGTCGTCGAGCAATGGGCCGATCTGCCGGCTCTCAAGGCGCACCTGGTCGCCCCGCACATGGTCGATTACCGTCCGCGCGTGAAGCACCTCGTGAAATCGACCGTCTTGCAGATTTTGAAACCGGCGTAACAGGTTGAAAGAGGGGCAGCCGGCGCCTCGCGTGCGATCTCCTGTTCAACGATTTTGGTTGCGGCCGAAGGTCGCGCCAGCCTGTTTCGCGGTATTGCTGCCCGTCACTTACAACCTGTCTTCCGCTTTCGGCAGATGTACCAACCGATTAAAGTCCCCTCAACGCACCAGGAGCCGCGAAAATGCCAGCGACCGAATACACGATCCGCCGCAAGGTTTTGACGCTGTTCGGTGCAAAATTTCACATTTACAACACCGCGGGAGCGGTAATCGGCTTTTCGCAGCAGAAAGCGTTCAAGCTCAAGGAAGACATCCGGGTCTATTCCGATGAGTCGATGCAGAATGAACGGGTGGCGATTGAAGGGCGGCAGGATTGACAACGACCGGCGGTGGCGACCCCGACCGGCGGGACCAGGCCAGGTTGCCCGCAATCCCCGGTGGTTGGACGACGCGCGATTTCGTGCTGGACGGTCAGACGTTTCACGTTACCCTTCCCGCCTCTCCCGACGCATTTCTCGACGACCCCGACGTGCTCGCCGCAAACCGCCGCGACGATTACATGCCTTACTGGAGCTATCTCTGGCCGGCGTCGCTCGAAACGGCCGTCGCCGTGCTACGCCACGAATGGCCGGCGGCAACCGCGGCTCTCGAAATCGGTGCCGGGATCGCGCTCACCGGCCTGGCGGCGCTTGCCTGCGGGATGCGCGTCGCGTTCAGCGATTACGATCGCCGCGCGCTTGACCTGGCCCTGTATAATGCCCGGCAAATCGGGCTGGACGCGACGGCCGAGGGGCTGTATCTCGACTGGCGGCAACCGATCGACCGCAAGTTCGCGGTGATTTTCGGGACCGACGTGATCTACGAAAAGCAGAATCATTTGCCGATTCTGGGGCTGCTCGAACAGATGCTCGCTCCCGAAGGCGAAGCCTGGATCACCGACCCCGGCCGCCATCAGGCCGAAGCATTTCTGGAATTGCTCCGCGATCGTCCCTTTCAAGTTGAGCACCAGACGCTGAACCGCGAGCCGTACCCCGGCCGGCCCGCGGGTTTGACAAACCTTTGGGTGCTGAGGTGGAAGTCGTCGTGTTGAGAACGCAGCGCGCGATTGCGGTACAGTCACCGTTACATTGGGTTCCAAAGTCGTCTCTCGATCTCTGATCGAATTCTCAGAACCTCCGGTGTAGTGGCGTACGGGCAATTGTCCAGAAACGACAAGATGTCCACGGCTTCATTGCCACGCTCGGCCAGCACTCGTGCCAATCCCGCATAGCTGTCTGGCCCTGCCCCAAATTCAATCGCCGTTCGGAACGCATTCTCGGCCCGCTCGAAGTCGTCAGTGTAGACGTCGTAATAATAGCCTAACGACTCATACGCCTCGCAACAGCATGGGTCTGCGGCAACCGCCTTTTGGTACGCTGCAAGTGCATCAGCCGACTGGTAACGGTCGCCGTCGGAAAGTTGAATCATGTCGCCGAGCAAACACAGCAGTTCGGCGGATGTTGGATACTCTCCAACAGCCGCTTCGAGCATCCGGAGGGCATCAGCAATTTGCTCAGCAGTTTTCAGCCGCCAAATCTCATCGACATACTCAGGTTCAGTCATCGGATGCGACGCCATTTGTCGGGAAGCAGCGCGGTGGCTCGATCACTTCGCGGCGAGCAACTTCTCGATCACCAGCCGCAGATCGGCTCCGCGAACGTCAACCTGGGCGACTTGCCCCTGCTGATCGATGACAAACAGCGCCGGGATCGTCTGCGTGCGGAAGCGATCGCTGATTCGGCCCTGCGGCGATTCATTCATTACCATCGGCCAGGTGAGTTTTGCGCGGGTACGGTACGCTTCGACAGTGTCGGCACTGTCGTCAAAACTGACGCCGACGATTTCGAAGCCTTTGGGATGGTATTCCTGATAGAGCTGTTTCAGATTCGGGAACTCGGCCAGGCACGGAGCGCAGGAGGTGGCCCAGAAATCGACCAGCACCACCTGGCCCGAATGTCCCGCCAGCTCGAACGGTTTTCCCAGTGTGTCGGTCGTGGCAACCGCGGGAGCCGGTTTGCCGATCAGCTCCTGCCGCGCAATGCGGCCTTCGACGATCTCTCCGATCTGTGCGTTCAGCGCGTAAGCCGATGCCAGCCGCTCGTAAATGTCTTTCGACGCGGCGAGATTTCCGGCGACGCGGGCTTGTGCCGCCAAACTGCTCGCGAGATCCAGCGATTTGAACGGCGATTGAAATCGAGCCCCTTGCAGGTAAGCGCCGAATTCGGCGAAAGCCGCATCGAACTTTCCGCTACGGGCCAGTCCCAGGCAGAGTGTCGTCTGCGCCAGTTGCCGCGACGAAGGGTCGAGGTCGCGGCGTGCGAGCAACGTTTCGGCAAGAGGGACGGCGTCGGCTTCGAGTCCGATGGCGGCGGCGGTCTCGAAGATCCAGGCAGAGGCCTGGTCAACATCGTCGGCCTGAGGGTTGTTGGCGATGTAGTCGCTCACGGCGCGAATCGTTTCGCGTTGCCTTTGTTCGAGCAACCCTCGAAATGTGGCGGACTTCGAAGCCGGCTCGACACCCTGCGCAGCATCCGGTCGAAAGCTCACCGCAGCAGCGGCGAGGCCCACAGAGGTCAAGAGGACGAGCCGGGCGATCGGTCGATTGATCTTTGTTTGCATGGCGGGACGTATTGAAGGAAGCGGGGCAGGGAAATACGCGAGGCGTCATTCGCCCTGCAGCATCGGGATTCGGGGGCCAAAAATCAATCCGGAAGACACAATTCCGGGTGCCGCGGTGGATGGTGGATGGTGGATGGTGGATGGTGGATAGGGGACACGGGGCAACTCGCACAGCACCCCGGTTTGTTGACCTGATGGCGGACGCAACGGACAAGGGGCGCTTTCCATCGGGTGCCACGGACAGCGACCAACGGGAGTCGTCTTGGCACGCGTGCTGCTATCTCTTGTTTTAGTCAATCGACTGCGGACAACCGGTCGAACAGCCAGTCGCGCCGTCCCAAACGGTCGATTTGCGGCGAAACTACCGAATTTGCGATAACCCTTAAACGCAACACGACAAATCACTGTGTCCCCTCGTGACTGTAGCCGTTTGCTACAATGTTGCAATTTGCGGCAATTAACAGGCCGAGGCCCGCTGCATGCATGTCAATGATCGTTTTCTTTAGCCGCTGACATGGCTACACTTAAGTAAGATTTTGCAGGATGGCATGCGACGGAATGCATCTCCCGGCGAGTTCGCTCGCCGACTGAGTCTGTTGGCCGACGGAGGAAACGCTCTGTGAATGCGACCCAACCGGTCACCACCTATGCGACGGCGGCAGCCGTCCCGCACCGCGTCGCGGCGGCAGTCGCACCCGCCGGACGCGGGCATCTGGCGCGCTTCTCGTTGCGCGACGCTCCCGGCTGGCTGGTCAGTCTCGGAGTGCATGTCGCCGCATTTGCCATGCTGCTCGCGTTCAAGATTCACGTCGATTCGACCAACGAAGCATCGATTGTCAGCGAACTTGAAGACGTCGAGTCCGAGCAATTTTTCGATACGACGATTGCCGACCAGGTCGGAAACACCGCCGAGGTTACGTCACTGACGTCGGCGGCGCCGGCACAGATGGCAGTGCAGGCAGCACAGGCAGTGGAGTCGATTCAGAATGAGGTCCGCCAACGGATCGAAGGGGACTTCAAATCGCCAGACGCGCCGGTCACCGACGACGTCGAACAGATTGCCCAGGACGATCTGGTCAGTCGCGTCGAATCGTCGGGGGGGGCAGTCGAAAACCTGTCAGAGCAGGGAGGGGTCGAAGGGGCCATTGACCGACTCGCCTGGGAAATCATGCAGTCCCTGCACCAGAACAAGACAACCGTCATCTGGTTGTTCGACCAGTCGCTCTCGCTCAAAGAACGACGCGAGACGATCGCCGACCGCTTTGAAAACGTTTACCGCCAACTCGAATCGCTCGACGAGGGCTCGAAAGGGGCGCTGCAAACCGTGGTGGCCACCTACGGGCAGAAGTTTGCGTTACTGACCGACAAGCCGGTCGAAGACGTGAAGCCGCTGATTTCCAAGGTCAGAACGATCCCCAACGATATCTTGGGAGTCGAAAACGTCTTTTACGCTGTGCACACGCTGGCCGCGAAATTCAAAGGCGAGAGGGCCAAGAAGCGCAACGTCTTGATTTTCATCATCACCGACGAAAAAGGTGACGATGCCGAAAAATACCTCGAAGACACGCTCGTACTGTGTCGCCGGTCGGGGATCCGGGTCTATACAGTCGGCAACTCAGCACCGTTCGGAAGAGAAAAGTCAAAGTTCCTCTGGAAGTACGAGGATGGTTCGACGGATGAACTCGACGTGGACGCCGGCCCCGAGACTGTCGCTCCCGAGGCCCTGGCGGTGGGCTTCTGGGGAGGGCATGGGCCCGACCTGTCCCGTATGTCGTCGGGCTATGGCCCCTACGGCCTGACGCGGTTGTGCAAAGAAAGCGGCGGTATGTACTACATCGCCCAGGAAGAAAACCGCGCCCAGAAGTTTTCACCCGACGTGATGCGGAACTACCAACCCGACTACCGCCCGATCAAAGACTACAAGGCCAGTCTCGACCGCAATAAGGCGAAAATGGCGCTGGTCATCGCTGCCCGGCAAAGCAAAGACGATCGGTTGGACGACGTCGGCCTGACGCGCTCGGGCTTCGCGGCGTACAACGACACCGTGCTGCGCGAGGAAATAACCGAAGCCCAAAAGCCCGCGGCCGACTTGATTTTCAAGATCGATCGCCTCGCCGAGATTCTGTCGCAGGGAGAAAAAGACCGCGACAAGGTTTCAGAGCCTCGCTGGCGAGCCGCCTACGATCTGGCTATCGGTCGCGCCCTGGCGATGAAGGTCCGCTCGCAGGGCTACAATCAGATGCTGGCCGAAATGAAAAGCGCCCCCAAGTCGTTTCAAAACAAAGACAGCAATCAGTGGAGGATCGTCCCTTCGAAGGCGATCAATGCCGGCCAGGCCGTGAAGAAGCTTGAACGGCAGGCGGCCACCTATCTCAAGCGCGTGATCGACGACCACCCCGACACCCCCTGGGAAAAGCTGGCCACACGTGAGCTTTCGACTCCCATGGGGTGGGAGTGGCAGGAAGTGAAAAACCCCACGATCCTGGCCGCCAATACCTCGCCGGACGAAGCGCGCCGTCGCATTCAACTGGCCCGCGACGAAGTGGCAAAAAAACCGCAACCGAAAAAGATGCCGGCAGCGCCCGCGAGAGAAAAGCCCAAGCTGTAGACGAAAGGTCGCTTTTGTGATTCTCAAGTTGCGAGAACTTCCGGGTTTCGGAGTTTCGCTGGGGCTGCATCTGGCCGCCTTTTTGCTGCTGGCGCTGGTGACCATTTCCCGGCAGTCCGAAAACTTCAATCTGGCGGTTGAGTCGCTGTTCGATACCGATCGCGCGCAGGAAGAATTCACCCGCGAACTCAACGTCGATACGGAAGTCGCCGAGACGTTCAACGTAATGGCCGGCAGCGCGGTCATCGCTGCTCAATCGGGCGGATCGGGGGGCGGATCGGGCGGGCTGGGTGTTTCTCAATCCAGGATCGACGCCTCGGGAACCCTGCAGGAACCGACAGTCGGGGTCAATGTCGGTGACGTCAACCTGCCGGGTCTGGGCGACCTGGGGACCGATCTGGGCGGGACGCAAATTTCCGGCGAGCCGACCGCCATGACCGAAGGGTACGGCGCGGCACTCGACCGCATCACGCAGGAACTGTTGCGGATGATGCGCGAAGAAAAGGTGCTGGCGGTCTGGCTGTTCGACGAATCGGAGTCGATGAAGGACGACCAGAAAGAAATCCGTGAGCATTTTCACAAGGTTTACGAAGAATTGGGCCTGGCCGTCGAACGCGATTCCAAATCGAAGGCCGAAAAAGATGTGCTGCTGACGGCGATTCACGGCTTCGGGGCGGGAATGCATCAAATCACGTCCAAGCCCACATCCGACATTGCCGCGATTCGCGCATCGATCGACAAGATCGCCGACGACCCCAGCGGCAAAGAAAACCTGCTGACGGCCCTCAATAAGCTGCTCGACCAGTATAAGTCGTTCGTTTCCAGGAAGCGGCGATTGGTGTTTATCGTCGTGACCGACGAATCGGGCGACGACGGCGAAAGCAAGCTGCTCGACGAGGTGATTTTCAAAGCGCGTCGGGCGCGGGCGCCGATTTACATTCTGGGGCGCGAAGCGCTGTTCGGGTATCCGTACGCGCGCATGCGCTGGGTCGACCCGATGTACGGGCTCACACACTATCTGCAGATTCTGCGCGGGCCCGAAACGGCCTATCCCGAGGCGCTGCAGTTCGACGGGCTGAACGCCCGCTGGGATGCCACCAACAGCGGCTGCGGGCCCTACGAACAGGCGCGGCTGACTCGCGAATCGGGGGGGATCTTTTTCGTCCTTCCGCACGAAGAAGAGAACCTGCACAGCCAGTTTGAAATCGAGCGTCGCAAATTCTCGGCGCTCGACATGAAGGAATACACCCCCGAATTAATCAGCCGCAAGGACTACGAAGACCAGCGAAATTCCAGCAAACTTCGATCGACGATCTGGGACGTCGTCAAACTGATCAATCCGCACACCGATCCCGAATTGCGAATTTCCGAGCCTTGGTGGTTTCCCACCGACCCGGCCAAATTCAAGGCCGCAGGGCAAGTCTCGTTCAATCGCGGGATGCACGGCATGGCACTTTTGAGCCAGGCGGCGCAGGCTCTCGAGAAGGTCAAACCGCTGCGCGACAAAGAAGCGTCCCTGCGCTGGCGTGCCAACTTCGACCTGATTTATGCGCAGGTTCTGGCTTACCGCGTGCGGCTGTTTCAATACCTGCTGGCCCTCGATGCGTTCGCCAACGACATGCCTAGGCCGCAAAGTGTACAGCATAATGCCTGGGTCATTCACCGTGTCCATGAGATGCTGACACCGACCGACCGGCAGATCAAGCTGACGAAGGTCGACATGGACGAGATCAAGCACCAGCTCGAAACGGCCCGCGCACAGTACGAATTCGTCATCAAATCACACCCGGGAACGCCTTGGGCGCGGCGCGCCGAAATCGAACTGTCGCAGGGTTTCGGGATGCGCTGGGGTTCGGCCTTCCGCGACCCGCGCTACGACGGAATCGATTTGAAGATCAAGTTTCCGACGCTTTAGCCGCCATCCGCGACGCCAGCCACGTGTCGAAAAACAGTTGCGACGTGTGGTACAGCAACATCGGGAACATGGCGAACGGAAACGCACTGCCGAACAGGTCGGCGACGTACAGCCCGATCGGCAAAGTCTTCTGGCTGCCGGCGAATGCGACGGCGGCCGCCTCGGCACGCGCGCAGCCGACCCGCCGCGCCAGGCACCAGCCCGCCGCGAGAGCGGTCAGATGGATGGCCATGCAACTGATCCACACGCCGGCCAGCCCGGCCGTTGTGACTGGTGCCGTTGCGTCACTTGTGCTCATTTCGTTGAGAGCTGTCCCGGCACGGAGTGCGGCCGTCAGCACGAGCACTTCGATCAGGACCTGAGCGCACACGCCGATCGAGCCTTTGTGCTGTTCGGCAAACTGGTGCCCTCGGGCGGGCTGCCTCAACAACTGCCCGGCGACGGTCGGCGCCAGCACCGCGACGAGCAGATCGACGATCAGTTTGCCGGTGTCCATCTCGACCTCGGTTGCCGTCGTCCATTGCAGCCACAGCGGCGTGAGGACGAAGCAGGAAAGGTTCGTGGCCACGGTCGTCAGCAATGAAACCGCGTCGTTGCCTTTGGCATGACGGGTCATGACCGAGGCGGCCGCCGTCGTGCAGGGGACGCTTGCGGCGATCATCAGTCCCAGTCGAAAGTCCTCGGTCGATTGCCAGCGCATGAACAGCCAGCCCAACAGCGGCACCAATCCGAAATTCACGAGGCAGGCGATCACGACCGGGCGCGGCGACCGAAACGCGGCCGCAAGGTGATCGCTGTCGAGGCTGAATGCCATTAAAAACAGCACACCGGCAGTGATCCAGCGCGGGCTGAAGCGTTCGACGAGCGGCCGCAGTTGCGGTCCATAACCCGCCAGGCCCAGCGCGAGACCCAGGGCGATCAGCATCGCCAGGGTCGTCAGAAACCAGTGTTGTTTGAGAAACGATTTCATGCGATCAGTGCGTAGGTCGCGAAGGGGTTCTCGCACGGGTTGCCTTTGGCAATGTGCAACCGGCCGTGGGCCGGTTCGGCGATCAGCGCGGCGACCGTTTTTCCGCTGGCGGGTAGAATCGCATCGCCGTGTCCGTCGTGCGGATGGCGGCAAATTCCGACAGGATGGCCGGCGTGGTCGCTCAGAATCTGTTGCATATCGGCGACGCTCAGGCGGCCGAAGCGAGCGGCAATCAGCGACTTGATTCTTGACAGTCGCGGGAATGAGTCCGGCAAACTTCGGTCGTAGTTCTCGCGGCAGCCGTGCGGAGCGCACAGAAAGTGGTTGGAGTGAACGAGAAAGCCCGCCCCCTCGTCGCCGAGCACGAAGCTCCCTTCGCTCGTCAACTCGACGTCGCGAATCTCATCCCCCGCGCAGACGACGTAGTTGCCGTTCGAACAGACCGGCACAGTTTCGAACAGGCGCAGGATTTCGTCGAGATTTCGGCACTCCAGCAGCAACCGCTTGAGTGGGTAGTGCGACAGGGCGAATTTCCAGGCCGGCCCGCCCCCGAGGGCATTGGCAAAGTGAGCCACGCCTTGCGTGTTGAGGCCGTGATAGCCCAGCATTCCGCCAAACGTCCACATCAGAAGCTTAGGCCGGTCGAATGGCTGCAGGTGCAGCACATACGCAAAGTCTTCAATTTCGGCGGGGGTATCGCTGGTCTGCCCGATCAGCACTTGCCCGTCGGTCGTGCCTCGCGGACCGATCACAAACGTGGTGCAGGCCCCGTCGCCGACCATTCCCAGCTCTCCGCGAAGCTGCAGGGCCAATGCGGCAGCGAAAGGAATGTCGGCCCCCTCGGCAAGTCCGCCAATCTCTTCGACGAGCTTTGGGCAGCGTCGCTCAAACAGCGGCAGAAAGCCGAGTGCCCGTTGGCCAAGCGCCTCAGGTGTCAGCTTGAGCGACCGGGAGAGGTAGTCAAGAAATGCGTGAATGCGACCCGCCGCCTGCTCTCCATGGCATCGTCCCAGTTCACGGGGTGTGCCAGACGCTTGAATCAGTGGGTACGACATGGGGGGGGTGTTGTGATGCGGTGTGGCGTTGGATGGCAGGAGGAGAAGCGATGATACCGGAAATTGGCAGGTCACGCAGGCCCGGCAGGGTCGAACGATTGGAATCGCCACATTCCGGCACCTTCTGCCGGTGGTGTCTTTACCGCAACGCGGTTATATCCCAAAGCCCAGGGTTTACCGACGAAGTCGGGATACTCTGGGTCTGGGAAAACCGATGCGTGCCTTACCCTGAAAGGTCGGTGTGATCGGTCTTGTTGCCGGGATCGGCGATCAGGCGATATTGTTTGGTGGCGTAAGGATGCAGGATCCGGGTCTCGAAGCCCGCCTGTGCGAAGGCGCGCTGGACCGGCAAATGAAATTGCCCGGTGCGTTCCATGATGACCCACACGATCTTGAGCCCCATCTGTTGAACCTTCGGGCGCACGCCCGCCACGGCGGCTTGCAGAGCGCCGGCGGTGTGCTCGACTGCACGGGGTGGCAACAACACGGTGCCCAGAAAATCCGCCATCATCCACTCCGACTGGTGCTTTGTCGGATCCACACACACAAATGCGAATCGTTCCGTCCCCACCTGTCGTACGCACGCAGCCAGCTCCCCTACTTCCCAGGGTAGCCCGCCACTGGCGGGCTACCCTGGGCTTTGGGGTGATAACGCCTTCGGCGTATTTCCCAACAAGTGAAATTCTCCTGAATGCCGATGTGTGGATGCCAATCGGTACGAACGCGTCCACACGGCATAGCGTGACCGAGTTGCGCGGACTATGATGCAACGCCCCGACTCAGATTCGGCTTTCGTTGTTATGCACCACCTGCGTCTTGCGATTGCGACCCGCTGCCTGAATCTGCCGCTGCGCGAGTCATTGCGGGCCGCCGCCGCGTGCGGTGCGAAGGGGGTGCAGTTCGACGTGCGGGACGAGTTGCGGGCCGCCGAACTGACCGAAACCGGAAGGCGGCAGTTTCTGCACCAGCTCGACGAAATGGGATTGCGGACGGCGTCAGTCACGTTTCCGACGCGGCGCGGGTTCGCCGAGCAGGCGCATCTCGACGCGCGTGTCGCCGCCACCCGCGCTGCCATGGAATTCGCCTGGCAGCTTCGCGCGACGGTGCTGGTGGTACGACTGGGACGGATCCCCACCGAAAAGGAATCCAAGGATTACCGCCTGCTGTTCGAGGTCGTCAGCGATCTGGCGCGACATGGGAATCAGGTGGGAGTCACGCTGGCCGTAACCCCCACGCACGACTCGCCCGAGGTTCTGCGTGAATTTGTCACGGCTGTCAAAACGGGATCGGTGGGTATCGACTTCGACCCGGCTGCGTTCGTCACGGCGGGATACAAACCGGAAGACGCGTTTCGGCAGGTGCATTCGCTGGTGTCGCACTTCACGGCACGCGATGGCATTCGCGACATTGACGGCGGCGGGCTGGAAACGGCGCTCGGCCGCGGAGAGACCGAGTGGATCGAACTGTTGCCGCTGCTGGAAGAAAGCGACTATTCCGGCTGGACGACGATCGTCCGCACGCAGGGAGACGACAAACCCGGCGACGTGGCGCGTGGGGTGCAGTATTTGAAAACCGTGGGGCTGTCTTAACTCACGAATGCACTCGGGGGGCGCGAAGAGGGCAAGCTGCGGAGGTTCAAATTTGTCGGCAATGCGCTCGTGATTCTCGCAGCCTGCCCTGCTGACTTTCATTGCTTCAAATTCTTTCTGGTTCAATGCGTCTTCATGCCTGCACCACCGATCCTTACCGTGGCCCAGGTCACGCGGCAAATCAAAGATGCCGTCGAAGGGAATTTCCCGCAGGTGTTTGTGCTGGGGGAAGTCTCAAACTGCACTCTCGCCGGATCGGGACACATTTACTTCACGCTCAAGGATGATGCGGCGCAATTGCGGGCGGTCATCTGGCGCAACACGGCGGCGCGGCTGCGGTTTGACGTGCGCGACGGGCTGGAGGTGATCGCTGCCGGACCGGTCGAGGTGTACGAGGCGCGCGGCGCCTACCAGTTGATCGTTGAGCAACTGGTGCCACAGGGTGTGGGCGCGCTGGAATTGGCGTTTCGACAGATGTGCGCCAAACTCGAAGCCGAAGGGTTGTTCGACCCCGAGCGCAAGCGGCCGCTACCCCGCTTTCCGCGGCGGATCGCGCTCGTCACCAGCCCCACCGGAGCGGCCGTCCGCGACATGCTGCAGGTCATCACTCGCCGATGGCCGGCGGTCGATCTCGTCATCGTACCGGTTGCCGTTCAGGGAGAGGGAGCGGCCGCGCAGATTGCGGCAGCGCTACGATCGGTCCACCGAATTCCACAAGTCGACGTGGTCATTGCCGGGCGCGGCGGGGGAAGCCTTGAAGACCTGTGGGCGTTCAACGAAGAAATTGTGGCGCGGGCCTTGTTCGAATGTCCCATTCCGGTCGTCAGCGCCGTAGGGCACGAAATCGATGTGACCATCGCCGACCTGGTCGCCGACCGCAGGGCCTTGACTCCCAGCGAAGCCGGCGAACTGGTGGTGCCGCATCGCGACGAGGTTCTGGCCGACTTGGCGCGACTCACGCAGCGGCTGATGCAGGGGCTGCGATCCCGATCGGCGGCGGCCCGCGCGCAGCTCGACGCCCTGGCGTCACGCCGCGTGCTGACCCGGCCGCTCGAACGCCTGCACGACGAATCGCGACGCCTCGACGAACTCGATTTGCGGATGCAGCGTGCTCTCAAGCAGCGGGTCGAACGGGCGCGGCAGCAACTGGCGGCGAACTCGGCGGCCTTGTCGGCGCTGAGCCCGCTGAAAGTGCTCGAACGAGGCTATTCGGTGACTCACCGGGGCGATACCGGCGCGGTCGTGCGATCGGCCGATCAGGTCGCCCCTGGCGAAACAATCAGAACCCGGTTGCACTCCGGCGAGGTTCTCAGTCGCGTGGAACAGATCGCCCCAAGATAATCGACCCGACGGCATGCCCTCTCGGGGGCGTTCACGAGTTTTGAAGTTGTGCGGTTTTTTTGCTTTTCGAGGAGTTTTTCCAAAATATCAGAAAGCCCGGAGGGCGGCATGGAACTCGCTCCGAATCGACCCCTTACGTCCCTCACTCCGGTTCTGGTAAGATCGTATCGTCACAAGATGCCTCGTTGAATTTTCCGCGTGCCGCTTACCATCAATGTCAGACGCGACGACACCCGTACCGCCGATGAATTTCGAGACAGCCCTGGAACACCTCCAGACGATCGTCCACGAACTGGAGGAGGGCGACCTCGGCCTTGAGACCTCGCTGGCTCGATTCGAAAGCGGCGTGAGTCTGCTCAGAAGCTGTTATCGCATCCTGGAACAGGCGGAGCAGAAAATCGAGATCCTCACAGGTGCCGATGCGAACGGCGACCCGGTGACGGCGCCGTTCGATGCGACGGCGACGATGTCAGCCGCCGAGAATTCAGTCAGAAAACCTGGACGCCGTCGCGTCCCTTCCAAGTCTGCCGATGCACCGCCTGAAACCGAACCAAAGGCGGCTGACGACCAGCGACTGTTTTAGAACGACCCCGGCTCAGCGCCGCTGCTATGACTGGCCGAAAGTCATTGACACACCCCGCATCGATCAAACGCTTCGGCCGACGACGCGCCGCAAGGTTTCTTAGCGCGCTGGTCGCCATCGGGTTGCTCTGCGCCGGTTACCGGGATGTGCCTGGGCTTTGCGCGCAAACCAAATCTCCGGCGACCGGCTCGTCCAAATCGAAATCCAAATCCCGGTCTGGCGACGATCGCGACTCGAAATCGGCTTCGAAGGGAAAAACCAGGGCGGCGGTGGCGGGAGTGGGCAACTATTCGTCCAAGCATTTTCTGGTTCATACCGACTTGCCGGCGGCCGAAGCGCAAGAGCTTCTCAAGCGGCTGGAGACGATGCTGGGGCTGATTTCGAAATACTGGGGTCGTCCGCCGTCGGGGACGATCGAAATGTACGTCGTCAAAGAATTGCGCCAATGGCCGCAAGGCGCGCTCCCCCCCGATGGCCTGGCCAGTGTCGAGAACGGCGCGGGAGTCACCGTCGGGCAGACCCTCACGCAGGGGAACGCCTTTCTGGCAAAGGCGATCGTCTATGCGATCTCCGATCGCGGAACTCCGCAGCACGAGGCCGTTCACGCCTATTGCATCCAGACCTTCGGACGCAGCGGACCGGTCTGGTACAGCGAAGGGATGGCCGAGATGGGGCAGTATTGGCGGACCAGCGACTCAAGCGTCAACGCCGACAACATCGTGATTGAGTATTTGCGCTCGACCGAAGTCAAAAGCCTCAACGAAATCGTCAACGGCGACGAATGGTCGGGAGACTCATGGCAGAATTACGCATGGCGCTGGGCATTGTGTCACCTGCTGGCCAACAATTCGAACTACTCGCAGCGGTTCCGTCCGCTGGGTCTGGGGTTGCTCACGAAGCAGGACGTGAGTTTCGAGCAAACCTACGGCGATATGGCCAAGGAGATTTCGTTCGAATATCGCGAGTTCATCAAGCACCTCGATCGCGGATTGCGCATTGACTTATGCAGTTGGGATTGGAAGGGTAAGTTCAAATCGCCCAAAGCCGGCGGAATCATCACCGCGAAAATTGATGCCGGGCGCGGCTGGCAGCCCTCGCGCCTGACGGTCAGCGCAGGGGAAGAATACGAATTCAGTGCCGCAGGCACTTGGACGATTTCGAAGGATGGCGACTCACTGAGTGCCGACGGCACCCCAGGCAGCGCGGGGCGCCTGGTCGGGGCGATTCTTCAGGATGACGATGGCGATTACCACTTGGAGAAACCGTTTGAATTGGGTCAGTTCGGCACGCTGACCGCACCTGCCGCAGGCGACCTGTACCTGCGGTGTGACGACAAATGGATCGAATTAGCCGACAATCGCGGCAGCCTGACCGTTAAACTCAAATTGAAGGGCAAAGGGGATCCGCTACCGCCGCCCAAAGATAAATAATGAATAACTTATTATGAATGACGATCCACAATCCGATCTTCCCGAAAACGTGCCGGTTCCCGCGGGCAACACGTATCATCAGGAAGTGCAGCACTCGCCGGCGACCGCCCGAATTCCCGACGCGGTCGGGCGCGGAGTGTTCAGCACCGGGGCGATCGTGATGCACGGCGCGCACGACTTCGTGATCGATTTCGTGCAAAGCCTGGCTGCGCCGCGCCGGGTCGTGGCCCGCGTCGCGCTTCCCCCGACTGTCGTGCCCCTCTTCGTGGCGGCCCTTCAGGAGAATCTGCGAAAATACAACCAGAACTTCGGGCCCGTGCCGCGGATGCCACCCCCCCCGCCCGGCGCACTCCCCAACACCGCCCCCCCGCCGATAACCGACGTTTACGAGCAACTCAAACTTCCCGACGACATGTTGAGCGGGGTCTATGCCAATACCGTTGTGATCTCGCACAGCCCGGCCGAATTCTGCTTCGATTTTGTGACCAGTTTCTATCCGCGCTCGGCCGTTTCAGGGCGAGTGTATGTTGCCACACCCCACGTTCCTGAACTGCTCGAATCGCTGACGCGGGCCCTGCAGCAGTTCCAACAAAAACAACAGCAACTCCGCCCGCCACAGCCGCCACAGCCACCGCCGGAATAAAACGATCGCGATGGCTGTTCATGCGACTGGTTTCAGGGCGGTTCCCGATTCACATGCCTGGTCGAGAGGAGTGGTAAATGTCCCAGCGATCGAGAGGTTTGTGCATCGCCGCGCTGTTGACGGCGGCTTCGACAATGGCGTTGGCGTTCGGCGTTACAGCCGGGAGCAACGATCCGCCGCCGACATCTCCGGCCAAAGAGCTGCTCGGGTTGCCGCTGATTCTGTTCGAAGACTTCGAAGCCGGAGCCGATCGCTGGGAGCAAAGCGACCCTGCGGCATGGAAAATTGCCAAGCAGAAAGACAACCATGTCTACAGCCAGTTCGAGCACCGTGAAGTCAAAACGCCGGTCCGCTCGCCGTTCAACCGGGCGGTGCTCAAAGACCTCGTCGTCAGCGATTTCGTCCTCGATGTGAAACTGCAGTCGACGAAGGCCGACTACGACCACCGCGATCTGTGCCTGTTTTTCGGGTTTCAGGATCCGGCTCATCTGTACTACGTCCACTTCGGCAAGAAGACCGACGACCACGCCAACCAGATTTTCATCGTCAACGGCGAGCCACGTAAGAAGATCTCTACCCAGACCACCCCCGGCACAAACTGGACCGATGGCTGGCACCACGCCCGCATCGTACGCCAGGTTGAAACGGGGTCGATTGAAGTCTACTTCGACGACATGGAAAAGCCGGCCATGAAGGCCGTCGATAAGACGTTTACCTGGGGCCAGGTGGGGGTCGGCTCGTTCGACGACACGGGAAATTTCGACGATGTTCTGGTCTATGGACGAAAAGCCGCGCGACCAGCACCACCGAAGCCGTGACACGTCGCGATCGTGCAGCGACATGGCGAGCGGGGGGTGTTAACCCCCTGTTTCTGTAACATCTCGCGATCGCGTGTAACGGGTTGTGCGGCAGAGTCGAGATCAGTTGAAATCGTAACCAGAAGGACGCCGTGGGATGAGAGCAACTTTCGTTCGAATCCTGCCGCTGATCCTCGTCGCGATAGGGGGCTGCGGCAGTCGTGTACCGGCGACCGTTCCCCCATCGAGTCATGACGAATCCGCTTCGAACGCGAAGACGTCCAGCGCGACCCGGGTGATTGAAGCCCGAGAAATCGAAGACGGTGCGGCGGCACCGCGTCCGACGACGAAACGGCGGTTCCAACCGATCGAGCTTGGCCACTCCGGCGCTGGCCCGTCATCCGGGTCCGGGACCACCTCCGACGAGCAACAGGAACAGTCGATCATCGCCTCGCTCCAGCCGTTTCAAATTCTGCTGGGCCAATGGAAATGGGTGACGCAAAAGAAGATCGGCGACTTTCCCAAAACGGGGGATGACCTGGAGTGGGTCTGGGACTTTCAGTCCGACAAGCAGCACCCGGCGCTGACGGCGCACAGCGACGAGCATCCCTATCTGCATCAGACCTGGCTCACGTATCTGCCGGTCGAAAATCTCTTTCAATTCACGACCGAAGATCCCAAAGGAGCGCGGCGAGTTCTCCAGGGAACCTGGGCCGAGGGGGGCGAACCCGCAGACGAAAGCGACGGAAAGACCCTTCAGCGGACATACAAACTGCACTTGACCCAGATCGACCCCACCGACGGGGACCAATGGGCTGTCACGTTCAAGCAACTCGACAACAACCAGTACCTGGTCGAATACAAAAAAAGTCCGGGAAAGAAAAAGCCCTTCGGTCAGTTCGACATCGTGCGGCAACAGCGCGTGGGAACGTCATTCGCATTGGCCGATAGCGATAACCCCGGCCCCAAGTGCATCATTTCCGGCGGATTGGGAACGATGTCGGTGACCTACCAGGGGAAATCGTATCCCGTCTGCTGCACAGGCTGCCAGGCCGCATTCAACGACGACCCCGAGCGCTGGCTCGCGAAACTGGCGGCAGACGAGGCAAACAAGAAGAAGCCGGATGGGGTCAGGCCGTCGCATTCGCCCTGACGGCGCTTCAGGAACGTAAACATTCGTCCAACCCGTTGTGTGCTGGATTTTGATCTTGGCGAGTGACACCGGGGTGAAGTACAAGCCGCGTCATCATGGATGATGCGGTGCTGGAATTGAATGCGGATTGCGAGGTGGGAGACCAAACAGGTCTCGTGGAG
>SIAF01000060.1 GCA_009691905.1 Planctomycetaceae bacterium | reverse complement strand
GAAACACGGCTGGAAGTACGTCGATCCCGGCCAAAACTGGTACGAGGCGCAATATCGCAACCGCGTGCTCAATTCCCTGACCCATCGTGCGGCACTGCTTGGGTTCCAACTTGTTCCCGCCGTTCCCCCACCGGTAAGTTCCTGAGAAGCCGGGTCTTTTTATCGCCCCCATTTGGGCGAAAATCCGCCCCGCCGCGAGACCATCGATGCTGACCGAAGCCAGCCGCCGCCGTGATTTCCCGACGCTCGAAGGGATGACCTACCTCAACTCGGCGGCCGAGGGGATCCCTCCCCTGGCGGTCGGCGAAGCGCTGGCCCGCTATTTTCGCGATAAGCAGCGGGGCATGGATGGACGCGAACCGCACTTTGTCGAGCTGGCGGCGGCCAAAGCCCTGGTCGCAAAATTCTACGGCCTCAGCCCCGACGAGATTGCCATCTGTTCGTGCTCGTCCGAGGCCTTCAATCTGGCGGCAATGGCCTTGCGGCTGCGCGACGGCGACGAGGTCGTCATCAACGATCTCGATTTTCCCGCCGGGGCGACCCCCTGGCTGCAGGCCGACTGCCCGGCCACGGTCAGGCTGTGGCGTTCGCGGCAGGGAGCGCTGCGCGTCGAAGACCTGGTGCCGCTGCTTGGTCCGCGGACGCGACTGGTCAGCACGTCGCTCGTGAGCTTCTTCAACGGGTTCATGGTGCCTCTGGCCGCCATGATCGAAACGGTGCGGCAGCACTCGCCGGCGCTCGTCGCGGTCGATGTGACGCAGGCCCTGGGACGGGTGCCGCTCGATTTGCGGGGTGTCGATTTAATCGTCAGCAGCACGCACAAGTGGATTCTGGCCAGCCATGGCGGGGGACTCGTGGGCGTTCCGAAGGCCCGTGCGGCCGATTGGAATGTGCCGGCCGGCGGCTGGTATCACCTGCACGACGCATTCGGCCCGGCCCGGTTCGAAAAAGCGGTCAGCCTTCCAGGTGCGGCAGGTTTCGCCGTCGGGATGCCCAACATGCCGGCAATTTATGCGATCAAGGCGGCGCTGGAATATCTGGACGGAGTGGGTGTCGCAGCGATCGATCGTGCGGCCAGGCCACTCGTCGAAACGTGTGTGGCGGGAATCGCGCAATTACCGGTCGAGCTTCTGACCCCGCGCGAACCCGATTGCCTGGCGGGCATTCTGGCGTTTCGTCATCCCGCGGCCGAGCAGTTGCATCAAACGTTGCGACAAAAGAACATTCACGTCATGCACCATGCGGGTCGATTGCGGGTGGCGCTGCATGGATACAACACCGCTGCCGACGTCGACTTGCTGTTGAACGAGCTCAAGCGGGCACTGAGTGCCAATTGATGACAGGACGCAGCGGAATCGGAACAGGGGGCAGAGTTGATGGAACCGTTTTCGAAAATTCTTTACGGTTCCTAAGCCCGGAGGGCGGTATGTAATAGCCGGGGGTGTCAACCCCCGGAATCCCGGCGGCGGAAACGTTTCAGCCCCGGTAGGGGCGGCACAGGCCCGCACGTGTCGCCCCTGCCGGGGCTGGGAACAATTGCGGAACGGTTTCCAGGGGCTGACGCCCCTGGCTATTACGTGCCGCCCTCCGGGCTAAAATAGACAACGACCCGCTTCGAGGCGAGGATGGGTGCCACGGCCAGTCCCGGCGCGCCGGGAGGAGTCGGCCGTGCGTGGTGGAACCAGCATTGGATCTCGCAATACGCCATCCCTTAGGGTCGCAGCGGGTCGTTGTTAGTTTTCAGAGCCGGAAGATCGAATGAAAACCAATAGTCGTCAATTCTTGATCTATTTGCGTTCATTCGCGTCCATTTGCGGCTCGTATCTCTTCAACGTGATGGTGGGAATTTGCGCGCCACCACAAGAAACTGAGTGTTTGCGGTCCAGGTGCGCGGCCCGGGGCTCAACCGGCCGTCTGCCTGAAGTTGCCGACCTGTTCGTTGTCATCCAGCGTTCAAGCGTTGTTTCAAGGTCGGTTCTGGCATTGCTGTGGAGCATCGCCTTGTTGCTGGCCGGCGCCGGCCAACCGGTTCGGGCCGCTGATTTTGATACCGCAAATTTCGATACGACGGTGGCAGCGCTTCTGGCGCAGCGCTGCCTGGGGTGTCACAACCCGTCCGACAAAAAGGGGGGGCTCGACCTGAGCGGCTCGAAGTCGGCTACGGCCGGCGGCGAGGGCGGCGCGGCGTTCGTGGCGGGGAAACCTGACGAAAGCTTGCTCTGGGAACGGATTGCCGCCGACGAAATGCCGCCCAGGAAGCCGCTTTCGGCCGACGAGAAGCGGTTGATTCGCGAGTGGATTACGGGAGGCGCCTCCTGGGGCACCGACCCGATCGACTTCTTTCGTTATACGAGTGACGTGCGGGCCGGATATGACTGGTGGTCGCTGCAGCCGGTGCGCCGTGCCGCGCCGCCGCCGGTCAAGAACGAGTCGTGGCCTGCCGGCGATCTCGATCGATTCGTGCTGGCGAAGCTGGAATTGGCCGGATTGCAGCCTGCGCCGCCAGCCGACAAGCGGACGCTGATCCGCCGGCTGTCGTTCGACCTGTTGGGCTTGCCCCCCGAGCCGGAAGAAGTCGACCGCTTCGTCGCCGGCGAAGATCCGCGCGCTTACTCTGAACTGGTTGAAGCCTATCTCGACTCGCCGCATTACGGCGAGCGCTGGGGACGGCACTGGCTCGATGTCGTGCGGTTCGGCGAAAGCCAGGGATTCGAGCGGGACAAGCTGCGACCGGTCTCGTGGCCCTATCGCGACTGGGTGATCGACGCCTTCAACAGCGATCTGCCGTACGACGAATTCGTCCGCCGGCAACTGGCGGGGGACGTGCTGCATCCCGACGATCCGCGAGCTGTGATTGCGACGGGGTTTGTCGTTGCGGCCCCCTGGGACGAAGTCGGGCAAACGCAGCAAAGTGCCGCGATGCGGGCCGTCGTGCGTCAGGACGAGCTCGAAGACGTGATCGGCGTCACCTGCCAGACCTTTCTGGGGCTGACCGTTAATTGCGCCCGCTGCCACGATCATAAGTTCGATCCGATTCTGCAAACCGAGTATTACCGCCTCGCTGCGGCGTTCGCGGGGGTGCGGCACGGCGAGCGCGACAGTTTGACGCCCGAGGGACAAAGGCAACTGGCGGGCGACGTGTCGAAATTGCAACAGCGAATTGCCGAACTGGAGGCGCGCCTCGCCGCCATCGACCAGCCGCTGCGGGAACGGATCCTGGCCGAGCGCCGCCGCCAACCGGCCCCTCCGGTCGCAAAGCCCGAACCGTTCGCCCGCTGGGAATTCGACGCCGACTTGCAGGATGCGGTCGGCGACCTGCACGGCTCGCAGCACGGTGCGGCGCGCGTCGAATCGGGCCGGTTGATTCTCGATGGTCACGACAGTTTCGTCGTCACCGGGCCGCTCGCCAAACCGCTGGAAGAAAAAACGCTCGAAGTCTGGCTGACGCTGCCCACGCTCGAACAGCAGGGGGGCGGGGCGATCTCGGTCGAATCATCCAGCGGCGCCGTTTTTGACGCGATTGTCTACGGCGAGCGGGACATCGGGCAGTGGATGGCGGGCAGCAACGGATATGCCCGCACGCAAAGTTTCGACGGCCCTCCCGAAAGTGCACCTTTGATCGAGCCGGTGCAGATGGTCGTCGTCTACTCAGGCGATCGTCGGGTCACTGCGTACCGCAACGGCAGCCAGTACGGTAAGCCGTATCAAGCGGCCGCACTGGCCCTGTTCGAGCCGGGAAAATCACACGTCCTGTTCGGCCTCAGGCACAGTCCGCCGGGGGGCAATCGATTTCTTGCCGCCGCCATCGATCGCGCAGCCCTTTACAACCGCGCGCTGTCGGCTGACGAGGTGGCCGCCCTGGCCGGGGTGGCCAATGACCGCGTCATCGAAGATCAACTGCTGGCGGCCCTCTCGCCGGCCGCACGGCCGGCGCGGCGAAAGTTGACGTTCGAGTTGTCGCAATTCCAGAGCGAGTTGAGAATGCTCTCGGGGGGCAAGACCTACGCAGTCGTGCCGGGCGCACCCGAGCCGACGTTTGAACTCGAGCGCGGCAACCCCGGCCAGAAACGCGATCAGGTCGCTGCCGGGGGAGTTCGATCGCTGGCCGCGCTGTCGGCTGATTTCGGATTGGCGCTGGATGCCCCCGACTCGGCGCGGCGCTTGAAACTCGCCGAATGGATTACCGACCCGCGAAACCCCCTGACGCCGCGCGTCGTGGCCAACCGGCTGTGGCACTACCATTTCGGCGCAGGACTGGTCGAAACCCCCAACGATTTCGGTTTCAACGGCGGGCGACCTTCGCACCCTGAGCTACTCGACTATCTGGCCGCCGAGCTGATCTCTCCCAGCCCTGGGAAAGGGCACGGGAACGGGGCCCAAGGCGGGGCCTGGTCATTGAAGCATCTGCATCGGCTGATTGTGAACTCGGCAACGTATCGCCAGTCGTCGCGAGCGAATCGGGCCGCCATGAAAGTCGACGCCCAGAATCGGCTGCTGTGGCGGCGCAATCCGCAGCGGCTGGAGGCCGAGGCGGTTCGCGACGCGATCCTCAAAATCGCCGGCGAGCTCAATCCGGCGATGGGAGGCCCGGGCTTTCAGGACTTTCGCACGTTCACGTTCAATTCGCAGTTCTACGAAATGCTCGACCCGGTCGGTGCCGAGTTCCAAAGGCGTACGGTCTACCGCACGTGGGTTCGTTCGGGGCGAAACGAATTTCTCGACGTATTCGATTGCCCCGACCCTTCGACCACCTCGCCCCGTCGCGCCGTGACCACCACGCCGCTGCAGGCGCTGGCCCTGCTCAACAATTCGTTCACGCTGCGCATGGCCGATCGGCTCGCCGAACGGGCGCGGCAGGAAGCGGGTGATGCGGTCGCCAATCAACTGCGGGCTGTGTACGATTTGACCTACGGTCGCGCTCCGACCGCCGACGAACTCTCACGGGGGGAGGCGTTCGTCGCCCAGCACGGTTTGGCCCCCTTCTGTCGCGTCGTTTTCAACAGCAATGAGTTCCTGTACATCGACTGACTCATGATACACCCCTGGCATGATGTGACTCCCGGCGAAGGCCTGCCGAACGAGTTTAACGCGATCATCGAAATCCCGAGGGGCTCGAGCGTCAAGTACGAGCTCGACAAGCGCACGGGTCTTTTGAAACTCGATCGGATGCTGTATTCGGCCGTGTACTACCCGGCCAACTATGGTTTCATCCCGCAAACTCTGGCCGAGGACGACGACCCGCTGGACGTGCTGGTCCTGTGTCAGGAACCAGTCGTCCCGCTGACGCTCGTCAAGGCCCGGGCGATCGGCCTGATGACGATGATCGACTCGGGGAAGAAGGACCACAAAATTCTGGCGGTGGCGGTCCACGATCCCGAATTCAACGGGTTTCAAGAGGCCAGCGAACTGCCGCCGCACCGCCTGAGCATGCTCCGCCGCTTCTTTCAGGACTACAAAACGCTGGAAGGCAAGGCGGTTGAAGTCGACGATATGACGCCGGCAGCCTTTACGTACCCGATCATCCAGGATTCGCTCGAACGCTACAGCGAGCATCGCCGCCGCGGTTTTCGGTAGCAGTTCGAGTACAGGCTTTAGCCTGTTTTTCAGTTGGTGTTCCGTAGCAGGCTAACCCGCATTATTCACGTAGGGTGGGACCAGCTCGCGCAGCGTGCGCAGGCCCACCATTCGGGTCGTACCAGATTGGAACCCGCATTGTGGGCCTGCGCAAGCCGCTCAATGACGACACAACGCGCTGTCTGTTTGAGAGTGTTTTCAGAAGGCGAAGGCCCATAGTAGTTCTCGGCTTGCTGGTCCCACCCTACATCCGCGGCAATCATCCGGGCTAAAGCCTGTACTCCAATAAGGACCAAACCCATGACAACCTCCGCGACTGACCGCGAGTGCCACCTTCCGACCCCGTCGCGGCGGGATTTTCTGCATTGGGTCTCGTGCGGATTGGGGGGTGCTGCATTTTTACACCTGGCCGGTCGCGACCAGCGGGCGCGGGCCGCAGGGATTTCCGGCGAGGCCGACGATCCGCCGCCGCATTTTCCCGCAAAGGCGAAACGGGCTATCCACGTTTATATGTGCGGCGGTCTCAGCCAGGTCGATTCGTTCGATTACAAGCCCGCACTCGAAAAATTCCACGGCAAATCGCTGGCGGCCGACGAACGTCCCGACGTGTTTTTCGGTCAGGTGGGGCTGCTTCGCCAGGCCGATTGGCAGTTCAAACAGCGTGGAGCGAGCGGCCTGTGGGTCTCTGATTTGTTCCCGCACCTGGCGGGGGTAACCGACGAACTGACGTTCGTTCGCTCGATGTTCGCCGAGACGTCGAACCACACGCCGGCGACGTTTCAAGCCAACACCGGCTTTCGGCTCAACGGCTTCCCGACGCTGGGGGCCTGGCTCTCCTATGGAATGGGAAACGAGACTGAAGACCTGCCCGCCTATGTCGTGATTCCTGATCCGCGCGGGCAGCCGGCCGGCGGTTCGATCAACTGGAGCAACGGCTTCCTCCCCGCGCGGCACCAGGGGGTGCAGATGAAAAGCAAGGGGGCCGCGATCGCCGACTTGACCCCCGCCCAGCCGATTGCCGACGCCACCGATGCCGCCAGTCGCAAACTGCTGACCGAGATCAATCGGCAGCACCTCGAAAATCGAAGCGGCAACGACGACCTGGCGGCCCGCATCCGAGCCTACGAGCTGGCCGCCCGCATGCAACTGGCCGTGCCTGAAGTGGCCGCATTGGGCAGCGAAACGCAGGCGACGCAAGCCGAGTATGGTCTTGAGCAACCCGAGACGGCCGACTTCGGCCGCAGTTGCCTGTTGGCTCGGCGGCTGCTCGAACGCGGGGTGCGTTTCGTGCAGTTGTTCTCAGGGGGCGCATTCGGCTCGCCGCGCATCAACTGGGACGCCCATGAAAACGTCGTCCAGAATCACGCTCAGGAGGCGAAGCGCATCGACCAGCCTCTGGCGGCGCTCGTCCGCGACTTGCGGCAACGGGGCATGCTCGACGACACGCTATTGATCTGCACCAGCGAATTCGGCCGCACGCCGTTTACGCAGTCGGCCGATGGAATTCTCGGCGTGGGGCGCGACCACAACCAGACCGGCTTCACGGTGTGGCTGGCGGGCGCCGGCTTGAAACCGGGGTTTGCTTACGGCGCGACCGACGAATTGGGCTTCAAGGCGGCCGAGAATCGCACAAGCTGGTACGACTTTCACGCAACGATTTTGCATTTGCTGGGCATCGATCACCAACGCTTGACGTTCTACCACAACGGCATCAAGCGACGGCTGACGAACGTGCATGGTGAAGTCGTGCATGGGATCCTGGCGTAAACCATCTCGCGCAGCGAGCGTCAACCAAGCGAGCCGGTGGGTTTACCCCACCGGTCTCAATGACGAATGTCGAAATCCGAATCCCGGCGCGCCGGGAATGAAATCTGAAGCACGAAAACCCGAATGACGAACGAGCCCTTCGACATTCGGGCTTCGTCATTGATTCGTCACTCTGATTTCGACAGTCGTCATTGGATTCACGATCCATTTTTCCTGGCAGTCGGCCCGATCATCAAGGGCGGCCCCTCCAGACGCTGCAAGTACCGGTCGCGAAACTCCATGAAGCGCGCGTTGGCCGTCTCCTGCGCTTGCATTGTCGCCGCGCCGAATTTCAGAGCCGTTTGCAGCGTGTCGTCGCCGGCGCCCAATCCGGCGGCTTTGGTGAGCTCCAGAATCTGCTTGATCTGCGGATCGTTGGCAATCCGGTCGACGAGGTCTTTATTGGCCTTTGAGGCATCAACGGTCTCGGTGTGTCGCCAGATCGTCTCCCACGTCCCCCCCGGCACTTTGGCGACGAACCGCGTTTCGACTGAAACCTGGCGCAGCCCCGCGTCGGGATTGACCCGCGTCACTCGAAAGCCGGCAACAGCCTCTGCCTCGGCGGTTTTTGTCGCTGATCTCAACCACTCGGTCGATTCAGGCTTCGATTTGGCCTTGCCCGGCTCCCCGAGCAGGTCGGCCAACTGGTCGGCAACCTGCGACTGAAGAATTTTCGCCAACAGGTCGCCGATGCCGGGCGCTTTCTCTCCTTCGCCCGTCCGCACGACGAGATCGCCGGTCCCCTGGAAATTAAGCGGCTTGCGGTACTGATACTCGACGAGGGCTTGCCGCGCCCCCCATTCGGCCTCAGTTTGTCGGCGGACCGGCAGCCGATCGGATAAATCAACGCGCACTTTCGCCGCGTCGATTTTCAATTTCTCGAGTTCTCTGGTCAGGCTCCCGACCGAGCGTTTCTCGACGTCGGCAAGTTGCTCACTCCATGCGACGCCAGCCACCTGCTTGCGTTGCGGCGGCTGCACGACGACCCGCTCGACCTCGGCCTTCGGGAATGTGAGCAGCACAAACTCGCTGGGTTCGTCGGCCGACTTGTTGGTTAATGCGGCAATCGATTTCGCGACCCGTTCGGCTTCCTTCTTCAGAAAGAACTCCAGACGCTCGTCGTCGGCACGTTGCTTGCGCCACTGGTCGATCCGGTCGTGAAGCTGTTCGTAGGCCGATTGCCGTTCGACAAGCTCGTCGGCAAGGCGCGACTCGTAAAACTTCGGATGAGCACCCTGAAGCCACTCCCGCCTGATAGCCATCGTCACCGCGCCGTCGGCACTGCGATCGACGACCGACCCCAACAGCCGCAGCCCGTGTTGAAAAGTGACAATATCGACGGCCAGATCACCAGCCGCCGCGGGCGGCTCGGCCCGCACCGGCTGCACGAGTCCTGTCGCCAGGCACGCGGCAGCAGCCAGCAAACACAGCAAACTGCGCATGATGGCTGGATCTCTGGGAGGGAGGGAGCAGCGACGTCCCGATCAACAGGGCCCGAACTTGAATTTGAAGCCGCCCATCCAGTGTAACCCAATTCTCGAAGTTCGGAAGAACAATTTACAACTCCCAGTCGGCTGCCTCACGTCAGTCGCTCAAGCCACTTGCCGAAGACGCCACGCACCGCGATGCCGCGGCAACTTTTCGTCACCTGAGAGTGACGGACTTGTTGAGTCGTAGATCAAGCGTCCCCGCTTGATTGCCTCAGAATCGCTTGTGACCACCATTGCCACCACCAACCCGATGGGCAAACACGCCACAAGCGAGGACGCTTGTGCTACGACTTGGTCACCTAAGGTCCGACGCGACTTCCAGCTACTTTCCAAGGCGGGTCAGACCTGTCAGATTTTGGTAGGATGCGGCACAATCTGATGTCCTCCCGTTACCTTTGCACAGTTTCTAGGAGCAGGCTTTACAAGAATCCCACGGAATCGTTGTTTCAGCTGAGGCTTTCCGCAAAATGGACATCCAATTTCCATATGAGGATGCGGTTCGAGTTGCTTTGCAGCAGCGCCTATCAACGTATTTCGACGTCGCAGGACGATTGCTGAGGTTTTGGCTGGAAATGGACAAGGATTCTGGGCTAGAGCGGTCGACTTTGCCTCCCATTGTGCTGCGGGTTGCTCTCGCGATGAATGTCAGAGCTTGTCGGCAGTTTCGAAGCGTCATTGAACTTTGCGAACGGGGCGAGGCCGTTGATGCGGCGATTATCGCACGTTCGATGTTTGAAACGGCCCAAGTGATGGCGTTCGTACTCCGGCCCCGCGTGGTGCCGCGTAAATTCGACTCCCGAGGGAAGGTCGAAAAGCGGTTATTCGTGCCAGGCGTCAAATTTACTCGAGAGTTCCGAGCAGCGCTTTACGTTGCACACCACGCCTTCGAGCCCGAGAGGTTTGCCGGTCGGCACAGAATGCGTCCTGGCATGAAGCGAATTGCGAGGCGGATGAAGGCGCTTTCGCAGCAAAGTAATATTATAGCGGAATGGACAGCAAAGATTGGGCAAGGATGGCGAGACCTCCTTATGCAACATCCATTCACATATTCTGGCCTATCGATCGCCAATTTGGCACGAAGTCTCGGCAAGCCGTTTCCGCGCTGGTATGACACGGTTTACGGACCGCAATCGGAGCATGTTCATCCCGCCGACCTGGCCCATCACATTGAGATAGACGCGGATGCCAGCACCAAACCACGATGGCATGAACCGGTCGAAGAAACTCGCCAGACATCGAGATCGCCATTTTTCATCTGCTGACACTCTTATACCCGGCTGATGCGCTATTGAAGCAAGTTTTTTTTAATTGCAGTCATCCGCCCAGAGCATTCATCATAAAGGAATGATGGTTGCGACCATTTGCCCCAGCGGAAAGAAGCGGCCACCCAGACAATTCGTCCATGACGCGGTTCGTCAAGTCAATCTCGATTGCGTGTCGGTCGAACAACGGAAACGGTTGCCGCGGAATCGATCGTGCTGTTTGAATTTGTTTGTTCGCCATTCCGACAAGAACTTTGATGGGTGGCCCCGACTTTCGCCTTATCGGTTCGCCCAACAATCCATCGTTTCGGGAGATGAACGACGTGGCTGAGCGAGTACGGCAGATGAAGCCCCGAAAGATACCTTCAAAAGCACCACGTCGGCCTACGGTGGCACTCGTCGCTCAGGCCCTCAACGAAGCGGCGCGCGACGCGGTCGAACTGCGCAGGCAGGCCGGTGTCCCACTGGCCGTCTGGCGCGACGGAAAGGTGGTGCTTGTGCCGGCTGACAAGATCGAACTGACTGAAAACGGAATGAAACCACGCCGAAAAAAGTCTTAGCAGCCTGTTGAAAATGGTGACTGGCTTCGACGCGAAGAGATAAATACCGGGAAATCCGATGTGTTTCGGCGAAGCCTTACTCATTTTCAGCAGGCTGTTAGCCGGTGGTTGAGCGGAGCGACACCACCGGATGGGAATTCAACACGAATCCGCACCCCGGCAGGGGTGCCAGCGAGCGGCCTGAACTCAGGCCCGTTTCCTCTGCAATTCGTAACGCGGCCGCGGGGCAGCACTCCAGCCAGGCGACGCATAGCGGCTGCGCCGCGAGCCAAAGCGGCGATCAATCGCCGAACTCCATGGAGTGCGGGAATTCATTCCCGCTTTGTGATTGACTGGAGCCAGCCTCGCCGGGAAAACTTTGGGATCATTTCCAGATTTGCGCACCGCGGTCTTCTGGTGTGAACTTGCGGCGTGGTAAAATACGGGGTGGCCGATCCCGGCGCGCCGGGATAGTGCAGGAGAGAGGAGAAATGCGAGAGTTTCTAAGAAGAAGAGACCACGGATGACACGGATTTCACTGATATTTCAGGCTGACGTCGCCATGCACATCGGTGAAATCGGTGTCATCCGTGGTTAATGATTTTTTCGATTCAGCCGATACGCACGGGGACAATTTTCTCCGCCAGTCTCTGTACATTCCTGGGGAGACGCGACTGCGAACTGGCATGCCAAACGGAGAGATTGTTTCCAGATATGGCAGTTTTTGTCGAAGGGGTGTCGCGCCGGGGGGACAAGGATCTTCGGCGAAAGTAATCAAATCCGGGCCGTTTTCTCGAAGATCCTCCTGTTCAACGGAGGAGTATCTTCGAGAAAACCCGCGACTTTCGAAAGGCGACTTTCAAGAAACCGGCCAAAAACAACGTTTTTTCGCGGCTGCCATTTTGGCAGTCGTTGAACCCCTTCGAGAATTCGGCCGCGATTTGCCAATTTCCGGTGAGGTTCTTTGAGAAACCCGCAGCAATTTGATCTGTTGTGTTGACTGCGGCGGTCGCGAGTCGTTTTCTTGTGTGGACCAAAGTCCACACTGGAAGGCGTGTCACGGCGCGCAAAAAAAGCCGGCTCGCGAGAGCCGGCAGGTGGTTTCGGGGCAGCTCGACCGCTCAATACTGCGCGATGCGGTTCGAGGGGACGTAGGCGTCAGAGGTCTCCTGGTCGAGACGGAACTGCATCACGTAGGCGTCTTCGGCCGAATCGGAGTAATGATTCCGCAGGACGCGCACGGCGCGGAAGCCTTGCGTGTGGTAAAACAGTTGTGCCGCCAGGTTCGTCTCGCGGACTTCGAGCACGATTTCCTGCCGCCGCTGCTGCGAGAGTTTGTTGATCAGCTTGTCGATCATCTGCGAGCCGGCCCCCAACCGACGAAAGGCGGGGGAGACGGCGAAGTTGAGAATGTGCAGCCGCGTCTTGTGGAGTTCATAAATCATGAAGCCCACGACGTGGTTCTCGTGCTCGGCCACCATGCCGATGCAGTTGCGCTGCCTGAGACAGGCGAGAAAATCTTCTTCGGTCCAATTGAACTCAAAACTGCCGTTTTCGATGCGCAACACTTCGGGCATATCGCGGCGGATCATCCACCGGATTTGAACGCTGAGAGCCTGTTTAGAAGACTGACCGGAACTCACTTTGGGCCTCCTTGCCTGCCGGGGCGTCGTCGGGCGCATGCACCCTTTTTGAAAACCGTAAGCGGCCCCCCGCTTCAGAGTTCCTTTCTGAAGTTTGACGTGCGATTCGTAAAATATCACAAGCGCCCGGATGCGACTAGCCCGGTTCGACCGCAAAATTGCAGTTCTTACACGAACTGCGTGACACCGGGAACGGCCACCACCGGAATCGGCGTGGCGCCCCATTCGTACTTCGCCGGAGACAGATTCTCCTTTGACTGCAAGGCTTGCTCCCAGGTGATCGTCTTGCCGGTGTACGTCGACATGCGCCCCATCAGGCCCATCAGCGTGCTCTTGGTCATGTAATCGCCGTTATTGATCGGCGCGGCGTTGCGAATCGACGCGAACAACTCGTTGTGCTCGGTCTGGTACATCTCCCCCTTGGACCCTTTGAACTTCCAGGTGACCTTGTTGCCGGCCGAGATCTTGTGGCCAAACACGTCGCACACACCGGCCGTCCCGAAGATATGATCGGATGTATCGTTATCGCAGCCATCGATCTGACGGCAGTTGCAGAACGCTTTGACCCCGTTGGCGTATTCGTAAACGACGCTGAAGTGGTCGTAGACGTTGCCCGACTCGTCACCGGTGCGGGCCTGACGGCCGCCGGTGCCGGTGCATTTCACGGGAGGTTCGTCTTTCATGGCCCAGGCGACCTTGTCGAGGCTGTGAACGTGCTGCTCGACGTTGAAGTCGCCCGAGAGCCACGTGAAGCCCTGCCAGTTTCGAACCTGGAACTCCATTTCGCTCCAGTCGGGCTGCCGCGGAAATTTTTTGAGTGTGTTCGTGTTGTAGGTCGCCTGAATGGCGAGAATCTCTCCAACCCCCCCCTCCAGAACCTTCTCGAAGGTCGCCCGCATGCCGTAGTCGTAACGCCAGCACAGGCCGGAAACGAGCGACAGGTTTTTCTGTTTGGCCTTGGCGACGCTGTCGAACACCGAGCGGATCCCCGGCCCGTCAACAGCCACCGGCTTCTCGCAGAAAATGTGCTTCCCCTTTTCGACGGCGTAGGCCAGTTGCGCCGGACGAAAGTGCGTCGGCGTGCAGAGCAGCACGACGTCGATGCCGCTGTCGATCACCTGCTTGTACGCGTCAAAGCCCACGAACTGATGTTCGCTGTCGACCGCGACCTTGTTGCCGATTTCCGGATGTCCGCGCAAGGCCGCCAGGCTGCTTTGAAGTTTGTCGGCAAAGGCGTCTCCCATAGCGGTCAATTTGACGTGCGGATCGGCATTAAGTGCTTGCACGGCGGCGCCCGAACCCCGCCCGCCGCAACCGACCAGGCCGACTTTCAACACGTCGCTTCCGGCCGCAAAGGCGCTGGGCGCCAGCCGCCCGGCGAGGGCCGCTCCCGCCACGGCCGCGGTCGAACGGGACAAAAAGGCGCGGCGCGAGGGTTCGTTGACGGTATGGCGGCTGATCGGCTCGGTCATCGCAGCTTTCTCCACAGGATTCGGTCACGGTCAGTTGCGTGAGTACCGATGCAATCATAGCACGCGGCGTCGCCGGTCGGCAATCTTGCCCGGTGGCCGGTAGTAGGGTCATTCGAAATTGGCGGGCGGGTCGGCGGGCGCGGCGTGGGGGTTGGCCGTGTGCCTCGCAGCCACGAACTTACTTATCGGTCATCTGGCGCGCTGAGTCGCAAAGCGACGAGGACGCCGGCGACCAATCCTACAATTGCTCCGGTGGGCATGCTAAACATGACCAAGGCGATGGCGCTCCAGGCATCGTTGTGCCCCGGCTTCGGCCCGTAAACGAGCCGTGCCAGAATTCGCCCAACGAGGTATCCGCCGCCGACACCAAGAGTCGGCCCCAGCACAATTCCCGCAATAAGCCATGCAAACCTTCTCACGACCGAGTCCCTGGTATCGCAGCGTCATTCGCTCATGCCGGCATTGTACCCAGAAACGCAAAAACCCCGCCACTTGGCGGGGGTCGGTAATGGTACATTTTGAGCGCCGATCGCACTTTCGGGGTGGGGCGTGGAGTTTACGTAAGTCGGATCAGTCTGGAGGCGCGGCGATTGACGGCAGCTCAACTCAGATTGCCGTGCGCCGCCGGAGCACTTCGTTCGAGTTCTTCGTCGATGAGCGGCGCTGTCTTCGCAGTGAGCCAGACCATTATTCCGATTGCCATAAGCAAACCAATTCCGGCCATAATGAACACGATCCGACGAAACAAAAAGTCCTTGATGAGCTTCTGTTCGTTTCGCAGGGCGATATCACGAATCTCTCGCAGCAATTGCTTGGCTTCGTCGTCCATCGACAGTCTCCTGAAAGTGACGTCCCGATTGTACCCCGATGCACCGCAGGCGCAAACAAAAACCCCGCCAGATTGCTCCGACGGAGTTCGTCGTTTCCATCCCTCCGCCTCGATAGTCGCCGTCACCCGGTGGTCGCACGCCCCACGCATCGGTATCATTTTCATCGTGATTCGAAAGTGATCCCACCTGCCGTTAATCACCGTGGAGCCCTCCTATGACCAATGCCCCTGTGCCCGATGCCTTCGATCGTCGCGACTTTCTGAAATCGACGGGAGCAGTTGCGGCCGCCACGCTGGCGGGGGCGGCCTTCCCGGCCCTCGCCGCGCCTCAGCCCGAAAAGAAATTCAAAAAAGCCCTGAAATTCAGCATGGTCGACGTCAAAGGCCCGCTGGTCGAGACGTTCAAGATGCTCAAAGAGATCGGCTACGACGGGATCGACATGGATCGCCCCGCCGATCATGCCGAGGTCCGGCAGGCGAAGGCTGAGTCGGGACTGATCGTCCACGGCGTGGTCGACTACGTGCATTGGAAGCAGCCCCTCTCGCATGGCGACCCGGCTGTGCGGGCTGCCGGGCTCGAAGGGCTGAAAACGGCGCTGCGCGACTCGAAGGCCTACGGCGGCACGACAGTGCTGCTGGTGGTCGGGGTCGTCAATAAGGAGATCTCGTATGCCGACGCGTACAAGAGAACGCAGGATGAAATTCGCAAAGCGCTGCCCCTGGCTGAAGAACTGCAAATTAAAATTGCTTTCGAAAACGTGTGGAACATGTTTCTGCTCAGTCCCCTCGAATTCGCCCGCTACATCGACGAGTTCGAGAGTCCGTGGGTCGGGGCGTACTTTGACATCGGCAATGTCGTCAACTACGGCTGGCCCGAGCAATGGATCCGCACGCTCGGCAAACGGATCGTCAAACTCGACGTCAAAGAGTACAGCCGCAAACTGCGCGACGAGAAAGGCCCCGGGGCCGGCTTCGCGGCCGAACTCGGCGAAGGCGATTGCGACTGGCCGGCCGTGCTGAAGGCGCTGGATGAAATCGGCTACACCGGCTGGGGCACAGCGGAAGTCCGCGGGGGCGACCGGACGCGACTTCAGGAAGTCTCGCAACGGATGGATCGCGTGCTGGAGTTGAAGTAGCGATGAAGGCGTGATCACAGTGCCGCGCGACCCCCCCCCGCCCCCCCTTCTTAAGGGGGGGAGAACGGACGACCGCTTCGCGGCCGGCCTTTTGACAGCGACCGCGAAGCGACACTCTTTTCCCCCCCTTAAGAAGGGGGGGGCGGGGGGGGTCGCGTCCGATTTCAAATCACGCTTCCCGCTCTAAACCGGCGCCTGCTGATCGATCAGAGCGTCGATCGGCTCCGCTGGGGCGCTGGGCGTGGCGCTGCGGGCCTCGGGGAAGTGGACGGTCTTCCAGAACAGGACCAGCAGGCCGATCGCCATCAGCGACGGCAAGGCGAACAGTGCCGCGCTGTTGTGCTTGAACATCTCGCGGAGCCAACCCGCCAGCAGCATGCCCACAGGCCAGCCGATGCCCAGCGTGACGAACGACAGCAGGTTCTGGGCACTGACCCGCAAGTCTTTGCGACACTGCGAATCGATGTAGAGTTGGGCCACGATGATCAGAAACACGTGACACACGCCGTGCAGCGCCAAGCCGGTCGCCACCAATGCCCAGGGGCCCCCGATCGCAAACAGCCCGTACCGCAAGGCCCACGCCGCGATTCCCATCGCAAAGGTGGTTTTCATGCCCAGATAGCGCAGACACAGCGAGAGCAACAGCAGCGCGGGAAACTCAGAGAGCTGACCGATCAGCATCACCGTCGGCACCCATTCGGCCTCGGCGACGCCCAAGTCGACAAGCCAGGGGGGGACGGCCGAGTTGTAAAGGGGCACGACTCCGGCCGCCAGCAGAAAACTGATGAGGATAAACAGCGAGAACGTCCGATCGCGAAACATCGACAGCATGGCCAGCGGCGCCAGTTTGCCCCGCGGAGCTTTGGCCGGCGGCGTGTGCGGCAAAAACACGCAGAAGCTGGCCAGCGCAAACGACAATATGGCACTCATCCGGAAACAGTCGGACTGCGACGGACGAGGCAACATGTGAAACATCGTCCGTCCGTAATCGACGATCGACCAGTCGGGATAGTTTTTCCCCAGCCAGCCGAATACCTGATCGCGTGCCAGCCACAACGACAGCGTCAGGCTTGCGGCCATCCAGCCCACCGTTCCCCAGACACGCACTTTGCCGAACTGCCCGTCCGGGTCGGGCAAGTGCCGAAAGCACAGCGCACTGACCAGGGGCACCGTGGGCAGATAGGCACAGGCAAAAATGCCGGTCAGCCATAGCAGGATCTGGAAGTTGACCGCCGTCTCGACGTACAGGTCCATGGCGGTGGCCATCGCGTACAGTGCGACCCCCCCGACGAAGTGACTGAGCGCGAGCATTTTTTCGATCGCCATCCAGCGGTCGGCGACCTGCCCGACGACGAACGGGGCGATCCACAACCCGACCGCCATCACCGCCGCCAACTGCGACTGCCGCTCTTTCGAGAGGTTGATCGATTCCCAATAGATGGGGAGATACGTCATGACCGCCCCTGTGATTCCCCATTCGAGAAACCACAGGACCGACAGCCGCCAGCGCAAGTTCCAAGACAACCGGCCCTGCATGAGCCGACGCTCCCGCCTGAAATATCGACGATCTGAGACCCACCCGCCCAAAGGCAGAGCTTCAGCATACCATTCGGCGCGGGGATCGTCTGGAAGAATCGGCCGATCGGGCGGCAATCAGGCGAAATCGAAGAGCGCGGGACGATTCGGCACGCAACCGGTAGCCCCCATTCAGTTTACCGCCTGCGCGGTGCATCAGGCGTTGAAACCCGCAGCGGGATTCGTTAATCTCTGGGACTCGTTTGCGAAACATTTCTATTTTACGTTTGGCATACACGTTTCCGAACAGGCAAACTTGTCCAGCGCCTGCTGGCCGACGGCAGTCTCTTCCAGGCGCTTTCAATACTCACCGTTCGTTAAAAAAGGCAGCACAAGCATGGCTCACAAGAAGGGGCAGGGTTCAACCCGCAACGGCCGCGATTCCCGCGCACAGCGACTGGGGATCAAGAAGTTCGGCGGCGAAGCGGTGATTCCCGGGAATATCATCGTCCGCCAGTGCGGAACCAAGTGGCGTCCGGGTCGCAATGTCGGCCTCGGAAGCGACTACACGATTTTCGCCCTCATCGAAGGCAAAGTCTTCTTCGATCAGGAAGGCCGCCGCGTCAACGTCGTACCGGCTGCAATCGTAGCGGCGGCGAACTGAGGCTTAGCGTGCTGTCGAGCTTGCGCTTAATCCAGTCCGAATAGGCGATCGTCTCGCGGTATTGATCGAACGCGGCGCCTGGTCCGGCGAGAAATCCATCGACCCCTGAGCGAGCGCGTTGCAATAACGTGTCGGCATCGGCGCCGAGATCGAGTTGCCAATCCTGCGGATTGGCATCGTGAGAAAAATCACCCATCCGTTTGCGCCCCGCGAAGGGGGTCACGCGGTTGTACGAATTCGACTCGGCACCGCCCCAGAGCTTGATCCAGCCCTTGATGTCTTTGATCCCGGCGGCGGCGGGCTTGCCGGCGGAGCCGACCCATTGCTTCACATCATAAACGTTCCATTCTCCTTTCCACGATCGACCCTTTTTATCGCTGGGGCCGGCGAGCAGGTTCGACCCGATCCAGTCGGCCTGATACACACACAGCCGGCTGGAGACGTCGAGCGTTCCCTCCAGCTTGGGTGAGACGATGGCTTCTTTGACTTGAAACACCGAGTTGGTCATCGTCAGGGCGACCTCAGCGGGAGCTTTGGTCTCGCTGTCCTGTGAGACGACGATGCCCGCATTGCTGAATGCGACCGAATTATCGAACGTGAGTTCCTGCCGACCGTTTGTCACAAGCTCGATGGCGGCTTTGCCTCCGCTGAAGACGCAGTTCCGCACGATGGTCCGCCCGGCGGTTTCGACAACGACGCCGGTCGAACCCCGGCGGTTTGCTTCTGAAATCGTGCAATTGAGCAGTCGCAACGATCCCGATTTGACGGTCACGGCCCGCCACGGGACCGGTGGCTTGATTTCCGGCGGCTCCATTTGCAAACGAAGTCCCTCGAGCGCCACGTTTCCGCCGGTCACGGCGAACATGTCGCGACCGTTGGGGTCGGTCTCGGGCTTGAGCCTGATCCCCAATCGATTTTTGCCGATCTCGAACTTGAGGATCGGCGCGTACCCGAAGCCGGCCTGGATGGTAATGTCTTTGGCCAGTTCCTGGTGGCCGACTTTGTAGGGGCCGGGGCCGTTGATGCGAATTGTTTCGCCCGATTGCGCGGCGGCGACCGCCTTGTCGAGCGTGTCGAAATACTCGGCCGGCTTGCGGGTGACGATTTCGAATTTCTGGTCGCGTTCGCCCTCGAGCAGTCGCGAAATGTCGCTGCCCAAATTCGCCTTCCGCAGAAACAGCAGGGCGAAGCAGGTATCCGACAGGCCTTCTTTGTCGGTGTCGGCCCATGCCGTCGGCCAGTTGCCTTCGTCCTTCTGGGTTTTCAGAAGGCCGTCGGCCCCTTGCCCAAACCAATCGACGTCACCCATTTTCTCAAGCCCCAGGAGGACGCCGATTCGCTCGACTGACCACAGAAAATACCGCGGCGATCCGGGGCCGACCCCCTTGACGAATTCTCCCGTTTGCTTGAGGCCTTTCGAAAAGACCTTGTCCTCAAGCAGTGATTTCCCGGGGGTGTCGCCCTCTTCGGGCTTCTTGCCCGATTTCAGAAAGGCGCGGATCTGGGCCGCCTCGGCGACAGCCAGGCAGAACAGGCAAGCGCCGGTCATCGACGGCGCGCTGCCCGCGCTCTTGTCGTTGTACCCCCACCCGCCGTCGTCGTTCTGCGATTTGCCCAGGCGTTTGTTGACGCGGGTCAGTGTGCGGTCGATGTTGACGCCGCTTCGCGATGCGACCCACAGGCCCAACACGGCGAATTGCGTGCAACTGTTGTCGCCATACCCCTCTTTCGGTTTGGGGAGTGACGAAGGATCGCGCAGCACCTTTTCAGAGTCGAGCTCTTCGCCAGGGCAGGTGTAGGCCCAGCCACCGCTTTCCATCTGACCGGCAATCAGCCGCGCGGCCAGCCCGCGAACGAGCGGCTTATCGCGACGGTCGCCGATCCGCGAGAGCATGACCGTGACCAGCGCCAGGTCGTAGGTGTCTTTGAGCTTCGACGTGCCCTTTTTGACGAATTCGTACCCCTTGCGAACAACGGGGTCGGTCACCGGCACGCCGTTCTCGATCAGGGCGATCGTACACAGTGCCGTAATCCCGATGGGATGGCCCTTGAAGTTCCAACTGCCATCCGATCCCTGCTGCTGTTTCAGAAACTCAACCCCCCGCAGCCGCGCTTTAGTGATTTGTTCTTCGGTGGGCGTTTGCGCGTTCGCGGAGACGGGAAACAGCCACACGATGGCCAGCGACACGACGGCGAGCGCAGTCCTGCGAAGCATGTTGAATTCCTTCTGCCGGGGAACGAGTGCAAACCGGCGCGGCGGTGCTATAATCGGCGCGAGCGGCGGAAATGAAGCCGTAACTCTGCACCGTTCACCCATTCTTCACGATTCCAGCTTAGAGTCAAGATGCCCGAGCCGCTGGCGTATCTCAACGGTCGCATATCGCCGATTTCGCAGACGACGCTTTCGATTTTCGACCTCGGGATCGTGATGGGCGCGTCGATCACCGAAATGGCCCGCACCTTTCATCACGAGCCGTTTCATCTCGAGGGGCATCTCGAGCGCCTGTTTCGCTCGGTGAAGCACGTCGGCTTCGACGTCGACCTGACCCCCGAGTCGCTGGTGGACCTGGCGAACGAGCTGATCGAGCACAATGCGCGACTTGTCCCGGAACACCACGATCTGGGTGTGTCTGTGTTTATCACAGCCGGCACGAGTCTCATCTACACCGGTCTGGCCGGCCTGGCCACTCATAACAAGCCGACGATCTGCGTGCATACGTTTCCACTACCGTTCGAGTTGTGGTTCGAAAAATACACCGCCGGTCAGCACGTGGTGACACCCAGCGCGAGGCACCTGCCGCCGGAGTGCCTCGATCCCAAGATCAAATCCCGCAGTCGCATGCACTGGTATTTGGCCGATGAGCAAGCGCGTCTGGTCGATCCCAAAGCGATTGCGCTCCTGGTCGATCGGCAGGACAACATCAGCGAAACGAGCACCGCGAATTTCTTCATCGTGCAGTCGGGGCGGATCATGACTCCGACCAGCCGAAACACGCTGCCTGGAATCAGCCAGCAGGTGGTCGCCGAGCTGGCCGACCAACTGGACTTGAAATTCGAGCAGCGCGACTTTCAGACGTACGATGTGATCAATGCCGACGAGGCGTTCACATCGTCGACGCCGTATTGCCTGCTGCCGGTTACGAAAATCAACGGCCGCCCGATCGGCACCGGCCGCCCGGGCCCGATCTACGAAGCCCTGCTCAACGCCTGGAGCGAGCTGGTGCATCTCGACATCGCCGGGCAGATGCAGGCGGGCGCTGCCCAGCGCAAGGCCGAGTTCGAGGCGCAATCATGAAACGCCTTGTCGGCGAGCACGTCGAGTTTCTGCGGCAGTACCGGCAGCGGTTCGAAACGACGGGCGCCATCGCCCCCAGCAGCCGGTTTCTGGCCAGGGCCTTGACGAGGCCCATCGAGCGGCATCGCGGCCCGGTCCGCGTGCTGGAAGTCGGCCCTGGGACGGGGGCGGTCACGCGGCGAATCGTACGCCTCTTGAAGCCCGACGATGCCCTCGACCTCGTCGAACTCAATCCAAGTTTTGTCAACGTCTTGCGACGCCGGTTCGCCGACGATCCGCACTATCGTCGGGTTGCCGATCGCGCCACCGTGCACCAGTGCCCGATTCAGGAATTTCGCAGCGATGTGCCGTACGATTACATCGTTTGCGGCCTGCCGTTCAACAATTTTCCGCCGCCGCTGGTGCGTGAGATTTTCGAAGTCCTCTTTCGGCTGCTGACGCCCACTGGCGTGCTGTCGTACTTCGAATACATGTACATGCGGCCGCTGCGGAAGCTGGTCTCGAACTCGGCCGGCCGCCGGCGGTTGAGCGAACTGGAGGTCGTTTTGCAGGAGTACCAGCGCACGCACGGCATCCTCCGCGACTGGGTGTTCGTCAACCTGCCCCCGGCCTGGGTTCATCACCTGCAGGTGAGGGACGCGTAGCGCATGGTCGTGTGGACTCAAGTCCACTTCCTCGTTCCCAAGCTCCGCTCTCATCCTTATACACAAGAAAATTCGCCGGAACGGGAAATTCCGCAACCGACGGCACGGCATTTGCGCCAGCCTCTTGGCCCTCAGCGTCTAATCACCGAGGTCTCACGGAGGG
>SIAF01000059.1 GCA_009691905.1 Planctomycetaceae bacterium | reverse complement strand
TCCGTTGCTTGACCCGCTCACTGAGCTTTTCACGATTCCTCGCCATCCTTGGACTCCTATTCGACTTGGGGAGAATCGATCCGTCGATTCTTATGCATGCTTCATAGCACAGAGGGTATGCCCGCGCAAAGTGCGTCGTACACCCGGCGGACCGAAGGTAATAAAACTCCTAGCGACAGAATTCGCCATTCCGGCTAAGATTGCGGCGATTATCGGGATCCGACCCCGGCGACCCGCAACGTCGCGCGAGCGAGACTCCCGGCCGTGCCACTGTTGCCTAACGACCAAGCGGGCCTAACGACCAACGGGGCGCAAAAAATGGATTCGAGACTTCCCGAAATTCAGGGACGAACCATGCAAATATCGGTGACGCCCAATCGACTGGCTCTTCCAAAGCTCAGACGCGGCGACTGTCTCGATCGGGGGCAATGGTCGCTCGTCGTTCTCCGTGCGGCCCTGCTGGGCGCTGCCACGCTGTGCTGGTGCGGTTGCTGGCTGCCCGAAGGGGATGCCGATTCGACTCCCCCCCAACTCGGGGCGAAAGGGCCCTCTAACCGGCTGGCTCGCGAGACCAGTCCCTACCTGCTGGCCCATGCCCACAATCCCGTCGACTGGTACCCGTGGGGCCCCGAAGCCCTGGAGAAGGCCCGCCAGGACGACAAGCCGATTTTTCTTTCCATCGGTTACAGCGCTTGCCACTGGTGCCACGTCATGGAGAAAAAGGCATTCTCCGATCCCGAGATCGCCCGCTACATGAACGAGCACTTCGTCAACATCAAGGTCGATCGCGAAGAGCGCCCCGATCTCGATGACATCTATATGACCGCCCTGCAGATGTACTTTCAGGCGATCCGTTCGCAGCAAACGGGAGGCTGGCCGTTGTCGATCTTTTTGACCGCAGACGGCCGACCGCTGGGTGGCGGAACATACTTCCCCCCGCAGGACGAAGAAGGTCGCACCGGGTTTCTCACGCTGATGAAAAAGGTCGCCGAATCGTGGCGCGACAGTCGCAAGCAGATGGAGGCCAATGCCGACATTCTGGCCGATGCCGTGCGTGCGGCCAGCCGCCCGAGAACGGCGCTGAAACCTCCCGCACTCGAGCGCAGCCTGGTTGCGCCGGTCGTCAAAAGTCTGCAGGCCGGATACGACTCGGAATATGGAGGCTTCGGCTTCGATAAGCGGGCGCCCGATCGGCCCAAGTTTCCGGTCCCCACCAAGCTGGCGCTGTTGCAGTACGAGGCCAAGCGCCCCGACGGTGAAACGGCGGCGACGATGCTGCGCCACACGCTCGATCGCATGGCAGCCGGAGGAATTTACGATCACGTCGGCGGAGGCTTTCACCGTTACAGCACCGATCGCTTCTGGCGCGTCCCGCACTTCGAAAAAATGCTCTACGACAACGCCCAGCTTGCCGATGTTTACGCCGAGGCGTTTCGCCACACTCGCCAGCCCGATTACCGCGCCGTCTCCGAAGGAATTATCGAATTCGTCTTTCGCGAGATGACTGATCCGCGTGGAGGGTTCTACTCGGCGCTGGACGCCGACAGCGATGGCGTCGAAGGCCTCTACTACGTCTGGACCGACGCGCAACTCACCGCAGTTCTTTCGCCCGATGAACAGGCGGTCGGCCGGGTCGTGTTCGGAACCGGCGGCCAACCCAACTTCGAAATCGGGCACGTTCTCGAAATGAAGCAGTCGATTGACGACTCGGCCGCACAACTCAAACGCTCGGCACCGCAGCTCGAACGCGACCTGGCAACGATCAAACGCAAGCTACTGGCGGCCCGCCAGGAACGCCGCGCGCCGGCCCGCGACGACAAAATTCTCGTCAGTTGGAACGGCTTGATGATTCGGGCCCTGGCGCACGCGGGGGTGATCTTCGAGAAACCCGATTACGTTGCCGCAGCCGCCAAGGCCGCCGAGTTCATCCTCGCCGAAATGCGCGACGAGAAAGGCCGGCTGCATCGCAGCTACCGCGCCGGGCAGGCCCGGCTCGACGGGTACCTCGACGACTATGCCTTTTTGATCGATGGGCTGCTCGCGCTGCAACTGGCGACTGGCGACGAAAAATGGGGTCACGCCTCACAACGGCTGACCGACCTGCAGGTTCAATTGTTCTGGGATGAGGCCGGCCAGGGTTGCTTCTATACCTCGAACGATCACGAGAAGTTGCTGACCCGCACGAAAAACGCCTACGACTCGGTGCTTCCCTCGGGGAACAGCGTGACGGTCCGCAATTTACTGCGGCTCTCGTCGATGACCCACGACGCAAAATATCGCGACCGCGCCCGTGAATGCCTCGAACTGTTTGTCCCGCTGATGGACGATTCGCCCGGCGGCCTGACCAACATGGCCTTGGCGCTGGCCGAATACGTCGACACCAGCGTCCCCTCGACCAGTCGCAACGAGACCCCGCGCCCACGCCTGGGGATCGCACCCGACTCGGGTATTCTGCTGGCCGCCGGCGCCGAGAAACCGGGACCTAAAACTCCTGGCGGCAAAGCCGGCAAGACGCCCGAAATCGTCACAGGGATGGCCTTCCTGTCGATCGATCGGTTGCCCCCGGGCGGCATCTGCAAGGTTCTCGTTCAGTTGCAGGTTGCCAAAGGTTGGCACATTCACGCTAACCCGGCTGGCGACGACTTCGCCCAGGCCACCGAATTGCTGGTCACGTCTGAGCTGGGTGCCCACTTGACGAAGGTCAAATACCCCGCCGGCGAAAAAGTGCCGCGTGACGAAGGCGACCCCCCCACACTGCAATATTCCGGAAAGGTGTCACTTCAGGGTTTGCTGGAGATTCCCGCCGACGCCGCCGCGAAGAAAGACGAGCTGACGATCAAAGTCACCTACCAGGCCTGCAATGACGCCAAGTGCCTGCCGCAGAAAACGCTGACCTTGAAGGTGCCCGTCAAGGTTGCCGCCAAAGGTGAACCGGTCAAGCCGATTAACGAGAAGCTGTTTGCGCCGACGGGAAAAAAACGGTAGTGGACCGTCCACGGATTACTGCCGTTTGTGTGGCGACGGTTGAATGCGAAACGGACCACTGAGGCAAGTCGGCTCGGTCGCGATGCCGCTTCGAACCCTACATCGTCAGACATACGCAATCGAGTCTGACAACCCGTTCTCGGCGAAGCCTTTTTTTCGCAACAGGCATGAATCACACTCGCCGCAGGCAGCGCCGGTCACCGGGTCGGGGTCATAACACGACGTGGTCAGGCTGTAGTCGACTCCCAGCGACAACCCGTGTCGAATGATTTCGGCCTTCGACCAGCGGATCAATGGCGTGTGGATCCTGACGCGAACTCGCCCTTCGACGCTGGCTTTGGTGGCGAGGTTCGCCATTCGCTCGAAGGCTTCGATGTACTCGGGCCGGCAGTCGGGATAGCCGCTGTAATCGACGGCGTTCATGCCGGCGAACAGGTCGCCGGCATTCAGAGTCTCAGCCCAGGCCAGGGCAAACGACAGAAAAATCGTATTCCGGGCCGGGACGTAGGTCACGGGAATGCCGGTCGCCATTTCGTCGATGCTGCGCGCTTTGGGAACCGCCAGATGGCTGGTGAGGGCCGAGCCTCCGAAGGCCCGCAAGTCGATATCGACAATCTCGTGCCGTGCGACGCCGAATTGCGTCGCGATCCGCCGCGCCGCATCGATTTCGACGCGGTGCCTCTGCCCGTAACGAAACGTCATGGCGTTGAGTTCGAACCCCTGCGCGCGGGCCATGGCCAGTGTCGTGGTTGAGTCGAGTCCGCCGCTCAACAGGACGACGGCGGGGAGCGGGAAGTCGGGCATGGCGGAAAATGGATTGGGGCTGGAAACCCCGTCCACGATAGCAGAATCGGGACGGCATTCAATTTCGACCCTCGTGCAATCGGGTTGACCCGCCCGGAAATGGCTCGTAGAATGAAGTTGGCTACCGGGTTACGTCACGGGCACCCATCTGCCGGAGTTCTCCGGCGTGCTACGGGAGAAATCGATGCTTCGCGCTTCAGCGTCATGGCGTTCGCGCCTGTGCTTCGCCGCAGTGGGACTCGCCCTTCTGTGCGGGTTGTGGGGCCCCCCGGTCAACGACAGTCGCGCCGCTCAAAAAGACAAGAAATCGGACGAGCCGGCAGTCGCCCCCGAGCGGAAGTCGCTGCAGACCAAAGATCGCGGCGCGATTCACATCACGTACTATCGTTCGAATGCGGGCAAGAACTCGCCGGTCGTCGTCCTGTTGCACATGAGCGACGGCAATCGACTGCTGTGGGAAGGCACGAACGGGTTCGCCGAGCTTTTGCAGCATGAGGACTTTGCCGTGGTAACCGTCGACTTGCGTCATCACGGCGAGAGCAAAGCCGGCGGAGCGACGGCCGGCGGGAATGCCAACCAGGGCCACGACAAAAAGAAGGCAGGCAAAGTCGCCGCCGGCCCGGAATTGAAACCCGCCGATTACAAGGCGATGGTTGAATACGACATGGCGGCCGTCAAGAACTTCATTTACGAAGAGCATCAGGCCGGAAACCTGAACATGAACAAACTGGGGATTGTCGGCCCCGAAATGGGGGCCAGCGTGGCGTTCGAATACGCGGCCGTTGATTGGAACAAGTCTCCGCATAACGACGGCCAACCCGGATTTCAAACGCCCCGAGGTCAGGACGTTCGCGCGCTCGTGTTGATTTCACCACAAACCAGTTTTCAGGGGCTCAAAATCTCAAAGATCGTCAAAGAGCTCCGCGATCCGCGGAGGGGGATTGCCTTTCTGGTGTGCTTCAGCAAAGACGATCCTGACGACAAAGGCCAGGCCCAGGTGATCTTCGATCAATTGAAAGTTCGTGCCGAAGACGACAAACGGATGTACAAATACGATTTCGACGGAAAGTTGCGCGGGACGCAACTTCTGGGGAGCCGCGGCGGTAAATTCGAGCAGACGATGCTCGCCTTTTTCAACGAGCACCTCAAGAAACTCGACAGTCCGTGGCGGGACCGTGAGAGCAAGCTGGAGAGGCTCGGCAAAAAGAAGTGACGCGGCGCAGGAATCGCGATTCGGCCCCTTTGGGGCTTTTCCGAGGGTGCCGCGCTAGTTGCTCTCGGGGAGTTCGCTTTTGGCCCCCACGCCCTGTTTGATGGCCGACATGTCGATTTCGACCAGCGATCGCCGCTTGAATTCGTCGGCGCTGGCGCTCAGCCCTTTTTCTTCCCGGGTCAGAGTCACCTGAAATTTCGCCAGTCCGAAGGGAACGGCGTCGCTGCGCCATAGCACTGCCGAATTGATCGAGCGGGTCAGGTTGTTCTGCAGTGTGCGGCTACCCTTGAACGCGCGAGTGGCAATCGGTTCGGTGGCCAATAGCAGCGAGAGTTCTGCCGGCTCTGCCAGGTCTTGCTTGAGATCGGGATAATAGGTCACGGGCGCGATGGTCGGATAAACCCCCAGAGCCTGCTCTGAGACAGTCTCGACCTCACGGGCCCCGACCTTGCGATAGCCTTTGACGATCGGCAGAAACGTCACGGCAATTCCTTCGGGATCGTTCGGTTCGCCAATCACTTTGCTCTCGGGAATCAATACTTTGTAAAGGTAAGTCCCCCCCGGGCCGGCCGGTTTTTCAAGATCGTCGACTTTGGTGACGGTTTTGAATTCGACCCAGCGGCAGGGGACTTCGGCTCCCTCAAACTCGGCCATCGTTCGCCCGACCGAACTGATCGACAATTCGCTGCGCCAGCCCAGCATTTCGTCGCCCGCGTTCGATTGGGGACGCGACTGAGTTTGCTTGTAGTTGCCTTCGAATCGTACCCAGGCCCCTTCGTCTTCAGGCAGGCTCCAAATCAGAATTTGCGCCTGAGCCGTGCCGGTCCCCACGCAGGCCGTGCCGGTAGCCACGCAGGCGGCGACGATCACCAACAACCGGGAAAGCAACTTGCGCATCGAAGCACCTGTCGGATAAAGCACGAGAGAGAGAACCCGACGCAACGCGGCGCGTGGTCCGAACACAGACGCGGCGATGCCTCAACCGGCTGAGGCGTTGGCCCCGCCCGCCGGCGGCACATCGGGAGACTGTTCGCTGATAATCGGTTTCTCAGAGTCGGAAATTCGAGTGGTCCGCACAGGGTTGTTCTTGAGCCAGGCCTTCAACGTCGTTAACGGCTCATCGACCCCGTTGCCGGGATTCAGAACATGCTCGACCAGGGGCAGCACGACGCCGAAAGCCCCCTGGACGGTGGCCTTATGCGACGCCAGGGCCGACTTGTTTTCGACCTGGGTCAACAAGCCGCGGCCTTTCGAGGCATCGTCTTCGTTGCCGGGCTTGAAGGCCAGGTAGAGCTTGATGAAATTGAGTTTCCAGCTCGCGCGCTCGGGATTTTTCTGATACGCCTGGGCCATCTGCTCGGCGAGGTGGGCAATTTGATTGGCGATCAGACTCAGGTCGATGTCGCGATCGAACTGCAGCCGTCCCAGCGACTGGGCCGCCTCGGCGCGCACGATCCACGATCGCCGGGGATCGACCATGACCTCGGCCAGCACCTGCGGGACGAAGGGCCGCTTGTCAACATTGCTGTAGATGACACCCAGCGTCCCCAGTCCCTCGGCCAGCCGCATTTGCAGCCATTCATGATCGCCGGCACTTTCGGCCAACTTCTTCACAAGCGTCTCGACAATCTGATTCTTGAGCGCCGGCTTGAGTTCGGGAACCGAACCGATACGAACCAGTCCTAGAACGGCCCACACGCGTACCACATCGGGTTGCTTGTGACTCTCGGCATCCACCTGATCGAGCAGATTGATCAACGGCTGCGCGGCCTTCGTGCAGCGTACGGCCGGGTTGCGGCCGTCGGCATCGGTCTCGTTCAGTTCCGACATGTCGGCCAGCAGAATCGCCGCATTCAGCCGGGCCACGAGATGATACGCGAATAGTTTCGGCGAGTGTTCGGCGACGACCTGCATCGCGTATTTTCGCACGTCGCGCTTGGCGCCTTTGTTGTTGCCGGAATCGCGCATCTCTTTAAACAGCTCTTCGCGCTTCTTGTACGCCGCCTCGCGATACTTCAGTTCGCGGCGCGTCATCTCGGCCAGCTTCCACTGGATCACTTCCGAGATCAATTGCTTCTCTTTGTCGACATCGCTTGTAAATTCACCCTTGGCGAGCAAGTCTTTGTAGCGGCTGATGGCTTCGCGGCGTTTTTTGTCTTCGGCCTTCTTTTTCGCGGCCTTACTCAAATTGGTGTCGTCGACCGCAAACGGGTCGAACAGCCATTCATCGTCGGTTTTCAACCACGACGGGGGCTCGGGAGGGACCACGTATCCCAAAGGGAGCTTGTCGGGGTCGGACGACTCGTCCCCCTCGACTCCCTTCCCGCCCGCTTTTTTCTTTTTCTTGGCCTTCTGCATACCGGGCATCATGCCACTCCCCGGCATCATCCCGCCTCCCGGCATCATCCCGCCTCCGGGCATCATCCCGCCACCGGGCATCATTCCGCCACCGGGCATCATTCCGCCACCGGGCATCATTCCGCCACCGGGCACCCCCTTGCCCCCCTTCGATTTGCCACCACCCGCCGGTGCTTGGGCATAGAGCGAATCGGGAAGGCAGAGGCTCGACGCCAGCATGCCGACAAACAGCCAGAGCGCTGCGGCACGCCGCCGGCCGTTTAGTGAAAACATAGGGCTCGGATGAGACATGGGGAGGTTCTGGAGAGGCACGGGGAGAGAATCCTGACTCGCGGTTCCGAGGCCCTGATCGTTGAAAGTTGCGTCGCGGCTGTCCCGAACAAGCGATAGAATCAATGCGTAAGATACCAGTCAGGCAAGCAGAAAGCCAACACCCGCACTATCGGGGTGGCCGATCGAGAGGGTTCTCACGTCGCTTTGTTCAGCGCAGCCCATCGAAGGTTTTCGCATCGAATTCATTCGCATCGGGGGGCAACGCTACGCTTCACAAGAAAAAGAAGGGAAATGAAAGCGTCGATCAGAATGTTCGCTGCTGCCGATTTGATGATCCGCGAGTCGTCCCCGCCGCGAAATGCCGTCTCCGAACTCCTGAACCTACCCTAACAACTCGGCTTATCGAATGTCAAGTTTTTTCCCGTTGACTGCCTGAGTTTACGCCATGAAACCGCCCCCTGCGCCGCAGCTTTACGCAGATTCCGATTTTCTCGAGCACCGCACCGGCGACCACCCCGAATCTCCGGAGCGATTGCGCCATCTGTACGCCTGGCTGGCCGACCGTCCTGTGAAAGCGCGCTATGCGCCCGGTGAGTTTGCCCCGGCAAATCGGGAACAACTGGAACGGGTCCACGATCCCGCCTATCTCGACCATGTTCGCGACTTCGCCGCCAAAGGGGGGGGGCGAATCGAGGCCGATACCGTCGTCAGCCGCCGATCGTATGAGGTCGCCGCCAAAGCTGCCGGGGCAGCCGTCGCGGCGGTCGACGCCGTCGTCACGGGCGCAGCACCCCGGGCGGTGTGTCTGGTCCGACCGCCGGGCCACCACGCGCTGGTCGAAGCGCCGATGGGGTTTTGCCTGTTCAACAACGTCGCCGTCGCAGCCCGGCACGCGCTGGTGCAGCACCGGCTCAAACGGCTGCTGATCGTCGACTGGGACGTGCACCACGGCAACGGGACGCAGGATATTTTCTATCAATCGGGCGATGCCTGGTTCTTCTCGGTGCATCGCTCGCCGTTTTATCCCGGCACGGGCGCTGCCCACGAAACCGGACAGGGGGACGGCCTGGGGACGAAGTTTAATCTTCCGCTGGCATACGGCACCACCCGTCAGGCGTTCCGCGAGAAATTTCAGACGACGCTCGAACAGGCCGCGGCGAAGTGTCAGCCCGAGCTGATTCTGATCAGTGCCGGTTTCGACGCGCATGCCGCCGACCCGATCGGCTCGCTGGGCCTCGAAACCGAAGACTTCGAACCGCTGACAAAACTCGTCGGGCAGGTCGCCGACCAGTATTGCGGCGGGAAGATCGTGAGCCTGCTGGAAGGGGGATACAACATCGAGAAACTCGCCGACTGTGTCGAATGCCACATGCAGGCACTGCTGTAAACGAGCATCGGGTTTTTCCCGATGTTCGCTCGCCGGTCGAATGCATATATTTCCCATGCCAAGTGACGTTGGGCGTTGGCCCGCACCCGCGACACGCTGGCACGCCCGCCTTTCAGCAATGGATGGTGGGCGTTTTTTTTCCTCGCAAGGCCCGTCAAGTTTTCTGCTTGACAACCGGCTTCGGCTGTGCGAAATACGCAAACGGTGAGAGTTTTCGCGGCTGGCACGCGCTTTGCGGCCTGGGACGGGTGCTGCGTGACCGAAACCACGTTGCCGGAGCCAACCGGCGCGTTGCATTCGGAGTCCTGGAAAGCGCGTCGATCGCCGGAGGCGGTGGGTTAATTCGTTCGTCCAGCCGTCAGCGACGATGTCTCCCGGGAGAGGGCATGCTGGTAGAGGCCGGTCGCGTCGCCATCGAGCAGAATCGCCGCGTCGCGGCCGCCTTCGCGGAGCGCGGCGTGTCGGTGCCCCCCTTTTCGGCGCTCCCCGCCGCACCCCCCCTGTGCTTGCTGCACATCCCCAAAACCGGCGGCGCTTCGGCGATCATGTGGTTAGAGTCGATGTTCGCTGAGGCCGAGGTCGCACCGTGCCGTAACACGGTTGATTTCGAGATTCTGCAAGGGTCGACGCATCGCTATCGGTTGTTCGCCGGCCACATTCTCGGGCGCCAGCGCGAGCGCTTTCCGGGGGACGCGCAGTGGATGACCATTTTTCGGGATCCCGTGGAAATGGCGGTCTCGGCGTATCATCATCGCCGGCTGGCGCCGATGAACGATTGGGAAGCCGATCGCGCCCATCTTTTGCAGGGGGATCCGCTGCGAGGCGACGATGCACTCGACAAAGCGCGCGCCGCTGAGATGACCGAGCTGTTTCGGGAGATCGATTTCATCTCGGCCATCAAGCAGCGACTCCCGAGCCTGCGCCCGTTTTTTCGCGACACCCTCGCGCGGCGACTGGGCGCTACCGAAAGTGAAGACGCCAGTTCGGTCGAACTCGACGACGACGATCCCGAGCTGCAGGAGATGCGCCGGCGGCAGTGGCAGCGCGCGACTACGTTCGTCGACTCCATCGACCTCGTGGGCGAATACTCGGCGCTCCACGAGTTTTTGCTGCTCGTGGCCGCCACCCGCGGCTGGCCCTCTCCCCCGCCGCTGGCGCGCATTCACGATTTCGGCGCGCCGACCCGGGCCGATTCTTCCGAGTCGGAGTTGCGCGCACAGCTCGCGGGATACAGCCCGATCGATGAGAAAATCTATGCCCGCGGGGTTGTCCGCTCGAACACCGTCGGCGCGCGACTGCGGGAATTGTGCGGCGGCGTCACCGCCGGCGACGTCGATGCCCATCATCGCCGACGCGTGTTCGCCGAGACCAAGCCGGTTTACGCGTTCGATGTGACGGCCGACGAGGCCGGGAACGGCTGCGGCTGGGGTTTGCGGGAGCACGACAACCAGCGCAATCCCATTCGACAATTTGCCGATGGTCGTTCGGCGAGCACACTGGTCAGGTTGAATCCGAATGTGCATGAATATCGTCTGTTTGTGCATGTCCGGGACGCGGGGAGTCAGGCCGTCCTGGACGGGTTCTCGGCCCGGGCGTCAAATACACCTCTGGAACGCGCCGATGCGGCCTGGCGCAACGGCGTGTTGACCTTCGAATGGCGAGTGCCGGCGAGCCTGGTCGTCGCCACGCGCGGTAACGTTGAATTCGTCTTCGAAAAGGACGAGAGCACGCGGCACGACAAGCTGGCGATTGCGCGCATCGGCTGTGTCCCGGCAGTGATTCTGACCAGCCGCTGGAAACTGTGGAAACGCTGGAATCGGGGATATCCCTGAGCGGCGCGGCAATCGGCGTGCCTTTGCAGCGGCTCGCAGGCCGATCGCCGAAACGCCAGGCGTGCGGGACGACGCGCCGGCCCCCCGGTAGTGGTACACTTTGATAAATACGGAATGTCTGAGACGACGACGTAAGTGGGAATCGAGCGGTGCCGGCAGTCTACTGCGGTGGGAGGGGTGGCGGGAAGGGTATGGCCGTTGTGGAGAATCCACGAAATCGTTACAACCCGAACCCGCTTCACCGCGCCGCCCTCTGGTATCCGAATGACCAATTGGCCAGCTGATCGGCCGACTCATGTTTGCGTTGAGGATTTCCGCGAGTTTTCCACTTGCGATAGCAAATGTTCAGCATGGAATTGAATTCGGGAAGCCGACTCGGTGGTTTCGGCCGCCGCGCATCGCTAGGCTGAATGACAGATCGCGCGCCATTCCTCCGACGGAACATCCCTTGTGAAGCCGATTCTTCAGGCCCTTTTGGTCGCAGATCGCGTTTACACCGACGCCGTAACGCAAAAGAAGATTGTCGTCGGGATTTTCAGCCAGATCAATTTCATACGCACTGAGTCATTCCAAGCGGCGGTCGAACAAAACACTGGTCAGTTGCCGACTATGCCCGGTGGATATAACGCCGGCTCTCCGTTCGCCTATGCAAATTTGACCAGCGTCCACGGAGAGCAGAGATTTGTTCTGCGCTACGTCGATTTGAGCGATGATTCGGTCGTGTTTCAAGGTGAAATAAAAGTCGAGTGCAAAGACCCGCTTTCGCCAGTCGAGATTGTAATCCCGCTGCCCGCTCTCCCAGCGACAAAGTCGGGCGTCTTCGCGCTGGAATTACTGTGGAACGAAAACGATCCGATGGGATCGTTTCGCATTACTGTGAAAGAGCAACAAATTGGTGAACACCATGATGGCTAAACCGCTTTACGCCGTTGATCCGGGCCGCGGCGCGCCTTTGTCAAAAATCGCGAAGTTTGAACTGCGGATTTTTTCTTCTGGAACCTACGAGTGCAAGACGTTGTTGATCCCTGAAGATGATGGGGGATTCTCCGCTTTCGCGATACGACTTCCTGGGGTCATAAGCCAAGGGGATACCGAAGAAGAGGCGTTGCAGAACATCGCAGAAGCCTTTCGTGGCGCAATTCAGGCATACGCTGATCTCAAACAGGACATTCCGTGGAGGGATGTTGAGGTCGTCGACCGCCAGAAGGGGAGCATGGAACGCTGGATTATCGTGGATGTCTAGCATCCCGTCGATCAGTGGCAAAAAGGCCGTGAAGGCATTCGAGCGACTTGGGTTCGTTCAAGTGCGAACCAATGGATCGCACGTGATGATGAAGAAGGATGGCCACGAGGCCCTTCTTACCGTTCCTGTTCATGCAAATAAGGACCTGAAAACGGGAACGCTGCGCGGCCTGATTAAAGATTCAGGCGCAACTCACGAAGAGTTTCTTGCCAGCCTCGATTGATGCGCGAACCAGAATGAGCCGAGCGTGTCTTGGCCTTCTTATGGTTTCCTCTCGCCCAATTTCGTTTCATGCTGACTGGCCGTTTCTCTAGATTCGGAGAACGGCCCGCGCCATGGCCAGTCGGGGAATATCGGGTAAAAATCATGGTCAGCGGACGCGGGATCAAGACATTGAGGGAGTCGTTCCGCGTGGCTGCCACCCTTGATACGACGCTTGAGTTCGTTCCCGAATAGCAATTTCCCGCCTCCCGCCCTCCGTGGTACAATCGGGGGCATGAGCACCAATCAAAAACAGCCCCTGCAAGACCGCGGCGCAAAGCTGATTAGCGCATCAATCATTGCTGTCGCTGGTGGCATTATGCTTGCCGTTGGGGAGCGGGAAGTTGGGGGACTCGCCGCGGGGGTCGGAGCGATTGTGCTCATGTTCGGATTCGCAGCATGGATCACGACATGGTTCCGGCGGAATGAATGACCCGCCGTCGTCGAACATCGCTCGATTTCATCCATTCCGACTTACGTCAATTCCGCACGATAACCCGAAAGTGCGATCTGGACGGAAAAGGGACGACTACCCCGGCCCCCCACCCGCTTTGACGGCACCGGAACGCCGCCGTATGATCGCGAGGCAGACAACGCGTCTGCGGCGGCTTTGCCGGACTGCCACCCGAATCCGGGTGAAATCGTTGATCCATTCGTCGGTCGATGGCGTTAACAAATTCATTCCGCATCCGGTTCGGGCAACAGAGAATGACACAATCCCCCGCGATTTCGGTCGAATCGCTGCAAAAAACCTATCGCGATGGGTTTTTCAGGGGGCGTCGCATCGAGGCGCTCAAGGGGGTCTCGCTGCAGATCGAACGGGGGACGATTTTCGGATTGCTGGGCCCGAATGGCGCCGGGAAGACCACACTGATCAAGATTCTGCTGGGCATCGTTCGCAAGAGCGGCGGTTCAGCCTCACTGCTGGGGCGGCCCGTTGGCGATCGAATCGGGCGTCGCAGCGTGGGATATCTTCCCGAACATCATCGCATTCCCCGTCATCACACGGCCAACACGGCGCTGGAGTACTACGGCAGCCTGAGCGGGATGCCGATCCGTGACATCAGGCGACGAACCCCAGAGCTGCTTCAGAACGTGGGATTGACGGGCTGGGGCAAAACCCCTGTCAAGAAATTCTCGAAGGGGATGCAGCAGCGGCTGGGTTTGGCGCAGGCCCTGATGCACGACCCCGAATTACTGATGCTCGATGAGCCGACTGACGGCGTCGACCCGGTGGGGCGCGCTGATATGCGAGCAGTGTTGCAGGGGCTCAAATCCGAAGGCAAGACGATTTTCATCAACAGCCATTTGTTGCAGGAGATCGAACTGATCTGCGATCGGGTGGCCATTCTGGTCCAGGGCGAATTGCGCCGCGAAGGACTGGTCAAAGATCTCACCCAGGGGGGCCGCTCCGACGTCGAGGTGACCTTGATCGGCTCGGAATCGATCATTCGTACGGCCTTGGGCGACCGGCCGATTGCCCAATGGACCGCCATGGAAGCCGGGCAGTATCGCGTCGCGTTGGGGCTGGACCACCAACCGCAGGTCGACGAATGCGTTGACGACCTGCGGCAGGCGGGGGTCAGCATTGTCGGGTTGGGGCGGCGGCGCGACACACTGGAAGAAGCCTTTCTGGAAATCGTGGCGGACGACCCCGCCTCGGCCCCGCCGAGTTCCTCTTCGTCTTGATCCCCGAACACCACGGGCCAGCCGGTCACTATGCGCGCCTATTTTGCCGTTCTCAAAGACTCGTTCCGCGAAGCGCTCGCCTCGCGGGTGCTGTGGATCTTGTTGATCGTGACGACCGTGGTCCTGCTGCTGGCGGCTCCGATGGGGCTTCGCGAGGGGCCCCCGCCGGCGCCGCCCACCGTGGCCCAAACGACTGTGACCGATCCCCAAACGGCCGATTCGACCAATCCGGATGCGGCCAAAGCCGAGCCGAAGGCGCTCTACATGACCTACCTGGGGTTTGATGCGCCCTGGAAGCCTTTTCCGATCAGCCGCGAGCAAGCCACGCCGATTCTCAAGATGATTCTTGTGGTAATCATGAATTTTTTCGTGGGGACGCTCGGGGTCTTTACGGCGATTCTCGTAACCTCGTCAATCATTCCTCAAACCTACGAGCCGGGTGCGATTGACCTCTTACTCAGCAAGCCGGTCTCACGCTCGCTGCTGTTTTTGACCAAGTTCGCCGGAGGCTGCGCTTTTATCGCGCTCATCGCGGCGCAGTTCATCGTCGGGCTGTGGCTGATCATGGGGCTGCGGTTCGAAATGTGGAATGGACGAATCCTGTTGTGTATCCCAATCTTTCTGTTTCTGTTTGCCATCTATTATTCGGTCTCGGCGCTGGCGGGGGTGGTGTGGCGCAATGCGATCGTATCGGTGGTCGTTTCCATTCTGTTCTGGGTGTCATGCTTCGTCGTGGGCTTCACCAAGGGCCTGATTGAGCAGCTTGGAATCAATCCCAATCGAATCGTCAAAATTATTCCGGCGGGTGAAGCGCTGCTGGGGGTCAACGAACAGGGGTTGACCCGCGAATGGAAAGCCGAATCGACCAGTTGGCAGGAAGTCTTCTCGTCGGCGACGCAACGGGCGGGGCCGGGCGGTCTGATGGTCCCGCAGCCGCTGCTGGGGCCGATTTACGATCCCCAGGGAGATCGGCTGCTGGCGATTCAAACCCCGCCGCGCGGTGGTTTCAGTCTGTTCGGCCCGTCGCCCACGTTGCACGTCGGCCTCCGCGCTGAGGGTTGGAAGCGAACCAAAGGCCCCAATCCGCCGGCGGGCGCCACCGGCTTGTTTGTTAACGGGAAGGGCGAGGTACTGGTCGTCGGCGCCAGCGCGGTTTATCGACTCACAGTCGATCCCGAGGGAGCTGTCGACGGCGACAACCCCCCTCAAAAATTCGTCGCGGCCGGGCCTGAACCCGCGCTGCAACTCGATTCGTCGGCGGCATCGACCCTGAATTCTGCCAGCGGAGCGATTGCCATCTGGGATCGCGGCAAAGTGCTGCTGCTTGAGCCCGATGTCGACGGTAAATACACCCGTAAGCTTGAAAAAGAGCTGCCTGACGTGAAGAAGGCGACCGCTGCCGTGAGCGCCTTCGGAAATCAGACGGTGCTGCTGGCCCTATCGGACGGGCGCGTGCTGATTCTCGATGCGGCCGACCTGGGCCTGCGGGCCGAGTTCAAGCCGGCGGGGGGCAACGCTCCGCGGTTTGCCGCCGCCGCCCCCGGAGGGCGCTGGCTTTCGGTGCTGTTCCACGACAATCGGCTGTGGGTTTACGACACCCGCGACAACAAGCCGGTCGAACTCTCCATTTCGGGGCAGCGGGATGTTTCGGCCGCGACCTTCGACGGCCCCGATCATCTGCTGGTCGCCGACCGCGGGACGCGCGTGACCGGCTATCAACTCGATCCGTTTCAGGTCGACCAGCGCCGCGCGCCGACACTGGGAATCCTCGAACGCGTTTACCGCTACGGCATCGTCCCGATCTACACCGTCTTTCCCAAGCCGGGAGAAATCGACAACGTGACGACGTACCTGATCACCGATCAGGAGACGCTGGCCGTCGGACCGAACGCACAGGACCTGGCGCAAACGCGAGTCAAAGTCGACGTCTGGGGCCCCGTCTGGAGTTGCCTGGCGTTTCTGGCCGTGATGCTGGGGGTCACCTGTCTTTACGTGCGGCGGACCGATTTCTGAGGCGGCGATCGCGGCACGGGCCGGCCGCCAAAGGTTCAGGCGACGACATGGTCGTCACCCACTGACGACGCGGGCATAAATCAGCCGACCGCAGGTTTTACAGAAGAGGACCTGACCGGCGCGAATCTGAACGCCCATCTGCGGTGGCAAACTGACATAGCACGAGCCGCAGATGTTGCCGTCGACCTCGGCCAGGGCGCCGGCGCCGTAAGCCTGCGACAGCCGCCGATAGTTGGGGATGAAGTCGGCGGGCAGGCCGGCTTCGGCTGATTGCAACGCCTGACGCAGCCCGGTTCCCTGAGATTGCAGGCCGGGCAGCGTCGCCTCAATGTCATTTGTCAACCGCAATTCGTCGGCTTGTGCCACGGCCACTGCGGCTTCAAGCTGCTTGAGGGCGATATGGGCTGCATCGACCTTTTCGAGTGTGTCGAGAATTTCGTCTTCGAGCACGCTGTTGGCCATGGTGTCGGCGTCGATCTGGGTGCGGATGATGTCGAATTCGCGGTTGGACGACGCCTGATTCAACTTGATCCGCAGTTCGCCGATTTTGACTTCGTTGGTCTTCAATTGCAGACCCCGCTGGTCGGCGGCGACGCGCAAGGCCTTGTACTTGTGCTTTTGAGCTTCGAGGTCGGTTTGTTTCTGCTGTGTGGCCTGCTGACGAATCTTGAGCTGGCGCGGGCCGCGTTCGGCCTGCTCGTCGATTTCGCGGAGTTGCAGGTGCAGCCGATGGATCTCGGCGACGGTCTTTGCCAGCGTGTTATCCATGCCTCGAATTGTAGCAGGCTCGAACGAAAAACAAAAACCGCCGGGCGCCCGCGCCGGCGGTGCCGGCGATCAACCGGTCGCCTCGGCAACGGCCAGCGCGTTGAGAAAGCCCTTGAGCTGCTTGGCCCGCACGGGATGTTGCAGTTTGCGGACCGCCTTGGCTTCGATCTGCCGCACGCGCTCGCGCGTGACTTTGAAAATGCGGCCGACCTCTTCCAGCGTATAGGTGTAACCGTCGCCCAGGCCGTACCGCAGCTTGATGATCTCGCGCTCGCGATACGTGAGGGTTTTCAGGACGTGATCGATCTTGTCTTTGAGCATCTCCTGCGCCGCCGATTCGGCCGGGCTGTCGGTCGAATCGTCTTCGATGAATTCGCCGAAGTAGCTGTCTTCGCTTTCGCCGACCGGGCGGTCGAGGCTGATCGGGTGCCGTGAAATCCGCATGACGCGGCGGGTTTCGTCGAGGCTGACCTGGGCCGCGGCTGCGGTCTCTTCGAGAGTCGGCTCGCGGGCGAAGTCCTGCAGCAGGGTCTTGCTGACCTTTCGCAGTTTGGACATGGTCTCGATCATATGCACCGGAATGCGAATCGTGCGGGCCTGATCGGCGATGGCGCGCGTGATCGCCTGCCGAATCCACCAGGTGGCGTACGTCGAGAATTTATAGCCCCGGCGGTATTCGTACTTGTCGACCGCGCGCATCAGACCGGTGTTGCCTTCCTGGATCAGGTCGAGAAAGCTCAGTCCCCGGTTGCGGTACTTCTTGGCGATCGAAACCACCAGCCGCAGATTGCCGCCCGACAGGTCGCGCATCGCCTGTTCATATTCGGCGTTGCGGGCCTGCACCGATTCGACTCGCCGCCTGAGGCTCTCGGGCGATTCGAGCGTCATGTTCATCAGGTCGGCCAGCTCGCGCTGCAGATTGGCGCGTTCTTCACGAGCCGATTTCAAGTGCCCCAGATCGTCGATCTGCCGCTGCAGCTCAAGCATCCGGGCCGAAATCTGCTCCAGCCGTCGGATCGACGGCTGCAAGCGCTGCGTCCGCAGGCTGAGTTCTTCAAGCAGCGTGACCATCTTGCGCCGTCTGAGAATCAGCGCCTCCCGAGCCGCATTTCGCGCAGGCGGCGTGGCATCGGCCGCGGTCATGACCGCGAAGTCGGCGAGATTCTGCTTGCGCAATTCTTCGAGAGTTCGCAGGTTGTGCGGCATGCGGCCGGTAATCTGGCTCTTTTCGAGCCCTTCCGTCATCGAGACCTTGATCGTCCGGTCGAACGGCAGTTCGGCATTCAGGACGCGCGTCAGGATCTCGAGCGCGGCCTTCATGACGAAGTCGCTTTCGAGCAGATCGCGGCGGAACCGCTTGCGCGTGACTTCGATTTTTTTGGCCAGCGAGATTTCCTGCGGGCGGGTCAGCAGCGGGATTTCGCCCATCTGCGTGAGGTACATCCGCACCGGGTCGTCGATGCGTTTCGACGTTTCTTCGAGGTGGGCGTCTTTGATCTTGGCGCCGGCTTTCGCGGGCTTGGCGCGGGCCTTCTTTTCGGCGGGTCGCGCCGGCTGATACTGGTCGACGCGAATCTCGAGCCCCAGTTCCTCGAGCGACATCAACAGATGGTCGAGCTTCTCGGGATTGATCGCTTCGTCAGGAAGATAATCGTTGACCTGCGAAAACGTCAGAAAGCCCTGCTCCTGACCTTTTTCGACCAGCACCTTGAGGTTGTCGTCCAACTGATGCACAGGCAGTTCCTCCCGGAAGTTATGACGGCGTTGTTTTTGATCCGCGTTTGCGATGGAGTTCGGTCGCAGCGCGCAGCAGTTTTTTTTTGGACTCGAGGTCTGATCCGTCGACCGACAAATCGTCGCCCCCAGAGCCGGCCAGCGGCGCCGTGGCCGGCGGGCGGGCCTCGCGGCGCCGCCGAAAATACCCCAACGTGTGTGTCACCAGTTCAGGCGCAATTCGTTTTTGTCGCGCGTGCTCGTCAATCTGTGCGGCCAGGCTTTTCAGTGCCGCATCTTCCAGTCGGGCCGTCACGCGCTCGTACGAAGGGCTGCCCTGCTGGTCGGCAATGTCAAAGCATAAGTCAAGAAGCCGCGCGAGGAGGGGATGAGTCAGGTCCCGGGGATTGATTTCGCACCGAATTTCCGCCAGCCGTTCGGGATAGGTAAAGATGATCTCCAACAGCTCGCGCTCCGCCAGTTCGTCGCGCGACGGTCGTGCCGGGAACAGCGGTCCCGAAGGCTGTGGCGAAACGGCATCATCGGCAGAAACCCGCACGACCGGGGCGCCCCGCTGCTCGGCGGCGGCCCGCATGTCAGTCAGCCGGCGGCGGGCGACCTCTTCAGTAACCCGCAGGCGCTGCGCCAACTGCCCCAGTATCACACTTTCGCGCTCCTGCCATTTGCCGGCCAGCCCGCTTGCCGACGAAGCCGGCACCTGCGCCAGAACGCCGAGCATGTCTTCCAGCACGCGATGCCTGGCGTCAATCGAATCCATCCCGTAGCGGTCGATCGTCAGGCGGAATTTCTGATCCCAGGCTTCGACCGGGTTCTCCAGCAGTTTTTGCAGCGCCTCGCCCCCATGCTCCAGCAGAAAATCAGCCGGGTCGAGTCCCCCCGGCAGCATCAGAATTCGCAAATCGACTTCCTGCGCTAAAAACCGGGGCAGTGCGCGTTCGGTCGCCATCCGGCCGGCCTCGTCGCCATCGAATACCAGAACCACCTTGCGGGCGAATCGTTTCAGATGCGTCACGTGTGTTTCGTTGAGAGCCGTCCCGAGCGTGCCGATGAAATTCGAAAAGCCGTACTGGTGCGCCATGATGCAATCGGTGTAGCCCTCAACCACGACGGCCGTGTCCGATTTCGAAATGGCATCCCGCGCCTGATCGAGACCGTACAGATGCCGGCTCTTTTGAAACAGCGTGCTTTCGGGGCTGTTCCAGTATTTTCCCATGTTCGTTTCCGGGCTGTCCGGCAGAATTCGCCCGCCAAACGCAACCGGCCGCTTCTGGGCATCGCGAATCGGAAACAGGACGCGATCGACAAAGTTGTCGTAGAAGCCCCGGTTCCCCTCGCGCTCGCCCACCAGCCGCACGGCATGCAACTGTTGCGCGGTGTATTTCCCACGTGCCCGTTCGAGCAGCCATTCCCAATGGTTGGGGTGATACCCGAGCCGGAACTTCGCAATCGACGGCCCCGAGATACCGCGATCGCGCAAATAGCGTCTGGCCCGCTCGCCTTCGGGAGCGCGCAGCAGGCAGTCGTGAAACTCCTGCTCGGCCCAGGCGACGAATTCGTACAGGCGATTCTTATTCTCGCCCCCTTCGCCGACCGCCGCACGGTACTGCGCGGGGAGTTCCAACTGGGCACGCTGGGCCAGCATCTCAAGCGCTTCGCGAAACCCGAACCGCTCGCGCTTCATCACGAACGAAAAGCAGTCACCCCCCTCGTTGCACGACCAGCAGCGATACGACTGCCGGTCAGGATAGACGCGCATCGACGGGTTATGATCGTCGTGAAACGGGCACAGGCCCACGAATTCACGGCCACCCCGCTGCGACTGCAGCGTCACGCTTTCTGCGATCAAATTCACGATGTCGGTTCGCGAGCGAACCAACTCTTTGAATTCGTCGGCGGCAAATGACGAGGGCACGCGCAACACTCCACCGCACGATCGGGCGGATGAGAGGCTCGAAGGGAACAGGACCAATTGTCCCGCAGTTTTTCACGCTGTCAGGAAACGGTTTCGCGGGCCGGGGCAATTGGCGCTCAGTTGCCGGCAGCCACAGTTAACAACTGTTTACGTCGAACCGCAGCGCTCCGTGCCGCTGGCCTTCCTGATTTTAGCCGCTGGAATCAAGAGGTCAACAAACAACGGCTGCCGGTTGTGGACCGCTTGCGAGACGTAACTTGATTTCATTCTCCCCGAGCATTCTCCCCTTGGAGACCGGACATCAATCGCATACCCTCACAGGCGCAACGAAACACCCGGCGATCACTTCCGCGAGAAAGTTGGCGGCATGGTTTCGAGACGGAATCGACGATTGTCGTCCCTGGCGCTTGCGGCGCTGGCATTGACCGGAGGCTGGGCGATCATGACTGCACTCGCGAGCGCCCCCCAGGGCTTTACAAACGACGGGGATTTTACAAACGACGGGGATTCTGCAAAGGCCCGCGATTCTGCAAACCAACCGCAGCCGGCCTCCAAGACGACCGCCATCGAACTCGATGCCGAGCGGGCCTTCGGCTACCTCGAGCAGGTCTGCGAGATCGGCCCGCGGATGAGCGGGTCGGAGGGAATGGACCGGCAGCAGCAGCTCTTGTCAGAACACTTCACGAAACTGAACGCGAAAGTCGGGTTTCAAACGTTTGACGCCCCGCATCCGCGCACCGGCCGGCCGGTCCGCATGAGCAATCTGGTGGTCGCATGGCATCCCGAGGCCAAAGAGCGGGTGCTGTTGTGCTGCCACTACGACACTCGCCCCCTGCCCGATCGCGATTCGAACCCGAACCTTGCCAGTCAGGGCAAATTCATCGGCGCCAACGACGGCGGCAGCGGCGTGGCGCTGTTCATGGAGCTGGGCAACCACATTAGCGAAATCGAACCGACCTACGGCGTCGATTTCGTGTTTTTCGACGGAGAAGAATTCGTGTGGGGCAACCCCGCCGACGAAGAATGGTTTCTGGGGTCTCGCCATTTTGCGAAGCGCTACCGCGATGACCCGCCGGACTACAAATACGTTTACGGCGTGCTGGTCGACATGATCGGCGACAAAAACCTGCAAATTTTTCAGGAAGTCTACAGCCTCAAGTACGCCTCGCAACTGACAGGCAGCATTTGGAAAACCGCCGCGCGGCTGGGAGTCAAAGAGTTCGTCGCCAAAAAGAAGCACGAGGTTCGCGACGATCACCTGCCGCTCAACCAGATTGCGAAAATTCCCACGTGCGACCTGATCGACTTCGACTACCCGCACTGGCATACGACCCGCGATATTCCCTCGTCGTGCTCGGGGGCGAGCCTCGCCAAAGTCGGCAAAGTGCTGCTGGCCTGGCTGCAGGAGGTGCCTGCGCCCACGAAGCGAGGCAAGTGAAGAAGACTAGTGCCACATCTCTCAAACAGAGGTGCATGAGGTGACGGGTTCTGCCAGCCTCTGGTTTTTGCTCAGCTTAACGCGCCGATGCGGCGAGACGAATTTGGGTCGGCGTTCCTTTTGCATCGGTTTTCCGGTGTAGGTCCATTCGAA
>SIAF01000058.1 GCA_009691905.1 Planctomycetaceae bacterium | reverse complement strand
TCGAACCGACCGACAGTTCCTAACAAGGCCCCAACACGCGTCATCCTCTCTTTTGTCCTGCCAGATCTTCCCCACCGAAACGGCCGGAGACCGTCCGTCCATTGCTTCGGACAACGGGTTGGACGAATGTTTACCAAAGGCACAGCAAAATGCCATGTTAAAATACAAAGGATGAAGAGTTCATAATAATACAAAACCGTAGAATTGTAGAATTATGAACCATTTTTCGCGGTTTTTCTTGGCGAAATGACAGTTTTACCCAATTCCCGCGGCGCGAAAACTTGCAAATTGCGAACTCTCACGTCCCTGATCCCACGTTCACCGGCACATACGGCCTCTCGGGAATCACCGGGCAGGAACAGGGGTGCTCGAAGTTTCGTAAGTTCAGTTATGCCATTCCCAGGGGGAGAAACCGGAAGCTGACACATCCGGATCGCCGGGGGCCGTGGTGCGGACCGTGCCCCCGGGAAAGTTGAACATTCCGTGAAAAACTCGGGATTCTTGACGGTTTTTGGGGCCAGGAAAGTTGAACAACCACACCGGGTTGAACAACCACCAGGCCGGGGAGAAAGAAAAGGCAGTGGATAGTGGATCGTAGCGAGGCCTTCATTTTTCAGCCCTCGGAAATTACACTTCGGTTGCGGTCTGCCGATCATCTGCCTCAACGGCTCCCCCCCGAAAGTTCAATCCTCGCTCATGGTACGTCGCGCGAAGCTGGCTCTGGAAGATGGGAAGGTATTTTCCGGAATCGCCTTTGGGGCCGACGGCGAGGTCGACGGCGAAGTCGTGTTCAACACAAGTATGACGGGGTACCAGGAGATCCTGACCGATCCGTCGTATTGCGGGCAGATCGTGACGATGACCTACCCGCAGATCGGCAACTACGGGGTCAACCCCGTGGATGCCGAGAGCGGCCACGTCTATCTGCGGGGCTTCGTGATTCGCGAACTGTGTCAGCAGCCCAGTAACTTTCGGTCGACGCAAAGCCTCGACGACTACCTGGTGGGGGTCGGCGTGATCGGCCTGGCCGGCATCGACACGCGCACGCTGGTGCGACACATCCGAACCGAGGGGGCAATGAAAGGCGTTTTGTCGTCGGCCGATCTCGACGACGCGTCGCTCGTCGCCAAGGCCCAGCGCAGCCCGGGCCTCGTGGGCCGCGACCTGGTTCGCGAGGTGGTGCCTCGCGAGGCGTACTCGTGGAAAGACGGCTTGTCGGAATGGTCGCGATTGCCGTCGGTCGAAAAAGCCGCGACGCCAGCGTCTCCCTCAACCCGCAGCCCGCACGTCGTGGCCCTCGATTACGGAATGAAATGGAACATCCCGCGGCACCTGTGCAACCTGGGTTGCAAGGTAACGGTCATGCCCGGGACGGCGACGGCCGAAGAAGTTCTGGCGCGCGAGCCGGACGGCGTGTTCTTGTCGAACGGTCCAGGCGATCCGCGACCGTTGTCGTACGCGATCGATACGATTCGCGGGCTGCTGGGCAAAAAGCCGGTATTCGGCATTTGCCTGGGGCAGCAGTTGCTGGGCCTGGCGGTCGGAGGCGAAATTTACAAGCTCAAGTTCGGGCATCGCGGCGCCAATCAGCCGGTGCTGAACCACGCGACCGGCCGCGTCGAGATCACCACGCAGAACCACGGCTTCGCGCTGCGTGCCGAGACGCTGCCGGGCAACGTCGAGGTGACGCATTTGAATCTCAACGACCGAACCGTGGAAGGGATTCGGCTGCGCGATCACCAGGCGTTTGCGGTGCAGTATCATCCCGAGGCCTCGGCCGGCCCGCACGACAGTGATTACCTGTTTGGCGAATTCGTCAACATGCTACGCTGAGAGACTGTTTTGGCCGATCGCACCGCGTTTCTCGAGACCGTCCGCGAAGCTGCCGCCAAGGGGCGCGGGTATCGCGCGGCCGTCAATCCGCTGGCGACGCATACCGCCGCCTGGGTGGGTGGTGGGGCCGACCCGGTCGCAACGCTGATGGCCGAATGGATTGCCGTGGGGGGCCAGGCCGCCCGTGTGCGCGGCGACCAGGCGGCTCGCGAGTGGGTGCGCGCACTGGTGGTGAAGCATCAAACCCAGAGCGCGATCTGCTGGAGGCACCCCTTGCTCGAGCGGCTGGAACTCGAAGCCGTGCTGCGCGACAACAACGTCGCCGTCGCGACCTGGGGCGAGTTGGCGCAGCAGCCCGAGCAGCAGCGGTGGCCGACCGCGTTTGCCGCCCAACTGGGGATCACAAGTGTCGATTGGGCGGTTGCCGAAACCGGCACGCTGGCCCTGTGCGCGCGGCCCGATCAGGGACGAGTCGTGAGTCTGCTGCCTCCGATGTCCCTGGCAATCGTCGAACCGGCACAGATCGTGCCCGACCTGTTCGATCTGTTCGAGCGACTGGAAACCGGTAAGCTCGAACTGCCCTCGAACATCACCCTCGTGACCGGACCCAGTAAGACGGGCGACATTGAACTGAAACTGACGACCGGCGTTCACGGACCCGGAGAAGTCCATTTGCTGGTCGTCGAATAACACTGCAAACAACCGTCCTGCAGCACACCATGTTTCTCCCCGGCACCCGCATTGAAGTCGCCCACCCCGAGTTTCTCCGAGGGAAAGTCCGCGCGGCGCTGTTCGACTTCGACGGAACGCTGTCGCTGATTCGCGAGGGGTGGCCCGAGATCATGATCCCGATGATGGTCGGGCACCTGGCGCGGACACCCACCGCCGAAACTCGCGAAGGACTGGCGCAGCGAGTTGAAGAATTCGTCATGCGGCTCAACGGCAAGCAGACGATTTATCAGATGATCCAACTGGCTGACGAAATTCGCGCCCGCGGCGGCACTCCGCTGGAACCGGTCGAGTACAAGCACGAGTATCATGCCCTGCTGTGGCGGCGGATTTCCGGACGGGTGACGGCCCTCGAAACCGGGACGATGACCGCCGAACACCTGAGCGTTCCCGGATCGCGCGAACTGTTGACCCGCTTGCGCGCGCTGGGATGCCCGCTGTACCTGGCCAGCGGCACCGATCTGGTTTACGTGCAAAATGAAGTCGGGGCGCTCGAGCTGGCCGAGTTCTTCGGCGAACACATTTACGGCGCCATCGACCAGTACCAGAACTTTTCCAAGAAGATGGTCATCGAACGCCTCGTCGCCGAACTCCAACTGCAACCGGGCGAACTCCTGGGTTTCGGCGACGGGTTTGTCGAAATTGAAGAGGTCAAACGCGCCGGCGGAATCGCGATCGGCGTCGCCAGCGACGAAAAGCACCGCACCGGCATCAACGATTGGAAGCGTAAGCGTCTGCTGCAGGCCGGCGCCGACGTGATCGTCCCCGATTATCGCGATCTGGAGGGGCTGATCGAACTGCTGGGGCTGTGATACTGGCCGAGCCTCATTCGCCGTGCAGCCAGGGGATGACCGAGATCAATTCGTCGCTGCGCTCGGGCATGCGCACTTCGATCACGGTCGGCCCGCGCCGCAACAGGCCGGCTTCGATCAGGCTCGGCAATTCGTCGACCCGCTCGGTGGTGACTCCCGTCGCTCCGAAGCTGCGAGCCAGAGCCGCGAAGTCAGGAGTCTGCATGTCGACATCGACCGTGCGGCCCGCGAATGCCTGTTGTTGCGAGCCTTTGATGGCTGTCAAACAATTGTCCCGAACCACGACTGCCACGACCCCTACCTCGTATTCGACCGCGGTGGCCAGTTCGAAGCAGCCCATCAGGAAGCCGCCATCACCCGAAAGCGACACGACCGGCCGCTCGGGTTGCGCCAGTTTGGCACCGATCGCTGCGGGAAAAGCGAAGCCCAGCGTGACGCTGTGACAGGGATAGATCAGCGATCGCGGCCCATACACCGGGAAGCGGTCGAAGCAACTGTAACCGGTCGATGTGACGTCGATCGACACGAGCCCATCGCGAGGCAAGGCCTGACGGATCTGGCTGAGCACGGGAATCGGCGGTTTAGTAACCCACGCCGTGTGGGCCGTGCCGGCGGCGATCGACCATTCGGGATCGAGATTCGGTCCCATCCAATCGAGCTGTTCCGACAGTTCGAACAGGGCCGACCTCAAACCTCCCGACACTCCGGCCGTAATGGGAGCCTCGCGTCCCAGTTCGCGACGGTCGCGATCGAGTTGCACGATGTTGGCCGGTAACGGCAACGACCAGCCGAGGGTGTCGATTTGAGTCAATCGAGTGCCAACGGCGATCAGGCCGTCGGCCTGTCGCAATAAATCGTTCGACAGTTTCGATCGGGTGAAACCGGCGACCAATGGATGTTCATCCGACAGAACCCCCTTGCCGAGTCGGCCGTACAGGACCGGCGCTTCCAGACGTTCGGCCAGCCGACGAACCTCGTCGGCCGCGCGGGCCGCAACGCAGTCGACACCGACCAGTAGCACCGGCCGCCGCATTTCGCGGATCCGGGCGGCGGCCCTCAGAATTTCCTGACGCTGCACCGGCGCTTCGAGAACCCGCGCGACGCAGCTTCCCGGCACCAGTCCCGCCGGAGCCAGTTCGGCGGCGACGTCGGGGGCCAGCTCGATCACTGCCGGACCGGGCCGCCCGGCAAACATCGCCTGAAACGCTGCGTTGACAACGCCTGGAATCGCTTGCACATTCTCGGGCCGTCCGAAGTAGCGGACGATCGGGCGAAAAAACGCTTCCTGATCGAGGCCGTGAAAGAGTTTGGTGCGATCGCGGCCGGCGATGGCCCGATCGTAACCCCCGACGACCAGCAAAACCGGGACGCAATCGGTCGACGCATCGACAATTCCCGTGGCGGCGTTGCTGGCGCCCGGCCCCGGCACCGTAAACGCCGCCGCGACTTCGCCTGAGGCCCTGGCGAAGCCGTTGGCCAGCATCGTGGCCCCCTGTTCGTGGCGAATCAGGTAGTGCGGCAACCCATCGCCGCTGCGGTGAAAGGCATCGTACAGAGCGATATTCTGCGTGCCCGGCATCCCGAACACAGCCCGAACTCCCTGAGCCTTGAGACACTCAAGCAACACGTCGCCACCGGTCCGTGCCATGAATCATCCTGTTGCAGGTTGACCTGTCTCTTGCCACATCTTGCGGGTAGGCTAGCGGTCAGTCCGCCGCGACGCAAATCGGACGACCAAAGACTTCGGAACCCCAAACACTTCGGAACCCCAAAGAATTCGGACAATGCGATGCGGAATGAATTTCGAGATCGGCGCGTGACGGTGATGGGGCTGGGTTCGTTCGGCGGGGGCGTGGGGGTGGTCAGGTTTCTGGCCGGCTGCGGCGCCCGCGTCACCGTCACCGATCTGAAGCCCGCCGACCAGTTGCAAGCCGCTCTCGATCGCATCCGCGATTGTCAGCCGGTCACGCTGCGACTGGGCGAGCATCGCGACGAGGATTTTCGCGACTGCGATCTGGTCGTCGTCAGTCCCGCGGTGCCCAAGGAAAGCCGCTTCCTGCAAGTCGCCCGCGACAGCGGCGTACCCCTCACGAGCGAGATGAATCTGTTCTGGGAGCGGAACCCCGGCCGCACGATTTGTATCACCGGCAGCAACGGCAAATCGACGACGACCGCGATGCTCGACTCACTGTTGACGGCCGGCAGAGCAGGTGAGGGGCCGGGCGTCTGGATGGGTGGCAACATCGGGATCAGCCTGTTGTCGGAGCTGGAGAAAATCCAGCCGGACGACTGGGTAATTCTCGAATGCAGCAGTTTTCAACTGGCCGATCTCGCGCCGCTGAAGCCCAATCCGCACGTGGCGCTCGTGACGAATTTTTCCCCCAATCATCTCGACCGGCACGGCACGCTCGAGGCGTACCGGCAGGCCAAGCAGAACATTCTGTGGTGGCAATCTGCCGATCGGGTCGCCGTTCTCAACCAGAGCGACCCCGAAGTTGGCCAGTGGCCGACGCTGGCGCACCGCTACTGGTTCGGCCGCGATGACGAAGGCCGCGAAGGGCTGTTCGCCACCGGGTTTGACGAGTACAAGCGGCAGGCCTTGTTCCGCCGCGGGAATCGCGAGCAGGTGCTGCCCGTGGGCGACTGGCTGACGCTGCCGGGGCGGCACAATTTTCAGAACGCGCTGGCCGCCGCGTGTGCTGCGCTGGTGGTGGGGGCGACGATTCCCCAGGTTGCCGCCGGTCTAACCCGTTTTCAGCCGCTGCCGCACCGGCTGCAACTCGTTGCCGAAACGGCGGGGCGAAAATTCTACAACGATTCGAAAGCCACAACGCCCGGTGCCGCCGCGCAGGCGCTCGACGCGTTTGGCGGCCCGATCGTGCTTTTGGCGGGGGGCTACGACAAGCAGGTCGACCTGCACGAACTGGCTCGCCAAATCGTCGCGCACAACGTCAAGGCGATCGCTCTGCTGGGGCAGACCGCTCCCCGCCTGGCGGAGTCGATTGGCGCGGCCGATCCCCTGGGTCGGGTGACGGTGCAGTCGCACCCGAGCATCGAGTCAGCCTTCGCCTGGGCCGTCGCCCAATCGGCCCCCGGCGACGTCGTGCTGCTTTCGCCGGGATGCGCCAGCTACGATTGGTTCGCGAACTACGAAGCCCGTGGTGAAGTGTTCACCGACCTGGCCCGGCGATGGCAGACGGCGCCGGATGTGCCATCGACGTGACCGGTCCCCCTCGCGGGGGCCCAGAGTGCGAGAACCGGCGCCGTGCCGAATCGACGTTACTCTGACGCGGCTTTCAAGCTGAAACTCGTCATCTTGAGCCCCTTCTCGTCGGGCTGCATGTAGCCGCCCGAGGTCGTCAGGTATTTTTTGATCGCATCCGTCTTGGGAAGCTTATCGGCCAGATCCGACAGATTGATGCCCAGCGCCAGTGGCAACGGCGAGCGAAGCACGGCTTCGAGCGATTTCAGGGGATTGTCTTCCCGCGAGAAACTGACCGAAGAAGAGTTTTCGGGAAAGCGCGCCGCAATTTTCTTGTAAAGCGGCTCATCGGCAAGCGATTCGCGACCTTCGGACCCGCGCAGCACCCGCTCCAGGAGCTTGACATTCGAGGCAAACAGAAGGTGATTCTCGGCGACCACCAGCCCCATCGCGCCTGCGTCACCGCCAGACGACTCGACTTCGTACAGCGGTTCTCCCTGAAACTCACGCTCTTTCAGTGAAAACCCTTGGAACTGCGAGATTTTGCGGAGCAGTGCCTTTGCCGTAGAGGCGTTCCTGACCTCGCTCGCGACCAGGTAATCGTCGGTGAGAACTTCATCGCGACCGGATGTCACTCCGATGACATGAACTTTGCCGGTGAGTTGGTCGATCAGATCTTTCTTCAAATGAATGTTTCCATAGTGTTCGTCGTCGGCAAGATTTTGAATCAATTGCGCAAAGGCGCCGGGTTTTTGAAACGAATCGGCGAGCGACTCGGCGGCGCTGTAGGCTTTGCCGATATTCCAATTGAGCGAATAATAGCTGGCCGAGTCGGCGGCGACCCACTTGGGAGGGGTTTGGCTGACCGCGTCGAACTGGAACAAGTTAATCACGCCCTTTGCCGGCGGTTCGATGTAAACCAGCGTGCGGCTGACCATGTCAAATTCGCCGCGGGCCATGTCGAAGCTGCCGCCGATCCCCTTCAATTTGTCGACCCCCAGCGTGGGCAGCATGCCCAGAACCATCGCCCCCTGAAAGCCCAGTTGGGGCTGCGAGGCGACATACGCTTTGCCAATCCCGATCGGATCGAGAAACCAGGTCAACAGCGGGGCGGCTTCCTGATGTTCGTCGCGGCATTTGTCGGACACGTACCGGAAGACCGGGTTCTCGGCGAGGGTGCTGTCGTGCTTGCCGTCCCAGCGGCTCAGGACCCCTTTGACCGCAGAGGCGTTGTTTCCCAGGACCAGAAACGTGTCTTTGAGGCAATGGGCGGCGACTTCCTGAGGCGAGTCATTTCCCTCTCCGGCGGGCTGCCGGTGCACGACCAGCTTCGTATCTTCGAATTCTTCTTCCGATCGCTTCAGGTTGTTGCTCTCAGCCTGCTCGGTCAGCTTTTCGAGCAGCTTGTGAATCAATTCATCCTTTTCGCCGAAGTCGAGCAACACCACGACAGTCAACTTCCCGTCGGGTTGCACGGCCGCCGCAACGGCGAATTCGCCCTGTGGAATCTCCAGCAGATCGGAGAGTCCCAGGCCGAATTTCTGCTGAATCTGACTTGAGGCTTCCGCAAGTTCGGCGGTGGCCCCATTACGAAAATCGGCAAGCGAGTCGTCCTGCACCAGGCGGCCTACGAGACTCTGCCCCCATTGGGTGCGTAGCTCGGCAACATTTCTCAGCGAAAGGTAGGCGACGACGTCGCGCGGCAGCCGCCGTTCGCTGGGAATCGCCTCGTCGGCCGCCAATGACCGGGCCCAGAAAATCGAAGTCAACTGGGCCGCCAGCACCAGCGCCAGCGTTCGGGTGCGAATCTGCATGACACATCGCCTTTCGATCGAATTTAAATCTCAAAGTAATCCCCGCGGATGCAGGGTAAGGGTTTTCGCAGCGGATCATTTCGCTTCCGGCCTCCGGCGACCGTGCCTCCATTGACCGCAGGTACACAGTAATGACTTCAGTTGATCCTGACCACTGACGGCGGTGACTATGGCAGGCAGCCCCTGCGGAACGCGACAGGCGGCCGCTTCGTCAAGACACGGTCGAACTGCGCATTTGCCCGCAAAAAAGGAATAGAGTCGAACCGCAGTCGTTAACGAGACAGACCGGACAGAACCACGGATCACACGGATACGACGGATACCACGGATACGAAACAGAAACCGGGGACCGGCTGCGCCGATCTTTCTTAACGTAATTCAACCCGGTGCCCCTGCGTCTTCGCGGGTTTCCGTGCCCATCCGTGCCATCGGTGTTATCCGTGGTTGAATGTTTACTTCTTCGTCGGTGCGTCCGAATTCCTGGCCGGCTCGGCCGATTCGGCGGGAGCCGGGACGGCGGTAAACGTCTTGCGTCGCGGGGCTTCGAGGTACCGATGGCCGGTGTTGGCGTTGTTCTTGTCGAACGCGAACGCCTCGCGATTGTCGAGGAAGTGCTTGACATACGCCATCGGGATCGCGAACCCCAGCCCTTCGCTTCGCAGCAGCTTCATGCTGATCACGCCGACCACCTCGCCCTTCAGGTTGAACAGCGGCCCACCGCTGTTGCCGGGGTTGATTTCGGCGGTCGTCTGAATGAACGTCTGTCCTTCGAAGCTGCGGTTGCGCGTGCTGATGATTCCCTGCGACACCGAACGCTCGAGTCCCAGCGGGTTGCCGATGGCGAACACGTCGTCTCCCTCGCGGGCGTCGTTGTGCCGCGCCAGAAAGACGTGCTGAAATTTGAGGTCTTTCTGCACCGGAATCTGCAACAGCGCCAGGTCGAAAAACGGGTTGATCGCCACGATGGCCACGTCGTCGATGCGACGGCGCACAAATTCGCCGGTGTCGTTACGGTGATAAATCGTCACCGCGATTCGCGTTTCGCGCTCGATGACGTGGTAGTTCGTCACGCAATAGCCCCGATCGTCGAGGATGAATCCCGACCCCAGCCCGCCGGGGGTCTGCACCAGAACCACCCCCTCGCCGAATTTCTGCGATAACTCTTTGATCGTCCGCACCGGCAAGTCGGCGGTGCTGTACAGGTCGCTCTTTTCGGCCTTGGTCTCGGGAGCCGCTTCTGAACCCGAATTTCCCGACTGCCGCGATTTCACCTGCGTCACGGGGATCTTGACGATGTCGACCCCCAGGTCGACGATCAGCTCACCCCCGGTGTCTTTCAACACCTCTCCCTCGATCTTCTGGCCGGTCTTGAGTTCGATGATGTCGGCGCGGGCAACGACGCCCGACAGACAAACTCCAGCGACAACCAGAAGGCCCGACACCAGGGCCGGAAGAACGCGTCGGTCAATGGAGGTCAGCATGCGTGGGTATCCCAAAAAATAAATGTCGGATATTGCTGCAGCAGGGGGCTGCCGCCGGAGCGATCATTTGATGTACAGGTGACAGTTCGTGCAGGCTTTTGAGGCGCGATCGAGGGACTTGGTGTACGATTCATAGTCGGTGTCGCGAGACGCGCCGGCGATCGCCAAACCCGACTGTTCGAGTTCGATGGCATAGCGGTGGTATTCGCTGTCGTCGGCGTCGGAATTGCCGGGGCTGGCCAGGACTTTGGCCAGGCTCGCCAGGACCGACGCTTCATGGGCGACCTTCGCCGCTTCTTTCTTCATCGTTTCGGCCGTGTTGACGTCGGATTTCAAAAATTTGAAAGCCCGCTCGATGCGGTACATCAACTGTTCGCGACTCGACACCTCGGTGTATGGCAGCTTGTCGGCCGATTCTTCAATTCCGGGAGGTTTGCTGCCGGACAGCAGCGATTCGAGTTTGTCGTACGCGTTTTTGCTCGGTTTGTAGAATTTCGGGCCGTTGGCGGTCGCCGATTTCACGATCTCGGCCGCGACGTCGCGGATGTATTTGGCGTTCGGCTTCCACGAAGGGTTCGCGGGATGCTCGCCGATGAGACCCGCCAGAGCCACGAGGGTCGCCGCGTCGACCCGCAGCTCTTTGTACTTACCGCTGTAGATCCCGACCGATTGCAACTTCGCGTTGAGGCTCGATTTGATGGTTTTGACTTCGTCCGTCAGAACCTCTTCAGGCAGAACGCTCGCCCATTCGTCCGATGCGGCAGTCGCGGTCGAGGTGGGATTGTCGGCAACCGGGGGGGGCTTTGTGGCTACGTCTGTCGCGACTGCGGGCTCGGCCGATGACTTAGCGGGTGGCAGTTCGCCGTCAATGATCGTCTTGTCGGCGGCGATCTCAAGCGGATTGTCGAAGAACACCTCGGGCCAGGCGTCCTTGGGGATTTCACCAATGTGCGGTCCCTTCGACCGCGTCCCATTTTTCTTGCCCTTTACGGCGGATTTGTGTTCGACAGTGCTTGCCGCGCTGCCGTCGGCGTCTGTTGACGACGAACCGGCTGCATCCGACTTGGACTCGACGCTGGAAGCCGATGGTCCGCACCCTACCGAGGCCATCGCGACGGACGTGATGCCGAGGGCTGCGATCACGAGCCAACACCGGCCGACCACGCACTTCGACTGGCGCGTCGGCGCGTGCTGGCCGAACCTGGAATTCACGCGCATTCTGTGATCCTCGGGCGCTGCGTCGCACACCTTGTGAATCGGATGCGACCACAACGTTCGGCAGGGCGCAACAATCCTTGTCGCTGCATCCTATGCATTATGCGGGTTTTGAGGGGGGGTTGCAAGACCCTCATTTGTCGGCCACGATCGCCGAGTGCGGTCGCAGGGGAAAACGTCACAAGTCGCTGCTTTGTTACAGTTTGCAATCGATGCGTTGCGATCAGTCGGCGAAAGCGATCGCGGATCGGACCGGAAAATATTCAACGACACTCTTGCAGTAGTTCATCTTACCCATTATTCGTAATCGGTAAGGTCATTCATTGAAGTGATGCTATGAATTCTTGTTGCGAGACGTTCGGCTGGCCCGTGTGCAAATCACGGGATAGACTTGTCTCACAGACGATGGCTATGCTGAGAGTGGTCATGCGTGTGATGCAGTTACCGTGATATGTGGCTGTTCAGGCTCGATTTTCCCGACTTCAATCTTTCCGACAGGGGTCGGCAATGCGGGTCGGTCGGCAGCCCGAAAGGAGATGCGATGCGTAAGTTATTGATGGTTTGCGTAGCAAGTTCGATGGCGGCTCTGGCGACGGCCGCTTGGGCTGATGGTCCTTCACTGGGGCAGGCGGTTGAATTCGGCCCCCCGACCCCCATTACGCCGGGTGACTCTGCGGCGGACGATTCGTTGCTGCCGACGGAAACTGAAGTCTTCACTCAACCGGCTCCCGCAGGGACGCCGGGAATGGCGCCGATCCCCCTCGCAACGGCCAACGTTGTCGAGTTGTACTCCGGCGTCCGGTATCGACGCGAGCGGAACATCGCTCCGTGTGCGGTTCCAATGATCGTCATGGTCAAGGATCCGTGTGAGCGGCCGCGCTGCAGGACCGGCAAATGCGTCTGCGTCGAAATTTGCGTCCCGCCCTGCAGCACCTGTCCGCCACGCGTCTGCTGCCGCCGCGGCGGCGAAGTCGTCATTTACGATTTCGGCAAGTACCGCGTCGACATCGTCTCGCGTCGCGGAAACGTGACCGTCGTTTATCGCGACTGATTGCGAATTGCGGAAGCATCGATCACAACCGGTCGGACCATTTGGTCCGGCCGGTTGCGTTTCAGAACGGCGGTTCGGCGCTATGCACGGCCCCGCGTTGCGCTCGTTCAAACAACTCGCGCCACGTTTGGCTGCCGTCGTTGGGGACATGTTCGAGATGAACCCCGCGCGGAAAGAACGGCAGACGCCCCCCCAGCCATTCGGCCCAATACTGAGCGGCATGGTTGTAGAACGTCGTCGTGCCCGCCGGCCAGCGGATCGCCAACAGCAATTCGGGATAAGGAAACGGCTTCGGTTTGGGTTGCGTGCGGAACAGTTCGATCGCCTCGGGGTCGAGCTCGATCCCCAGCCCCGGTCCCTCGGGGACAGCGCACAGCCCGTTCGAAACAGGTAGCGCGGTTTTGATGCAGTCCCGCTCGTACAGTTGATGGCAGTTGACCGACGGCCAGCGGGCGTTTTCGAGCACAGCCCCCAGGTGCAGGGCAAACGTGGCGGCGATTTTCGTCCCCACGATCTGTAAAAAGAACGACCGATTGTGGACCTGGCACACGAGCGACTCACGCTGCACTCGGCTCGCCCCGCCGCACACGACGAATCCGTCGGCCATCTCTTCACGAATCGCCGTTTCGATCGGCGTATCGCCGAAATGGCTGGCGGTGTGCATCGAGATCGGGACGTGCGTGTGCTGCCTGAGAAACTTGTAGCCCGCCACGTCGCTGTGCGGAATCGGGCTTTCGAACATGACGACCTGCGGAAACTGCTCGAGCTCCTTAAGCAGCCGCGTGCAATGCGCCGTGTCGACGCCGAATCCATTGAAATCCATATCGACTTCGAAATGCGCCGGCAGCGCCTGACACAACAGTCGAGTGTTCTCGACGCAATCGAACCAGGGTCGCCCCTTCGTTTTGAAGCTGTTGTAGCCGTGCGCCATGGCCAATTGGCATTCGCTGATCCAGTCCTGGGCGGGCATGTCGATGTCCCACCACGAGATGTGGCAGCGGTCGCGATGCAGCTTCCCCAGCATGCGATGCAAGGGCACGTCGAGCACCTTGGCCGCGGCGTCGAACAGGGCGATCTGTAGCCCCGCCCCCAACGAGTCGTCCCACATGTTGTCGGCCGGATGTTTGCCGATGACTTTGGCTTTGGCTTCGTCTGAGACGGTATTGGCCCCCCAGGTGTAGTAAACCATCGTTTCGCCGAACCCGACGACCCCCGAGTCGAGCGTCACTTTGCAGATCTCAAACAACGTCCAGTGCGGAATCTCGCGCTGCATATTTCTCGCCGGGATGGGGCGCAGCGGCAAATCGACCCAGATGGTTTCAATCGACTTCACGTTGTGCGACATGCGGGTCTCGGGTGCGGTGGGCGGGTGGCTGGCGGGTTGTGATCGCAACGTGTGGTCAGCTTACCACGATCGGCTGTGAAATCCATGCTGCAGGATCGACAGTCCACGATGCGCGACGAATGTGCTGCGGAGGTGGATTTGCAGGCGCGATTGGAGGTGTGATTTGAAATCGGACGCGACCCCCCCTGCCCCCCCTTCGTAAGGGGGGGAAAGACATCCGCTTCGCGGTCGATGCACCGACCGCGAAGCGGTCGCCCTCTCTCCCCCTAAGGAAGGGGGGGCAGGGGCAGGGGGGGGGGGTCGCGCGGCAATGTGATCACGCCATCATTGCAAGTGAACCTCGAGTGTGTTCCAGCGCACGTCCAGGAAAAATCCCTCGGCGGTCCAGCGGTAGAACCAGTCGCGCAAGGCAATTGCGAACTGTTCGTCGGGAAGCGTTGAGACCGCTGCCGCGAGCGTAATCGCCTCGGCGACCGTCGCACCGGCCTGCAGCGCGCCAAGCAACTCGTACTGCGCGGCGACCAGCGGATACCGCAGCACACGGTAGTCGTGGCGGGTGACGGCCACCCAGGCGGCGGCACTTTCTGGAACGGCCGGCGACTCTCTCCGGCGAACGGCCGTAAAAAAATCATTCACCGGATAGCTGAGGGCCAGCAATCGTAGACAGGGGACGCATACGAGCTGCGCGTCGGGCCAGCGTTCGGGCGCAATCGCTCTCATCCTTTCGTGATCGAGGAGGCTTTGCCCTTCGGCGCCCGGTCCGTCGAACACCTCGTTGACGGTCCGTTCGAGCCGCGCCAAGTCGATCAGAAACTCGGGCCAGTTGGCATCGGTGTCGGTTGCGGTCGCTGGTCGCGTGGCCGCGAGGTACTCGGGAAAACCGTCCCCCAGCTTGGCCAGCGTGTAAGTCTGCGACGGATGTTCCTGCAGGTAGCCCAGGGCGAACGCGTCGAACAAGTCGTCCTCCAAAGCCGCAGCGAGGACCGAATACTCCTCCCGCAGGCATTCCAGTAGCCGCGAAAAATAAGCCCGATTGTAGATTTCGAGCCGCTCGATCGCCGACAGCGCCTGCGAGCGCGTGACGACTGAATCAAAACCATCCGGCGGCACATCGATCAGCAAGCGCGCTTCCTGAGACTGTGCCCCGGCGACGACTCCCCCCGGATGCATCACCACCGTCTGCAACCAGCGTTGCAGCGTGTCGAGCGAGTGTCGCGGCACAGTCGTCATTCGGCGTCACCCACCAGAAACGCCACCGGATTCGAGACCGACTCGCGCGCCCCAGGCCGACCGCTGTGCGGTCGGTGACCGACCGCACAGCGGTCGGCTTGAGCAGAACGTCGATTGACGGGAGGTGGTGTGACGACGGGTTGATCGCTCAAAGCACATGACGTGTCGCGCGATGCGACCCATTGCTTGGCCTTCAGCACTTCCTGGTGAACCACGTCGAATTCCGGAATCTTCGCGTCCCATTCGAGTAGCGTCGAGACCCCACCGGTGAGGCGATGCGCGCGGGCGTACAGTTCCCATACCGGGTCGATCACCGTCCCGTCGTGCGTGTCGATGCAATGCGTGCCGCAGTCGGTGTGGCCGGCCAGATGGCACTGCACGACCCGTTCGCAGGGCAGCGAGTCGATGTACAGGGCGGGGTCGAAGTCGTGATTGACGCTCGAGACGTAGACGTTGTTGACGTCCAGCAGCAGCCCGCAATCGGCGTCGTCGGCCATGCGTGCCAGAAATTCCCACTCGGGCAGCGTTTGATTGGCGAACGTCACATAGCTGCTGGGGTTTTCGAGCAGCAGCGGCCGCTCGAGAAAATCCTGCACGATGCGGATTCGCTCGACGACGTGCGCCAGTGTTGCCTCATTCAGCGGGACCGGCAGCAAGTCGTGCGTATTTCGTCCCGCGACGCCCGTCCAGCACAGATGATCGGAGACCCAGCGGGCGTTGACGCGCCGCGCGAGCGATTTGAGTTTTTGCAGGTACTCGAAATCGAGGGGGTCGGTGCTGCCGATCGACAGCGACACGCCGTGCATGACGACGGGGTATCGCTCGGCGATCTGTTCGAGCACGTACCGCGGCCGACCCTGCGAGTCGATGAAATTCTCGGAGATCACCTCAAACCAGTCGACGGCCGGCCAGGTGCGAAGGATGTGCGAGAAGTGCACGGTCCGCAGACCGACACCCAGGCCCAGGTGCGGGTATCCCAGACGAGAGGGCACGGAAGGAGTCACGAATCACGCCCTACGTTTTCGCCGGCGCGGGACCGACCGCTTTGCCTTCTTTCTTCATCTTCGCTTCGAGAATTTTTCGCGCTTTCTTCCAGACGTTGTCCATCACCGGCACGTGACACCCGCCATGAGTTTTGCACTCGTTTTCGACGGCATTGCCGCCACAACCCCCCTGACCCTTGCAGTCGTTCTGGCCGCTGCACGAGTGGTGTTCGACGGTCGCGCAGGTCCCTTGCCCGGCACAGTCATTTTCGCCGCTGCCACCCGCGTTCTTGCAGGCATTCAAGCCGCGGCAAACGTGCTTCTCGATGCCGACGGCGGCGATGCTCTCGGCAAGCGTCGCGTCGTCGGGTGCGCCGTCTGCCGCGCCTGCGGTTCCCGTGGTGCCTGCCGCAGTCCTGCCTGCGGGAGGGGCTTTCGGCGGCACAGCAGGCGGAGCCTTGGCGCAGCCGGCGACCGTCGCGGCCAGCGTGCCCCCGAAGGCGGCCATCGCCAGGCGGGTAAAGTCTCGACGATTGAGTTCGGATTGATTCATTCTGGTGATCCTTGCACAGCGGGAAGAAATGGGGGACGGTTCGCGATCTCTCAAAACCCCCGGCCGAAGTCAGCCGAGACTGCGTCGAACCAGCCATCGTCTCACGGAACAGTAATCCCACCGCGGCAGCGTGTCCAGCGTCGGTTCTGGTCGACCGGCCTGCGCAGCCCGAACGCACACTGCCTGCCGCGCAGGCGGTTTTCCCTGGAAAAGGGGTGCTCGTGGCGTTTTTACGGCCTGAAACCGGCTGGAATTGTCGAATTCCAGGCAAAGGCGTTGTGGCACCGAGTTTGCTGCAATTTGGGATTCAGTGGAAAATCCATCTAGCCAAGCCGATTTCAGGTGGTAGACTCGAAGGCGTTGGCGTGATGGAGCGAACAACACCACCCGAGGTGGAGGGATTGATCCCATGCGAAAAAGCAAGTCCCCGGCGGTGACCCAGCAATCGACTCGTGAAGGGGATGGCTCATGTCCCCCGCGCTTTGCGTCGCAAGCACTGGTCGTGCCCCCGTCGATTGCATCCGCGCTGATTGCGCCAGCGCTGATTCCACCAGCAACGATCGGGTCGGCAGAAACGCCGCATCGCATTGAACAGGACGTGCGACGCGTGCTTCTCTCGCAGCCCAGCTTGCATTTTTCCTCGCTGGTCGTTCGCCGCATCGACGACGGCGTCTGTCTGCAAGGGGTGCTCGAAGCCGACGACGAGGCCCCCGATGTCTGCGGCATCGCCCAGCGCGTCGAAGGGGTGCGGCAGGTGCTCAATCGCCTGTTGATCGCCTCGCGCCACGACCTGCCTCCCAAAGGCTAGTTGTTGACTCCGCTCGTCTCGCGGGATAACACTGGCGGGACGATGTCAGGCAAGGTCACGATCTTAGGCGCCGGTGCGATGGGTACCGGGTGCGCGATACTGCTCGCGGAGCGAATGGGACGGCACGTCACCCTTTGCGCCCGCGCCGCGGCTGTCGCCGATTTGTCGGCGACCCGCGAGAACCGCCGGCTGCTGCCGGGAATTGAAATCCCCGCCTCGGTTGAAATCACCGCCGACGTCCGCGCCGCCGCCGCCGGGGCCGGGTTGCTGGTTGCTGCGATTCCGACCGCCTACCTGCGGCAAGCGCTGACGGCGATGGCGGGCGATTTGCCGCCGGGCATTCCGGTCGTGAGCGTCGTGAAGGGCATTGAGAACGGGACGTTGCTGACCCCCAGCGCCGTCATTCGCGAGGTGCTGGGCGAACGGGACGTGGTCGCGCTGTGCGGCCCGAGCCATGCCGAAGAATTCGCCCGCCGTTTGCCGGCCAGTGTCGTCGTCGCCGGTCAGAACGACGACTTGCTGCGCGACGTGCAGTCGCGATTCACGACCGACCGCTTTCGCGTCTATACGAATCACGATTTAATCGGCGTCGAATTCGCGGCGGCACTCAAGAACGTGGTCGCCATCGCGGCGGGAATTTGCGATGGCTTGCAATACGGCGACAACGCTAAAGCCGCGCTGTTGACCCGTGGCATTGTTGAAATCCAGCGGTTCGGCGTGACGCTGGGCGCCCTGCCCGAGACGTTTGCGGGCCTGGCCGGCATCGGCGACCTGATGACCACCTGCTTCAGCGGCTTCGGCCGCAATCGCCAGGTGGGCGAGCGTCTCGGTCAGGGGGCCAAACTTTCCGACGTGCTGGCCGAGATCCGCGGCGTCGCCGAAGGGGTCACAACCTGCCGCAGCGTGCATGATTTGTCGAAGTCGCGCGGGATCGACATGCCGATCTGCACGGAGGTTTACCGCGTGCTGTTCGAGGGGCAATCGCCCGCCGCTGCGACGGACTCGCTGATGATGCGGCCGTTGCGATCAGAAGCGCGGCACGGTTGATAAACTTTTCGCGTCATTTCCAGATTTGCGCACCCCGGCCTTCTGCTGCGAACTTGCGGCGTGGTAAAATGATGTGTTGGTCCATCCCGGCGCGCCGGGATAGAGCAAGGAGAGGGGAGAGAGTTGCAAGGAGACCAGTTCGTAGTCCCGCCTTGAGGCGGAAGCCACTGTGCCTGCCACCGGCGCATCTCGTTCCGTTGGGCGGTTGACGGTTTTCAAGCAATTCGAGCGTCGAAGCGACTATTGAACCGACTTCCGCCTCAAGGCGGGACTACGAACTGGCATGCCCAACGGAGAGTTCGTTTCCAGAATTGCGAATTTTTGTCGAAGGGGTGTCGCGCCGGAATTATGACGTTCTGTGGAAAAACTCATCAAATCCGGGCTGTTTTCTCACAGAACCTCATATTCAAATTATGACGTTCTGTGAGAAAACCGGGGCGTTTTGAACGGTGACCTTGCAGAAACCGGCCGAAAACGATGTTTTTCAGGGGGGTCAAAATTCGCCAAGGCGAGTGGGGGTGTCAACCCCCCGTTTCTCCCCGGGACGATTTTGTTTCGCCGCGTCGCCTGCGACTCGCGTTTTTGCTCAGGCGCCAGCCATGAGTGATGTCGATCATCAATGGATTCGTGGTCACACGCGAAACGACGCCGGGAATCGGACCGGCTTGATTTCGAATTTGCAGCGCAATAACCTTAAGCGTTGTATAGTTTAAGAGATTCGGCTCGCGGCCGAACCGCCCGTCGGCCCGGCCATGTCGTCTGCCGGGTGAGCATTCGCTCGATGAGTCGACTTTCGCATGACCGCAATTCTGGGGATTTCTGCGTTTTACCACGATTCGGCTGCGGCACTGGTGGTCGACGGGCAGATCGTCGCCGCAGCTCAGGAAGAGCGGTTTACCAGAAAGAAACACGACTACAACTTTCCACAACAGGCGGTCGACTACTGCCTTAAAGAAGGCGGACTCGATCCGGGCGATCTCGACTACGTCGGATTCTACGACAAGCCCTTGACGAAGTTCGAACGGCTGCTCGAAACCTACCTGGCGTTCACGCCCTGGGGATACCGTTCGTTTCGCCAGGCGCTGCCGTTGTGGTTGAAACAGAAGCTGCATCTGCCCCGCGAGTTGCGACACGGGTTGCACGGAGGCTACAAAGGGCGTTTCGTGTTCACCGATCACCACGAATCTCACGCCGCCAGCGCCTTCTTCGCCTCACCGTTCGACGAAGCCGCCATTCTCACGATGGACGGAGTCGGGGAATGGTCGACGACGTGCCTGGGCACGGGCCGGGGGAACAAGATCGAGCTCAGCCACGAGCAGCGGTTTCCGCATTCGCTGGGGCTGTTGTACTCGGCGATGACGTATTACACCGGCTTTCGCGTCAACAGCGGCGAATACAAGGTCATGGGACTTGCTCCCTACGGCAGGCCGCTTTACAAGGACCGAATTCTCGAGCATGTGCTGGACTTGAAGGAAGACGGCTCGTTCCGCATGGACATGAGCTACTTCAATTACTGCCAGGGGCTGACGATGACGTCGCCGAAGTTCCACCGGCTGTTCGAGGGTCCGCCGCGCCCGCCGGAGAGTCGCGTGACCCAGCGCGACATGGATCTGGCCGCGTCGGTGCAGGCGGTCACCGAAGAAATCATGCTCCGCACGTCCCGCTTCCTGCACCAGCGGACGGGCATGAAGAACCTCGTGCTGGCCGGAGGGGTGGCGCTCAACTGCGTCGGCAACGGCCGGATCCTGAGGGAAGGCCCGTTCGAAAACCTGTGGATTCAGCCGGCGGCGGGTGACGCCGGCGGGGCGCTCGGCACGGCGCTGTTCATCTGGTATCAGTTGCTGCAGAACGAGCGCCGGCCGGGAGGCAAAGATTCACAGAAAGGCTCGTTCCTGGGGCCGCAGTTCACCGACGCACAGATCGTCGCGGTTTTGGATCGGCAGGGGGCGAACTATACGACCGCTGCATCCGAGGAAGAGCTCTGCGACGAGGTTGCCGACCTGATCGCGCAGGAAAAGGTCGTTGGCTGGTTCCAGGGGCGGATGGAGTTCGGCCCGCGGGCCTTGGGGGGGCGCAGCATTCTGGGGGACGCCCGCAGTACGAAGATGCAGTCGGTGATGAATCTCAAGGTCAAGTTCCGCGAGTCGTTCCGGCCCTTTGCGCCGATCGTTCTGCAGGAATACGTCGACCGCTGGTTCGAGATGCCGCCCTTTCAGGAAAGTCCCTACATGCTGCTGGTTGCCCCCGTCCGCGACGAGCATCGCACCCGGCTGGGACCGGAGTACGAACAGGCGTTCGGGATTGAAAAGCTCAATTTCAGCCGGTCGACGATCCCCGCCGTAACCCACGTTGATTACTCGGCACGCATCCAGACGATCGACCGTGAGCGTAACCCCTTGTTGCACCGGCTGATGACTCGCTTTCACGAAAAGACCGACTGTCCGGTGATGATCAACACCAGCTTCAACGTCCGAAGCGAACCGATCGTCTGCACTCCCGAAGACGCCTACCGCTGCTTTTTAATGACCGACATGGACGTGCTCGTGCTCGGGCGGCAAGTTCTGCACCGCGAGCAGCAGGGCCGGCGGATGAGTGAGGACCAGCGACGCGAGCACCTTGCCCAGTTCCAGCTCGACTGACCATTGACAAAGATGACCGCATGAAACTCGTCGAAATCAACTGGAATCCCGCGCCCCGGCAGTTGCGCCAGTTCGGGCTGATCGCCCTGGCGGTACTTCCGGCGGCGGGATGGTTCTGGAGCGGAGGCAACCAGACCGTCACGTTCGCTTTGGGGGCCGTCGGATTGGTGCTGGCGCTGCTGGCAGTCGTCTCGCCGCGGGCGTTGCGACCAGTGTTTGTCGCGCTGACGATTGTCGCCTTCCCGATCGGCATCGTCGTCAGCGAATTGGCGCTGCTGCTGATTTTTTTTGGTATCTTCCTGCCGATCGGCATCGCCTTCCGCCTAGCGCGGCGCGACGGCCTGCAGCTCAAACTGGACCGAACGAGGGGGTCGTACTGGCGGCCGAAAAAACAATCGACGGGCGCCGCCGGATACTATCGGCAGTCGTGACAATTGCCGCCCCGCAATCTCACTGGACAGAAGGAATCAATCATGTCAGACAAACCACCGCTCGAAGGCTCCGCGGCCGGGAACGAATTCGAACAACTGCGACACGAGAAACAGATCTCGCTCGTCCAGGAGTTTTGGCTGTTCGTCACCGAGAACAAAAAATGGTGGCTGATCCCGATCCTGCTGGTGATGTCGCTGGTCGGGCTGCTCGCAGCGCTCGCTTCCACCGGAGCGGCGCCGTTCATCTACACCTTGTTCTAAGGTCGAGCTGCCGGTCAATGAAAGCACGTCATCGAAAATCGAATCGTCTGTGATCGTCGGTTCGGCAGGGATGAGTCGGGATGAGCGAGCAGCGGGAGTCGATCGGCGAAGAAGTGGGTGCTGCCGGCGAAGCTGCGCCGCTTCATCGGCAGGCTCAATCGTCCTGGCGTTGCCGTCTTGGTGTCGTGGCGACTGTTGGCACTTCGATTATCGTTCTCGCCTCAGTTGCCGGTCTCGCCGGGAGGCTGTATTGGCTCTTCGACATTTCGAATCATTTCCGCGTGCAATCCATCCTGGGCGTATCGGTGGGCGCGGGACTGCTCGTGGTCGCCGGCCGTCGGCGCACCGCGCTGCTTGCGGCCGGGTTCGTGCTTCTGTGCGGCTGGTCGCTGCTGTCGCTTTTTGTCGCGAGACCCCCGGTGCCGACCGGCGCGCCGGGACTGCGCGTCATGGCGCTGAACGTCTGGGCGCGAAACTTCGAGTACCAGCAGGTCGAGAACCTCGTTCGCGAAACATCGCCTGATATCGTCGTTCTGGAAGAGATTGACGATCGCTGGGAACAGTCGCTCAGCACCCTCAACACACAGTGGCCGTATTGTCAGATCACTCTGGGAGGGGGGCACCTGGGCATTGCCCTGCTGAGTCGCCGGCCGCTCGAAGACGCCGGAATTACGTTTCTCAAGGACGGCGTGGCGGTCGTCAGGGGGCGCGTTACCGTCGACAAACAGCCCATCACGATCTTCGGCGTGCATCTCGCGCGTCCGACGTCGAGCTTTGGTGCAAATCGCCAGACCCGACAACTGGCGGAACTCGTCGAAATGATTCGCGGCACATCGGGGCAGAAAATCGTTCTCGGCGACTTCAATTCGTCGCCGTGGTCGACCGCGTTTACCGACTTCGTGTCGCAAGCCGCGATGTGCGACACACGCCCGGAATTCGGCGTTCAACCCTCCTGGCCCTCGTTTCTGCCCGCACCGCTGAGAATCCCCATCGACCATTGCCTCGTGTCGGAGGGCCTGCATCCCACCCGACGAAAAATCGGCCCCAACGTCGGATCGGATCACC
>SIAF01000057.1 GCA_009691905.1 Planctomycetaceae bacterium | reverse complement strand
CGTCCAATTGCAGCCGCACAAACTCCGTTCCTTCCGGCCAACGATGAGGCATCGGTTCACTTCCTTGTGTCCCCCCAAGGAAGCGCGCAGCTTATCCCTCCCCGTCGATTCAGAAAATAGCATTCTTAGCCCAAAAGCGGGCCGTTGTATGCTTTTGCCTTCTCCCATCGGGGGAGTTACGATGCACAACGCGTGGTTTTGCAGTACTTGAAGTGGCATCGCAGGAATCGACGCTATGAAACGGTCAGGTTGGCCGGCATTTTTCGGCCTTGTGTTCGTTCTTGCGGTTCTTCTCACCCGACTTGTCGGGCCATCCCGCATCGCGGCCGACGAGCCCCCCGGCCCGGCGACCGAAAAGGGAGCCGATCCACAGCCGCAGCGTCCCGATCCGGGCATCGAAAAGCTGACCGAGACCGCGCGGAAGGCGGTCGTCGTGGTGACGGTTGCCGGCCGCGACGGGCGACAGCAGGGGTTGGGAAGCGGGTTCGTGGTGACCGCCGACGGGTTGATCGCCACCAACCTGCACGTGATCGGCGAGGCGCGGCCGATCTCGGTGCAGACGGCCGACGGGAAGAAATACGACGTGACCAGCATCGAGGCGTACGACCGACCGCTCGATCTGGCGCTGATTCGGATCGAGGCACAAGGGCTGCCGGTATTGCCGCTGGGTGACTCCGACGCGCTGCAGCAGGGGCAGGCGGTGGTGGCGTTGGGCAACCCGCAGGGTCTCAAGCACAGCGTCGTCGCCGGGATCGTGTCGGGGACACGCGAGATCGACGGGCGGCAGATGATTCAACTCGCGATCCCGATCGAACCGGGCAACAGCGGCGGCCCACTGCTCGACATGGCGGGGAACGTGCAGGGGTTGTTGACCATGAAATCGGCGGTGACCGAGAATCTCGGGTTCGCGATGCCGATCAACGCGCTCAAACCGCTGATCGCCAAGCCGAACCCGACCCCCATTGCGCGGTGGCTCACGATCGGCGCACTGGATGCACAGGAATGGAAGCAACTGTTCGGCGCCCGCTGGCGGCAGCGGGCCGGGCGCATTCTGGTGGATGGACTGGGGCAGGGATTCGGCGGGCGGGCACTTTGCCTTTCCGAACTGGCGCCCCCCGAGCCTCCGTACGAAATTGCCGTCTCCGTCAAACTCAACCAGGAAGAGGGGGCGGCGGGCCTGGTGTTTTGCGCCGACGGAGGCAACCTGCATTACGGTTTCTATCCCTCGAACGGCAAACTGCGATTGAGCCGCTTCGACGGACCGGATGTCTATTCGTGGCAGGTGCTGGCGGAAGTCGCCAGCGAGCACTATCGCCCGGGCGACTGGAACGCGCTCAAAGTCCGGTTCGAGAAGGGACGTATTCGATGCTTCGTCAACGATCGCCCTGCCATCGATTCGAACGACGGCCAACTGACGGGGGGCCGCATCGGGCTGGCCAAGTTCCGTACGACCGAAGCCGAGTTCCGGCAGTTTCGCGTCGGTGCCGAACTTCCCTCAGCCGTTCCAACCGACGAACTGGTGTCGCGCATCAACCAGTTGGCGGCCGAGATTCCGCCGACAGGCGCGACGGCGCCCGATCTCGCCGAGAGATTGGCAGCCGACGCCCAGGCCAGCGTGGTGGTGCTGCGCGACCGGGCCAAACAGATGGAGCAGCAGGCCGCCCGGCTGCGAAAGCTGGCCCAGAGCGTCCACGAGCGGCGGGTGGGGCAGGAACTGGTGAAGGCCCTCGAGGAAGACGAGGCGGCGATCGATCTGTTTCATGCCGCACTACTGGTCGCGCTGCTCGATAACGACGAAGTCGACGTCGAAGGCTATCGCCAGGAACTCGACCGGCTGGCGCGGGATATCGCGAAATCGATTCCAGAGAATGCCGACGAACAGGCCCGGCTGGCTGTGCTCGACAAGTCGCTGTTTGACGAACAGGGATTTCACGGGAGCCGCGGCGAGTACTATCACCGTTCGAACAGCTACGTCAACGAAGTCCTCGACGACCGCGAGGGGTTGCCGATCACGCTGTCGCTGATCTACATGGAACTGGCCCGAAAGCTCAATCTGAACGTGGTCGGCGTGGGACTGCCGGGGCATTTCGTCGTCAGGTTCGTGCCCGCGATGGGCGACTCGCGGCTGATCGACGTGTTCGAACGCGGTGCGGCGGTCTCGGCCGACGCGGCCGCGCGGATGATCCGCAGCGCGACCGGACGCGAGCCGCAAGAGGCCGACCTGGCCACCGTCACGAAGCGGGCGATGATCATTCGCATGTTGCACAACCTGCTGGGGCCGGCGGAGCGCGCGCAAGATCTCGAAGGCATGCTGCGTTATCTCGACGCGCTGGTGGCGATTGCGCCTGACGCGGGACCTGATCGCGGGATGCGGGCCGTGCTCTTGTTTCAAGCCGGCCGGCGCGACGAGGCGATCGGCGACGCGGATTGGCTGCTCGAGCACCGGCCGGACGGGATCAATTTGAATGAGGTCGATCGACTGCGGCGAATGCTCGATCGGCCCGAACGGTGAGGTGCAAAGCTCAAATGCGCTATGAAGTCCGCGAACTCGGATTGGGGGGGATTCTGGATCAGGCGGTCCTGCTGACCAGAAGCCGTTTGCGAACGTTGCTGGGTATCTCGCTCGTCGTGGACATTCCGTTCAACCTGGTTACGCAGTTCATCGTTCTGGCGATGACTCCGCTTCCCCCACCGAATCCCACGCTGGCCGACCAGCAGGTGTACTTTTTGGAGCTTGTCAAGCTCCTGTTCGCCCTGTTGCCACTGTTGCTGCTCGACATCCTGATTATCGTACCGATCTCGAAAGCGGCCCTCATTCACGCGCTCGCCGGCGAATACCTGGATCGGCCGGCCGGCATGAAGGAATCTCTGAAGCGCGCGTTGCGCCGGCCGTTCGGGCTGTTCGGGACCAGTTTCCTTCTTTATCTGCCGGTCGGCGTTGGATTTTTCTTCTGCGTTATTCCGGGGGTGATTGCGTATCTTTTTTTTGCCCTGTCGACGCCGGTGTTCGTGCTTGAAGGGATCGCGGGAATTTCCGCACTGCAGCGCAGCATACAACTGTCGAAAGGAAATGTGACCAGTTTCTTCGCTTTGCTGTTTCTCCTGGCGGTCGTCAACTGGCAGATCATGTTCGTCCCCAGCCTGATCCCTCAGGACTATTTGCGCATCGTGAGCGTCGTCTTGCTTGCTGCTGTTTTGAGTGCCTTTCGGATGGCGGCTTTAGTTGCGTTCTACTTCTCGTGCCGATGCCAGCACGAGCAATTCGACCTGACTTATCTGGCCGAATCAGTGTCGGCCGCGCCCCCCGTGCCGACCGACGCCGAAGTGGTGTAGGTGGGTTTTGCCCAACAGCCTGTGTGCTCGTCCGATGGGCACAGCCCCGCGACTTGCCGTCGGGCAAGTCGCCATTCGAAAGAGACCGGCTCGGAGTGAACTTGCGTGTTCGATCCAGCACTTTTACCTGATGTGGAAACGATCCGTCGCACCGCGCAAACGGTGATCGAGCGCCCGATCTACAATCTGGCCCCCCTGCCGGAATCGGACACGACGTTTCTGAGCCTGATTCTGCGGCTCGTCCGCATCCTGCTGACGCCCCTTCGAATGTTGATGGATCTGTTGCATGGACTTCCGATGCCGCTGCAATGGGCGATCATCATCGCGCTTATGGCAATCATGGTTGCACTGATCATCCATATCGTCTATTCGATTCTGAGGGCGATCCGCAAACCGAAGGCGACCGACCGCGTCCTCTTCGACGACCCCCGGCAGCCGCGCGATCCCGCCGATTTAGAACGGCAGTCGGCCGAGGCGCACAGCCGGCACGACTATATTGCCGCAATTCGTTTGCTGTTTCGGGCGAGCCTGTTGCGGCTGGAGCAGGCCGAGAAACGCGAATATCGAGCGGGAACGACCAATCGCGAATTTCTGCGGCGGCACCGCGACACGGCGGTCTTCGAGCCGATCAGATTGTTTGTCGACACGATCGAAAACAAGTGGTACGGGCAGGGGGTCTGCGGGCCGGATGACTATTCCGCCTGCCGCGACGCCTATGCGAACATCGTTCGCCGCGCAAAGGACGGCACTCATGCTCACAGCGCGTAACGTCGTCGTGCTCACGATTGCCATTGCCGTCGTGTCGCTGGCGTCGGTTTGCATCTCGCTGATGCAGCCCCCCGACAGCGGCGGGCTCGCCGGCGATTCGTTCGGGACTCGAGCGCATGGTCAACGCGCGCTGTACGAAACTCTGTCGGAACTGGGCGTGCGCGTCGAGCGGCTGCTGGTCCCGCCGACCGAGGCCCTCGCTCGCGACACGACGCTGGTTTTTTGGCGACCGCACTTCAACCTGGTGAACATTGAGCCGGCGCATCTGCACGCGATCGCCGAATGGGTACGGCAGGGGGGCCGCGTGGTCGTGGCTCCCGACCGGTCGGATAACGTCTCGCCGTTCTCGATGCAAAACCTGTCGGGCCTCAACAAGCCGCCGCGAAACGTGCTGGAGGAATTGGGATTAAAGGGGGTCGCGGTCAAGACCATCGACCTCGCAGCCGAGGTTGGTGATTCCGGCAAAGCCGACGAGAATCGACCTCCGAAACATCGATCGTCGTCACCGCAGGCCCTGCGGAAGCAGCCGCTCGCTGACGATCTCAACGCACTGGGCAAATTCGTTTCCGGGAATTACGAATCGGTTCCGCTTCAGAATGTGGCGATTCGGGCCTCGGGCACGCTGGCGGGTCTCGAAGCGCAGGTGAAACAGATCAAGGTCCCGGCGCGCGGCTTGGCGGTGATCACCGCCGGCGAATCGCAGCCGAGCGGCACGGTGACGATTATCGATCGCGACGGCAAGGATCAAACGCTGATCGCGACATATCCGCTGGGCGCCGGCGAGCTGATCGTCATCGCCAGCCCTGAGATTGCCGAAAATCGCACGATTGCGCTCGAAGACAACAGCGTATTGATGGCGCATTTGCTGGCCGAACCCGGCCGGGCCGTCGTGTTCGACGAGTTCTACCATGGACTGACGATCCGCGGCAATCCGCTGTGGTTGTTCACGCGCCGGGGGTTTGGCGCAACGGCGCTGGGCCTCTTGATGGCGATCGGTTTTCTGATCTGGCGGCAGTCGGTGTTTCTGGGGCCGCCGTTTGAGAGCACCGTCAAGCCGCGGCGGTCGATCGGCGAGTACGTCGAGGCGATGTCCCGCTTTCTCAATCGGGGAGGGGGGAGTCGCCCGTTCGTACTCGAGCAGGTGCGCGACGGAGCGCTGCATGCCGTGCGGCGCGAGCTGGGGCTGCCCCCCGGGCGGGAAAAGGTTGAAGAGCTGGCGGCCGTGCTGGCGCGCCGCGACCCGGCCCGGGCCAGGCAGCTCGTCGAGGCCGTGGGAAAAATTGACGAGACGTTGTCACAAAACCAAACATGTCGGCCACTGGACGCCGTCCGACTTTTGCAGGGGATTTCCAATTGTCTTTAGACGCGCTTTTTCAATCGATCCGCAGCGAGATCACCAAGGTCATTTTCGGACAGGACGAAGTCGTCGACTACGCGTTGGCGGCCCTGTTCAGCAGCGGGCACGTGCTGTTGGAAGGTCCTCCGGGGGTTGCGAAGACGCTGCTGGTCCGCACGATTGCGGCGGCCATGAATCTGCAGTACCGCCGCGTGCAGATGACCCCCGACCTGTTGCCGACCGACATCACCGGCTCGTCGATTTATCGCGAAGACACGCGGACATTCGAGTTCCGTCCGGGGCCGATTTTCACGAATTTTCTGTTGGCCGACGAAATCAACCGTTCGTCGGCACGAACGCAGTCGGCGCTGCTCGAAGCGATGCAGGAACTGGGGGTGACCTACGACGGAGTGACGCACAAACTGCCTGAGCCGTTCATTACGTTCGCCACGCAAAACCCGATCGAGCAGGAAGGGACGTATCCCCTGCCGCTGGCACAGCTCGACCGCTTTATGTTCAAGGTGCTGGTCGCTTACCCCGAGACCGCCGACGAAGAGCGCATTTTGCGCGAGCATCACGCGACCGGCGGGATGTCGGCCCCCGAGAAGTTTAACGTGCAGGCGGTCGTGGGTCCGGCCGACATTCTCGAGGCCCGCGAGACGATCCGCCAGACGCACGTTCGCGAGGAGGTCATCGGCTACGTCCGGCGGCTGTTGCAGGGGACGCGCAAAGACGATTCCCTCGCGGTCGGCGCCAGCCCGCGGGCGGGCCTGATGTTGCTGATGGGCGCCAAAAGCCTGGCCCGCTTCGCCGGCCGTGATTTCGTCATTCCCGACGACATCAAGGCGGCGTTCGTGCCGGTCATGCGACACCGCGTCGTGCTCAGCCCGGCGGCCGAGCTGGAAGGCACGACCCCCGACACGGTGCTCGGATATCTCCTCGAAAGTATTGAGGTGCCGCGGTGACGATTCGACCCGGGCGCAACCTGGTGCGGGTCGCCGGCGGACTGGCGGCCGCCGCGCTGGTCACGTTTTTCTGGCCCGGCGCATTCTGGCTGTTGGTCGCGGCGCTCGTGCCGCTGGCGGTTCTGGCGGCGCTCGATTATCGGCTCGTGCGTCACTCCCTGGACCAGGTCACGCTCGAACGCTCGCTGCCTGCCGTGGCCGGCCGCAATCTGCCCTTCCGCGTTGTCTTGAAGGTGGCCCACTCCGGCGGGCAATCGCTGGAAGCCGAATTGCGAGATGAGTCGCCCGCGGCGGCAACGCCGGTGATCGCGACCCGTCGATTGCGGCTGCCGGTCGCGGGGGCCGGCGAAATTTTGACGACCGAGTTTCGCATTCCGGTGCGCGGGGCCTTCGAGTTCGGGCCGGTCTGGCTGCGCCTGGCCGGCAAATTTGGCGTGCTCGAAGGTCAACGGTCGATTCCCTGCACAGGTCGCGTGAAAGTTCTGCCGGAGGGGTTTTGTTCACCCGAGGGGTTACGTCACGACGAGCGGGCTCAACTCCTGATGCTCGACAAGGCGTCTCGCGTCCGGCAGCACGGCGCCGGAACCGAATTCGAGATGTTGTCGGAATACCGCCCCGGCGACGACCCGCGGCGGATCGACTGGCGGACCACGGCGCGATTCCGCCGGCCGGTCGTGCGACGCTTTCAAATCGAGCGGCACCGCGACGTGATGATCGTCATCGACTGCGGGCGACTGATGGGAGCCGATGCCGGTCGCGGCACGAAGCTCGACTGCGCCGTCGATGCGGCGCTGATGCTCGGTCGCACGGCGCTCGAAGGGGGCGATCGCTGCGGCCTGGCGCTGTTCGACGACCAGGTGCTGCGCTACCTGCCGCCCGTCTCGGGAGTGCGGTCGATGCGCGCGCTGGCCGAGGGGGTGTACGACGTGCAGTCGCGATGGCGCGAGTCCGATTTCAGCCGGATGTTCGCGACGCTGCAGTCGCGGCAGGCGAAGCGCTCGCTGATGGTGATCCTCTCGGATATCGTCGATGTCGAAACGACGACGCGGTTTCGCGCGTCGCTGGCGACTCTGGGCCACCGGCACGTCGTGCTGTTCGCCGCCCTGCAGACACCGCTGTTGCGAGAGCTGGTGCACGCTCCCGTGACGAACGAGCTCGACGGCTCGCGGCTGGCGGTCACGTTTCGCATCTTGCGCGAGCGTGAGCAGGCCCTGCACTCACTGAGCCGCAGCGGCGTCAACGTGCTCGACGTCGAACCCAGCCGCCTGACGGTGCCGCTGATCAACCGGTTCCTGGAGCTCAGGCAGGGAACGATGTTGTAAGGCCGGGAAATGGGTGCCGCAAATGGACGCGAAGAGACACGAATCGCGAGACCCCATCCGGCTTGCCCGGATTGGTGAATGAGATCGGGAGCTACGTGGCAACGTTTTGCGTTCGCGAATTGTTCGTGGCGGTTTCTGTTCTTGAAGTCGCCCATCATTCGGCGGCGCCGGTTTCGATCGAGAGGCCGGCGACGCGATTTTTCTTTCCGTCCGGCTGGGGAACTCGCCCGATTTGCGGGTCCCAGGTGCGAAGCATTCCGCTGGACGTGACACCGATCAGCCGCTGGCCGTCCGACGTGAAAAACGTGTCGAAAAACAGCTCGATGTCTCGACCGGGGAATCGCGCCATCGGCTGCCCGGTCACGGCGTTCCAGACCACCATCCGCTTTTCGGCAGTCGACCCGGCACAGGTCACCAGCATCTGGCCGTCGGGAGAAAACGACAGTCGTCGACCGTCGAACTGCTTGATGACGGTCTTGGTTTCGGTGCTCCACAGACAGATGACTCGATCGACCACGCTGCCGGACGCGAAACGCTTGCCGTCGGCCGAAAACTCGACGTCGATCACGACGTCGCCGTGTTGTTTGGCATCGAACAGCTTGGTGAGGGGCCGCGGCTTGTCGATAGGAGTCAGTTCACCGACAGGCGGAACCTGCCAGAGAGCCACATCGCCGGACCGATGACCGGTCGCCAGCAGCGTGCCATCCGGTGAGACTGCCACGCCGTTGACGATCGACCCCGGCCCGCCGCTGGTGGTCGCCACCGACGTCGCCGTCGCCAGGTCGTAGATCAGGGCGTTCGTGGACTGCCCGATGACGATGAATCGTTCGTCCGGCATCCAGCACATGGCTTCGACGACTTTGCGCTCTTTGGGAATCAGGTCGCGACCGGAAGACTCGCCGACTTTCCAGACCGTCACCGTGCCCCAATGCTGCATGCGCACGAGTTCGCCCTTTTTCCCCATGAAGTACTGCAGCGCGGCCAGGCTGTTACCCTGCGGTGAGAACTGCACATCGGACCCAACGCACCTCGGGTCGAGGGCCAGCGCCTGCGAGTTTCCCGAGGGCAGCCGGACGAGTTGCACCCCGGTGCCGCGCGAGGGACCCGTCGTCGCCACCATTTTTCCGTCGCGAGAGAGCCTTGCCGAAAAGATCCGGCCGTTGAGCTGGAAGTCTTTGCCGACAACGCGCAGGTTCGGCAGCCGGGAGAAATCGACGCTTGACAACAGGTCGTCGCGCAGCTTCTGGGAGGAGACATTGGCGGCCTTGAGAGTTTCAGCATCGAGCTTGTCTCCCAGGTCGGCCAGCCGCCGCTGGGCCTCGTCTCGCCAGGCGCGTTGCCAGCACATGATCAGGTTTTCGGTTTTCAGTTTCGCGAGGGCCGCCGCGTCGCCGGCCAGCTCATGCTCGTACCCGGCCAGGCACTTCTCGATCGCGTCGGAGGCGTTCAGTTCCAGCAGCAATTTGCGGGGAGATCCTTCTTCGGCGTCGACGAGAGCCACCGCGGTGATCAGATTGCGTGGCACTTCGGTATCAAACCGGGCCGACCGCAGGCATTCGAGGCCAAACTCGAGCAACTGCTCGTGACTGCCGTGCCAGCGCGGCAGAAGGTTGGTCAGCATCGCCCCATGTGCTTTCGGCGCGTCAAGCTGGGCTGCAACCGCCGTGTCGAACCAGAACCGCGGAGTCTCGTCGGCAATTCCGCCCGCCGCCATCGTGGCGCGAATCAATCCGACCGCCGCCTCCGGATAGTCGGGGTGCAGCTTCCGGGCTTCGAGCAGATGCGCGCGGGCCTGTTCGACGCCCGCCGCAAAAGCCTGCCAGCCTTCGTCGGTCACGGTGTCGGAGTATCCCGCTCCCCGTCCCTCCCACCCCTGGTCGATTTGATACTCGGCGAGCAGCAGGTGCTTCAGCCAGGGGTCGGCGGCTTCGCGCAGGCCGACGGTACGAGTCAGGCTCTGCTGGTTGCCTTCGAGCAATTGTCCTCGACCCTGATCGTCGTCGAGTTCGGCCAGAAAGGCCCGTTGCTCGCCGGGCGCGAACGGCTCGCAGGCGACATCGATCGTTTCGCTGACGCTGCGCGCCAGAAGTCCATAACCAAGCCGCGTTTTCTCCGGCGACTGCCCTTTGAAAATCCGGGCCAATAGCGCCGGCGCGAATCGCGTGACGCGTTTTGGATACTTGGACTTCTCAAAAGCAATCACGGCATGCAGCGCCAACGGCTCGGCTCTGGCCGCCTCCTTCTGCCGCCAGAGATGATGCGCGTGAACGTAACAGACCAGGGGGTCGTCGCAGCCTTGATTAATCAACTCTTCGCCGGCGGCAATCAATTCGGGCAGCGGATCGGGCTTGAGTTTCGCCTCGCGCTCGAGAAATGCCCGTGCCGCCGCGTCCCAGCCCGGGTCTTGTTTGCCGTTCCGATCGTAGGCCGACATGAGCCGGCTGCGACGCCATTCCAGTCGGAGTTTGTCGAACTCTTTGTGAGTCGGCAGATCGCGTCCCGTGGGAAGCTCCCGCAGCGGGAACCGGCGAAAATCGGCCGCGACCTGCTCACGCAATTCCGGGGCGATCGTCAGTTCCGGGAGGGTCAAACCCTGGTACACGATCAACTCATATTTGCCGGCGTCAGGTTGGTCGTCGTCGAACTGAATCTGGAGGTGGTCGGGATGCGTTCGGAACTTGACGCGGCCGCGCCCTTCGACAATGACAAACGTGCAGCCGGCGAGTTTCGCGTCGTCAGACAGGAAGCACGTTGCTCCGGTGTTGAGCAGCGGTTGCTTTTCAGGACCAGACCATTCATACCCGTTCAACGTTACGCCGGCCGGGGCCGCACCGGACAAATGCGTCCATTCGGCGCGATCGCGGAAGATTCGCAATTCGTCGCTGCCGGAAATCTTTGTGACGATTCGCAGATCGTCCGGCTTGAGCTGGTCGAGCGAAGTGTCAGGGACCGCCGGCGTCCCGGAAAGCAGCCGTGCGGGTCGGGCTGAAGAAGGCGAAACTGCCGCAGCCGGCGCAGTTGGCACTGCGGCCGGAACGGCCGCTGCCGAATTTAACGGCACCGCCGGGTTGCCTTCGCTGGTCTTCGCCGCATTTTCGGCGCTCATCGCGCTGAGCCGGAATTTGTCCACTGTCAGGCCGTTGAACGTCGCCCGCTGATCGAGCACGTAGCGGCGGAATTCGAGCTCGACCGAAACGATCGCCGTGGTGTTCGGTTTGCTGAGCGTTTCGCGGACACTTCCGCTGACAAATTCGGTCGAGAGGATCCCCTCGCTGCTCCGCTTGATCGTGACGGTCGCAGATCCCTCCGGCGGCAGCGAATTCTGCCGCGGCGAGGGGGGTACAGCCTGCTTGAACTGAATCATATAGAAGTCACTGGTGTCGGGCCCCACGCCGGCATTCGGAGCCGAAATCGCGCTGATCGGGCTGGCGAAGTGATTGATGTTCTCATCGATAGAGCCGCAACTGGCGACGATGTCGCCGGCGACATCGCGAAAGTTGAGCATCAGGCCCTGCATGGCGGCGTTGGCCTCTGGTCCACCGCTTTGCGACTTCCATGAGAATGTGAGTTCGCTATCAAATTCGCCCGCGAGCTGCACGGGTCGCATCAGTCGCACCAGGGCGTATCCGTTCGACCCGTGGATATTGGTGACTGCCAACCGATCGTTCTGAATGACATGATCCCAGCCACTCGCAGTTCCCGCATTAACCACGGTCCACGCCGAATCGAGGCGGTCACCCCCCAATCCGGCGATCACAACTTGAGGCGGCCGGCCCGAACCCCCGGTCGGCGGTGCCCCCGCCATTGAGGGCGCGTTGGCGGGAGGGATGGGCCGTTCGTGGCGGGCTGCGCCAGGTTCTGCCGGAAGAGTCTTCGCAACGACCGGAGGACCGCTCCCCCGTGCGGGACCGGAAGTCTTGTCGAAGGCTTTCTCCGCATCAATCGGCGACCGGTTGGGCCCCCAGGGCACGATGATGGCGACGACCAACAGGAATGCCGCAATCCCCCCTATGACCCACAAGCGTTTGTTGCCGGCACCCCAATCGCGGGACTCGCGCTGCGGAAGCTCGTCTGCGACCTTGCGCTCTCTCGACGGGAGCCGCGCATGCGCCGGCACAAGGGCGTCGTATCCGCCCGGTGAATCATCGTCGTCTTCGGGCGGCGGCTTTCGCTTCGCTGCCGACTCATCATCGACAGTTTTCGCGTCGGCGACAAATCGGTGTTCGCATTTCGGGCAGGTGATTCGTTTGCCGAGAAACTTCGCATCCTTGACGTTCAACCGCGTGCGACACGCGGGACAGAAAATGCCGGTAAGACCCATCAATGTCGTCCTTTCCGTCGGTCGCCGTGCGTTCCTGTCGTCGCGCGATGACAACGCCGTATCAGAAACCGAATGATGAACGCCGTCCAGAATATAGCGGTCTCAGCGGCAAACGTCAGCCGTGCTTCGGTTGGCGCTCGCGCTGCGTCAGTCCTTGTCGCAATTCGGGTGCAGCCTGCTCTGCAGGAATTGCGCTTCTGCAACGAGACGCGGTTCCAGTTCCAGCAACCGTGCGGGAAGGTCCATGCTGGTGTGGATGACGGTCAGCACAATTACCGTTTCGCCGGTTGCGTCTTGCGGGGACTCAATCGGCTGCCTTCTTCAGCAACCGGCGCAAGTCGCCGCGATAGGGAACTGTCCGTCCCTGGATCGCATCCTGAACCAGTCTCCAGTCGATACACACAATTTGGTTTCAGCCAACCGCAGCAGTTTATTTATGTAAATATTTGCCATTGCGATCGCCGTTTCAGCCAGGCGCGCAACTGAACTTTCCTGCGGAACCTGCCGGCGTCCGCCGATCATCGCCGACCACCAAGAACGCCGACGCTGGCAGCGTCGGCCACGGCCACGCTCAAAAACTGATCAAGAACCGTTATGGCCAGGAGATCATCTTTCGAGCGGATCGCACTTCGACAGGCCGGCGTCCAAACACCGATTTTGAAAATCCGTGCAATTCTCTTGAAATAGTAATTCAGTTTTTGCGGGAGGAAGGGTACGATATCGTTTCCTTGGTGAAGGCATAAAATCAGCAGGAGCAGGGCCATGTTGCTTCACGGGCGTTGGATGGCGGTGTTGCTGGCGGTTTACGCACCCGTAGGGGCGGCGGACAATGCAAGGCATATTGATCTCGGGCCGGGACTCACCGCAGTCACCACCTTGGAGCAGAACTGGTCGGACAAGGTCTCGAACTGGTTTTACAACGTGCCGCAGGGGTCGCGGCTGGTGCCATACGACTGGTTTCTCCACCTGGAACAGGCCGAATCGCAGGTTCCATTTCGTGACGCCAATCATCTTCGAGCGCTGGGCTACATCCCCCGGACGCCCGACCCGCTGAATCCGGACGGACTGCCGATTGGATTCATCCAGGATGAGCCCTTTGAGGATGAAACAACGGGCCTGGGAATCACCTGTGCCGCGTGTCATACGAGCCAGATCAATTTCAAAGGCACGGCCTATCTCATTGATGGCGGGCCGGCCCTGGGAGATTTCGAGCGGCTGTTGAAAGAGCTGGCGGCCGCGCTCAAAGCCACGGCAGAGCAGGATGCGAAATTTGCACGATTCGCCGCAACGATCCTTCCGGCAGGGGCGCCGGACGACGACAAGACCGCGTTGCGAACGAGTCTCCGGTCGATGGCCGGCCGCCGCGCGGACTATAACAAACGGAACCTGCCACTGACGGAAAAGGATCGCTTCGGTCCGGGGCGGGTCGACGCGTTCGGCGCGATCTTCAACGAGGTCTCGGTGACCTTCCTGGGGATGCCGCAGAACTTGCAGGCGGCGAATGCCCCCGTCAGTTACCCCTGCCTGTGGGATGCTCCGCGGCACGATCGGGTTCAATGGAATGGAGCCGCGAAAAACCAGGTCTCTCCGCTGGGTCAGTTACTGTTCGGGACGACCGAGGTCGGCGCATTAGGGCGAAATTCGGGCGAGGTTCTGGGTGTTTTTGGAAGTGCCGAGATTAACGCCCACGAGTTGCTGCCCCGCAGGTATTCGTCGACGGTCAACAAAGACAACCTCTTAGAGATTGAAGCGGCCTTGACCAGCCTTTGGTCGCCGAAATGGCCGCGAAGCGTGCCGGGCAACGCGGCCCTGGGCAACATCGACGACGCGATGAGCGCCCGGGGCGAGGTGATCTACAAGGATAACTGCCTCACCTGTCACGAGTTGATTGACCGCAAGGCGACCGATCACAAGTTCAAGGCTCGTTTGTCCGACGAGGGGACCGACCAGTCGCTGATCCGGAACTTCGGGCGGCAGGCGCAAACCGGTCGACTCAAGGGACGCCGCAAGACACTGCTCGGTTTCGAGCGGTTCGGAGAGAACGATGCGACCGGCGTGATTCTGAAGCACGTCGTCGAGCGGGTCATCCTTGACCCGGCCCTGAATCCCAGACGGATTCAGTTCGCCCTGGTCGAGGAGGCCGCCAACGAGGGAACCCCGCTGGAGCGGATCGACGCGCTCAACCCCGGATACCAGATGACCGCGACCATCGAGGTGGGCGACATAAAACTGGTCGGCCAATTTGATTCGCTCGTCAAAGACGGACCGTCCCTGACGATTGACGGGGGCCGATTCCATCTTATGGCCAAAGGTCGGAACGTGCTCATCGAGGGACTGGGCAAAGATCTCGTCGACCTGCGCAGTCGCACGAGCGTGCAAGAGGCTGCCGCGCGATTGGTCAACGTCATCACGGCCGATGCCCCCGATGGCGCCGACGACATCGCTGAACAATCCAAAGCCAGACTGAGCAATGCCGTCGCAAAAGTTGGATACAAGGCGCGGCCGCTGAACGGAGTCTGGGCGACCGCCCCGTATCTGCATAATGGGTCCGTTCCGAACCTCGTCGAACTGCTGAAACCCGCGGCAAAGCGCGTCAAGTCGTTCCACGTCGGAAGTCGGGAATTCGATCGGGAAAACGTCGGTTTTAAAGACGACCCCAGCCAGCCGCTGTTCGATACCGCTGTCGGTGGCAATGCCAACACCGGGCACAAGTACGGCGGCTCGCTGTCACACGACGACCGACGGGACCTGCTGGAGTACCTGAAGTCGCTTTAGCCGCCGCTTGGACATCGGTGTGACCATCAAAACCTCAAACGAGACGAACCTCAATGCTTGAGAATGTTCCCCCCGACGAGCCGCGTCAAATTGAGCACATTGTCGAATTGACGCGGCAGCAGTTGCAATCGCGCTACCCTGGCGACAGGCCGGTGTTGCGCGGCGTCCATGCGAAGGGCCATGGGTGCGTGACGGCCACCTTCACGGTCGAGCACTGTCTTGCCGAGAACCTTCGCCGGGGTGTCTTCGCGCAGCCGGGAAAGCAGTATTCGGCCCTGGTCCGCTACTCGAACGCGGCCCCCCTGGTGACTCCCGATTCTACGCCCGGCGCGAATGGCGCAGCGCCCGCTCATGGAAGTCGCGGCATGGCGATCAAAGTGCTGGGAGTGGAAGGCCCGTCGTTGGGTCCCGTACAGGGCGCGGCCACGCAGGATTTTCTGATGGTCAACCAGCCGGTTTTCGCATTCGCCAACGTCGAAGACTATGAGGTGCTGAGTCGAGTCCTGGTCGACCACAACGACAATCCGCTGCCGTTTTTCCCCGAACGGCTTCCGCCCGCCGGAACCGTGACGCCAACCCTCTCCCAAAAGCGGGCGGTCGAGACGAGGGAAATTGTCGGGCGCGTCCGATCGGCGAGTTTGACGGCCACTCCTCCCGCGTTTCAGGTTCCCCCGACCAGCCCGGTCGACAATGACTACTTCAGCGCGTCGCCGTTCCTGCTGGGGCCCGATCAGGTGATGCGATTCCGCGTCCGCCCCACGACCCGTTCCGCCGACGAGCCCAATGTTTCAGATCCCAACTACCTGCGAACGGCGCTCGTCAAGCGATTACGCGACCAGCAGGCGGGAGATGTCGTCTTTCATTTCGAGGTCCAGGTTCGCCCGGCCGATTCAATCGATCCCGATGTCGATATCGAGAACTCCTCGCACGCCTGGCCCGACACTTTTCCGTTTGAACACGTCGCCACGCTGACGATCCCGCTGCAGGAATTCGATACTCCCCAACAGCACGAGCGCTGCGAGCGACTGGTGTTCACCCCCTGGCATGGCCTGGAAGCTCACCGCCCGCTCGGAGGCATCAATCGCCTGCGTCGCGCCGTGTACGAAGCCTCCGCAATGTTTCGGCACCTGCCGAAGGAACCGGCCGCCGTCGATTGAGACGATGGAGACGGTTTCCGACCGGGAGGGCGGGGCTGATGATCGGCGTGAGATCGAGCACGGCGCTGAGAGGCCGTTCTCGAACGATCGCATGATAACGCGAGAATGTCCCACGAGCCAATTCGGCCGCGAATCGGCTGGCGAACCCGTACCGGGTCGGGCCATACTTTCGAGCCCTGTTCGTAACGAGTCTTGCCGTCAAACGTTTAATGCGAACGAGTTTGCGGCGAACGTGGAAATCGTTATCCTACCGAAGCTGAACAGGGTCACCGGCGACATTTCACCTCGCGTCGCACCCTGATGGTTCCGAGAAGCCGGCGTCTGGGCAAGCCGCCGATACGGCGAACGCGGGGAAGGAGCCGTGCAGCAGCATCGGTTTCCGGTTCGAGGAGAACGAGGCCCCGCTGTTTGCAAACGATCACAGTCGGCACATCCAAACTCATTTCAGGAGCAACGACATGTTTCGAATGAAGAGCATTCCAAGCCTCATTCTGATCGCGCTGGGCGCGATCGTCGGGTATGCGGCGGCAATCAGCGGTCAGACGCCAAACCGGCGCGCAGAGGCGGCGCCACCGCAGACGCGACCGCCAGCGATTCCATCAAGCGATTCCAGTTTGGAAGCGGCGCCCGCGCCGGCCTGCTGCTCGGACGAGTTGACCAAAGGCTTGCTGCTGGCTCAAGCCGACACGAAGAAGGCCGGTTCGGCGCCGCAGAAGAATGCGACGACATCCGGCAAAAAACCTAACATCGTCATCATCTGGGGCGACGATGTCGGCCAGTCGAACGTCAGTGCCTACTCGATGGGGCTGATGGGCTATCGCACGCCGAATATCGACCGCGTGGCCAAGGAAGGGATGATGTTTACCGACTACTACGCAGAACAGAGTTGCACCGCCGGCCGGGCGTCGTTCATCACCGGCCAACATGGAATGCGCACCGGAATGACGAAGGTCGGACTTCCGGCCGCAACCCTTGGTCTTCAAAAGGAAGACCCGACCATTGCCGAGATGCTCAAGCCCCTCGGGTACTCCACGGGACAGTTCGGCAAAAACCACCTCGGCGACCGGAACGAGTTCCTGCCGACCGTTCATGGTTTCGACGAGTTCTACGGCAACTTGTACCACCTCAACGCCGAGGAAGAGCCGGAACACCCGGACTACCCGAAGGATCCGGCCTTCAAGGCGAAATACGGCCCCCGCGGCGTTATGGACTGCAAAGCCACGGACAAGGACGACCCGACCGTGGACCCCCGGTTCGGCAAGGTCGGCAAGCAGATCATCAAGGACACCGGGCCGCTGACCAGGAAGCGGATGGAAACCATCGATGACGACACCGCAGACCGGGCCGTGGACTTCATCAAGCGGCAGGCGAAGGGCGACAAACCGTTTTTCGTGTGGGTGAATTTCACGCACATGCACTTCCGCACCCACACCAAACCGGAAAGCAAAGGCCAATCCGGCCGGTGGATGAGCGAGTACATCGACGCGATGATCGACCACGATAAAAACGTCGGAACAGTGCTCAAAGCGCTGGACGACGCCGGGATCGCGGACAACACGTTCGTCATGTACAGCACGGATAACGGCCCGCACATGAACACCTGGCCGGACGGGGCAATGACCCCGTTCCGGAACGAGAAGAACTCGAACTGGGAAGGGGCCTACCGGGTTCCGTGCATGGTGAAATGGCCGGACAAAATCAAACCGGGTAGCGTCTCGAATCAGATCGTGAGCCACCTCGACTGGCTGCCGACTCTTGCAGCCATTGCCGGTGACACTGAGGTGAAAGCCAAGTTGCTCAAGGGCTACACGATCGGGGACATGACGTACAAAGTTCACCCCGACGGCGACAACCTCGTGCCGTACCTGACCGGTCAAGTCGAGAAAGGCCCGCGCGAATCGTTCCTCTACTGCAACGACGATCAGCAACTCGTCGGCCTGCGCTACGACAACTGGAAGCTGGCGTTCATGGAACAGCGGGCCACCGGCACTCTGCGCGTCTGGTCCGAACCGTTCACGACGCTCCGCATCCCGAAGATGTTCAACCTCCGGCTCGACCCGTACGAGCGGGCGGACATCACCTCGAACACCTACTACGACTGGTTGCTGGACCACGCCTTCCTGCTGGTCCCGGCGCAAGACTACGTGGGCAATTTCCTGATGACGTTCAAGGAGTACCCGCAGCGGCAGAAGGCCGCCAGCTTCAACCTCGATGAGGTGATGCAGAAGTTGAAGGAACCCCAGAACAAGTGAGCCCCTCCGTTTCAGACCGGCCGGGCATTTATGCCCGGCCGCTCCTTTTCCATAACGCCGTTGGAGAGTTCTTAATGACGACGACCCGCCGTTCGTTTCTCGCGTCCTCGATCTGCGGCCTCTCCCTGCTTTGCCCGATGCTCGCGCTGGGGCAAAGCCCACAGTTTGCTCCCGCAGTGACGGCGATTGACGTCCTGCTCAACCCGGACGAAACGATGATCGACCATGCACGGGCGGCCAACGACCGGCTTCGCACCGACTATCCGAAAGGGTTTGCGCTCGACGCCACTCACGCCCCCCACGTCACCGTCATCCAGAGGTTCGTCCGGACCGGCGAGTTGGACAAGGTGTACGCGGCCGTTGCAAAGGTGTTGAAGGACGAAAACCCCACATCGTGGGAGTTGAAGGCGACGGGGTATTACGACATCCCCATCGAGAAATCAGGCTTGGCTGGGATCGTCATCGAACCGACACCGGACTTGCTCCGCTTGCAACAGAAATTGATCGATGCCGTTGCCCCGTTCAATTCCGACAAGGCAACCGCAGAGGCGTTCGCGTTGAGGCCGGACGGCAAAACGATCTCGCAAGCGCAGGCGACCATCGACTATGTCACGGCGTTCGTTCCGAAGTCGAGCGGCAAGAACTACAACCCGCACGTAACCATCGGCCTCGGCACTCGTGAGTTCGTCAACAAATTGAAGGCCGAACCGTTCCAGTCGTTCACGTTCAATGCCCGTGCCGTCGATGTCTACCAACTCGGCGAATTCGGAACGGCCCAGAAGCTGTTGTGGTCTTCGGCCCCCGCCGACCCGTTGCCGTCGTGGAACGATGGCAAGGCCAAGCAGTCCATCCTCGACTTCGTCGCTAAGGTGACGAAGGACGGCTCGCCCGACTTCGTGCCGGTCGCCGAGCGGATTGCCGTGTTCGACAACGACGGCACACTCTGGCCAGAGAATCCCCTGCCGTTTCAGGTCGCCTTCGTCATCGACGAACTGAAACGCCGCGTCCCCAAAGAGCCCAACCTCGCTGCAGACCCTATGGTGCAAGCCGCCTTGGCGGGCGACCTGGCGAAACTCCTGGAAGGCGAGCACCACGACGGCCTGATGCGGGTCATCGCGCTGACCCACGTCGGGATGACGACTGATGAGTTCCGGGCCACCGTAAAGGCGTGGCTCGCATCGGCCAAGCATCCGAAATACGACAAGCCCTACGACCAACTCACCTACCAGCCGATGCAGGAACTCCTGAGCTACCTGCGGGCGAACGGCTTCAAGACTTTCATCGTTTCCGGTGGCGGCGCGGATTTCATGCGTGTCTGGACGGAGCGCGTTTACGGCATACCGCCCGAGCAGGTTGTCGGCTCGACCGCGCGGACGAAGTTCGAGCTGCGCGACAGCGGACCGGTGCTGGTGAAGACGCTCGATCACGTGTTCGTGGACGACAAGGAGGGCAAGCCCGTCGCCATCCATCAGTTCATCGGCCGGCGGCCCATCGCCGCGTTCGGCAACTCCGACGGCGACCTGGCAATGCTCCAATACACCACGATCAACAACCCGCGCCCCAGTTTCGGCCTCATCGTCCACCATACTGACGCCGAACGCGAATATGCCTACGGCCGAGAAGCGGGGCTCGCCCGCCTGGACAAAGCCCTTGACGAAGCACCGCAGCGCGGCTGGGTCGTCGTGGACATGAAACAGGATTGGAAACGCGTCTTTTCAGTTCATAAATGACAATTCATCTCGGTTCGTTGCGGACGCTGCCAGCGTCCGTTTTCAAACTCCGGCAGAGGACTGTGCCGACGCTGGCAGCGTCGGCCACGATTCCATAGTTTTGGAATGACCGAAGTAACCAATCTAACCAACGACTGAAGGACCAAATTGATGAAATCGAAACACGTCACCCTGCTCGCGACTCTGGCCGTCGGCGGGTTACTCGGCTGGCTGACCGTGTCCGGCCGACTGGCCGAGACGTTCGCTCAGGACAAGAAGGCCGACCCGGTGAAGGCCGATGGTACGCAACTTCCCAAGCCCGATCCCGAGTTCAAGGGCAAGATCGGCGAGACCTACAAGGACTCGACACCAAGTTTCCCGCTGCCGGTGACGGCCGCGAAAGGCAGCCCTAATGTTCTGCTGATCCTGCTTGATGACGTCGGCTTCGGCATGTGCTCGACGTTTGGCGGGCCGGTGCCGACGCCCCACATGGATAAGCTCGCAAACAACGGGCTGAAGTACAACCGGTTCCACACCACCGCCTTGTGCAGCCCCACGCGGGGAGCACTGCTGACCGGGCGGAACCACCACTCGTGCGGCACCGGCGTCATTATCGAGATGGGAACGGGCTACCCCGGTTACACCGGCATCATCCCGAAGAGCACCGCGATGGTGTCCCAGACGTTGCGGGACAACGGCTACGCCACCGGCATGTTCGGGAAGTGGCACAATACGCCGGAGCCGGACATCAGCCCCGCCGGCCCATTCGACCGTTGGCCCACCGGCCTCGGGTTCGATTACTTCTACGGCTTCAATCAGGGCGAAACGCACCAGTACTACCCCACGATCTACCGCAACACCACCTGGGTGCCGCCGCCGAAGTCGCCCGAGCAGGGCTACCACTTCACCGCGGACATGACCGACGAGGCGATCGCCTGGACCCGCAACGTCCGGGCCGCCAACCCGGACAAGCCGTGGTTCAACTACTTCAGCACTTCGGGCGTCCACGCGCCGCACCATGCCACGAAAGAATGGCGAGATAAATTCGCTGGCAAGTTCGACTACGGTTGGGACAAACAACGCGAGCTGACCCACGCCAGGCAACTCGAAATGGGCATCATCCCCAAGGGAACGAAGCTCACGCCGCGTTCCAAAAACGTACCCGCTTGGGCCGACCAAAAACCGGATGCGAAGAAAGTCTATGCCCGGCTGATGGAGAACTATGCCGCCTACATGGCCTACACCGACCACGAAATCGGCCGGCTGATCGACAGCTTGCAGGCGTCCGGCGAACTGGACAACACGCTCGTCATGTACGTCGTCGGCGATAACGGTGCCAGCGCCGAAGGTGGGCTGGAAGGCACGTTCAGCGAGATCGCCAGCCTGCTAGGCGTCCAACTGGGGTTGGAGAGTACGATCAAGCGGATCGACGAAATCGGCGGGCCGACCAGCGAGCCTCACGTGCCCGTCGGTTGGGCCTGGGCGATGAATGCCCCGTTCCAGTGGACCAAGCAAGTCGCCAGCCACTTCGGCGGCACCCGCAACCCGCTCGTCGTCCACTGGCCCAAGGGGATCAAGGCGAAGGGCGAAGTGCGGAACCAGTTTCATCACGTCATCGACGTGGTGCCGACGATTCTCGAAGCCTGCAAGATTCCCGCGCCGAAGGTCGTCAACGGCATTACACAGAAGCCGATCGAGGGGGTGTCGATGGTCTATTCGTTCGATCCCGGCGCGCCGGGACCGAAGGCCAAGGATCGACGGACGACGCAGTATTTCGAGCTGGCGACCAACCGGGCGATCTACCACGACGGCTGGGTGGCGTGCAGCCATTACGGGCTGCCGTGGGAGACCGCAGGGAAGGGAGACGGCTTCCTTACGGCACCGTGGGAGCTTTATAACATCAACGAGGACTTCAGCCAGGCCGATGACCTTGCGACGAAGATGCCCGAGAAACTCAAGGAACTGAAATCCAGGTTCCTGGAGGAAGCGAAGAAGTACGACGTCTTCCCGCTCGACCCGCGGTTTTCCGAGCGGTTCGACCCCAGCTTGCGGGTATCCGGCGAACCGAAAACGAGTTGGACGTACTTCGGCAACGACGTCTGGTTGCCGGAACCGATCGGCCCGCAACTCTTCCCACGGGGGCACACCCTCACCGCCGAGTTGAACATTCCCAAAGGGGGCGCAGAAGGTGTCGTGACCTGTGCCGGGGCCTTTTCGGCCGGATGGTCGCTCTACGTGAAGGGCGGCAAGCCGGTGTTCCGCTACACGTTCTTCGACGTTGCGGACGTGACCATCAACGGCACGGAATCGCTACCTGAGGGGAAGGCGACGTTGAAGACGGAGTTCACCCCGGACGGCTCGAAAGAAGGGGGCGGCACGCTCAAACTGTTCGTGAACGGAAAGCCCGCCGGCGAGGGCAAGGTGAAGCGTTCCATCGTTCGTCACGGTCTGGAACCCTTCGAGGTTGGGCGCGACTCGATCACCCCGGTATCGCCGGATTACAAGTCGCCGTTCGCGTTCACCGGCACGATCGAAAAGATCACGTTCGCGCTCACCAAATGAACTGACGTTTCACCAGCACTTGGGACCAGGGTTGTTCCCTGGCCCATTCTGACTGATTTCGCATTTTCCTGACTCTGCCGGATTCTGTGTCTGAACAAAAGCCGAGTTCTCGGCGAGCGAGGCATATGGCATCCTTTCTCTGCTCAAGGAGGAGGGAGCCAGCATGGATGCTGTTCAAAGAACTCGGCGGTGTTGTCGTAGTCGCGAGGAA
>SIAF01000056.1 GCA_009691905.1 Planctomycetaceae bacterium | reverse complement strand
CCATCCCCAAGGTCGTCCGCTCTTCGTCTGCGCCGCGCCCACTCGGCTGCTCGACCACAAAAGCGACACCGGGTACGCTTATTTAAGGCCTAGGTCTGACCGTGCGCGCCAAGCGTAAAGCCACTTACCAAGAATTCAAATCCCAAACATAATGCGCAACAACTTCTTACCTCTTGAGTTAGACATTTCATCAGGCCACCCCCGGGCCGGCACTCTCGCCTGACGAAGCAATTCAGAAGATGACCGTCCCCGACGGCTTCTCGGTCGAGATCGTCGCCGCCGAGCCCGACCTGGTCAATCCGGTGGCGATGACGTTCGACGAGCGCGGCCGGATCTGGGTCACCGAGAGCCTCGAATACCCTCGCCGCGAGCCGGGACCGGGCCGCGACCGGGTCAAGATTCTCGAAGACACCAACCAGGACGGACGGGTCGACAAGACGACGATTTTTATGGAAGGGCTCAACATTCCCTCGGGAATCGCCGTCGGCTACGGCGGGGTGTGGGTCGCCAATGCGCCCGACATTCTGTTTGTGCAGGACATCGACGGCGACGGCAAGGCCGACAAAACCGAAGTCGTGGTCACCGGCTTCGGCCGCAGCGACACGCACGAATTGCCGAACTCGCTCACCTGGGGACCAGACGGCTGGCTGTACGGTCTCAACGGGGTCTTCAATCACAGCCATGTGAAGTATCCTGAAGGTTCGCCCCTGGCGAAAACGAAACCCGACGGCTGGCAATTTACCGTGGCCATGTTTCGCATTCATCCGCGGACGCGCGAGTTTCAGATTTTCGCCGAGGGGACGAGCAACCCCTGGGGCATCGCCTTCGACACCGAGGGGAGCGCGTTCGTCTCGGCCTGCGTCATCGACCACCTGTGGCACATTGTCGAAACCGGCTACTACCACCGCCAGGCGGGGGCCTACCCGCCGTACACCTGGAAGATCGAGTCGATCGTCAAGCACAAGCACCAGAAGGCGGCTTACTGCGGACTCACCTTTTTCGACAGCGACGCCTATCCCGAGCAATATCGCGAGAAGTTGTACATGGGCAACATCCACGGGGCGTGCATCAACGTCGACAAATTGCAGCGCGACGGCAGCACCTATTTCGCAACGCCTGAACCCGATTTTCTCTCGGCGAACGACGCCTGGTTCATGCCGGTATCGCAAAAAACCGGACCCGACGGCTGCCTGTATGTTCTCGACTGGTACGACCAGTACCACTGCTACCAGGACGCGAACCGCGACCCGGCCGGCATCGAGCGGGCCAAAGGGAGGTTGTATCGAGTGCGATACAACGAGACGCCTCGGGCGCCGAAGTTCGATCTGGCGAAGGAAACCGACGACCAGTTGATCGAGCGGCTGGGAAGCCCGAATGTGTACTTTCGGGATCAGGCGCAGCGGCTGCTGGCGGAACGAAGCCATCCGGCAGCCCTCGAAAAACTGAGCCAGCTTGTTCGGTTCAGCTCAATTCCGAAAAAGACCCGGATGCATGCTTTGTGGGCGCTGATTGGTGCCGAAGGCTTTAATCTCGAATCGCTGATACAAGAACTCTTGACCGATAGGGACGCGAGCGTCGTCGGGTGGGCCGTGCGCGCGGGGGGTAATATCCAGAGTCGGCAACTGACGAATTCAATCAGCGAAATGACCGGCGACATCGACCTCAAGAATCCGGATATCCTGTTACAGTTGGCAATCGCTTGCAGTAAGTTGCAATACAACGAAGAGAATGCAACCGATTCCGAAATGCGAATCATGAAATTGCTGGCGGTGCTCTCTCGATCAGGTTCCGACCCCTTAATTCCCCGCATCGTCTGGCAGAATCTCCATCCGCTAATTGAGGGCAATGAGAGATTGCTCATTAATGATCTGGGGATGTGGCTGCAAATCAAGCCGGACCAGTTTAAGTCCGTACTGCCGCTTATCGCTGAACGGATGATCGCGAGCAGGAATCCGGATGTTTTTTCGATCATTCAACTGTTCCGACGGTTATCAACCCGTGACATTTCGGCAGCGGGTCATATTCTGAAGATACTGTCAACGAAAATCCAAACCGGCGAGTTGAAAGAAGAGTCGCTCGGCAAGCTTCGACGCGGCCTGTCACCGGTAATCTCACCTTACATACATTCCGAAACCGCGCATCCATTGGGCTTCGATGCCGCAATGCTTGCGGTCTCGTGGCACGATGACACGGCAATCGATCACGTGCGAAGGGCATTCGCCGATGCGCGACTCGCGAGCGAATTGCGACTGCGCGCTCTGGCGGCACTGGTCGCCGCCGAAGACGAGCAGTTGTTCGACACGTTGCCTGACGTTTTGACCGCAAAAGTGGCCGCTGCACCGAATGCCAAATCCAACGCCGACGCAGAATTCCGAGGGCAGGTGGTTGCGTCGCTGGGGAAAATCAACGACCCGCGCGTGGCTGGTGTAATTTTGTCGGCTTACCCGACACTTCCGCCCGACGTGCAGCCGGTGGCGATCAACACGTTGACGCAGCGGGCTGCCTGGGCGAAGCCGCTGCTGGAGTCGATCGGAGCCAAACAAATTCCTGCCGAAGCGCTCAACCTTAACCAGGTGCGCAAGATGCTGGCCAGCCGCGACCCCGAAGTGGTCGCCGCGGTACAGCAGCACTGGGGGACGATTCGCGAAGTGCGCAACCCCGGCAATGACGCACTGATCGCTCGGATGCGTGCCCTCATCCGCCGCACACCGGGCGACCCGCAGCGCGGGCACGAAGTCTACAAAAAAGTCTGCGGACAGTGTCACAAAATTTACGGCGAAGGGCAGGAGGTGGGACCCGACATTACCCTCAACGGACGCAATTCGTACGATCAACTGCTCTCCAACGTGTTCGACCCGAGTCTCGTGATCGGAGCTGCTTATCAGGGGCGGACGATCGTGACGAACGAGGGACGCGTCGTCAGCGGCCTGGTCGCCGAAGAGACCGACCAGCGCATCGTGCTCAAAATTCAAGGGGGCAAGCAGGAGGTCATCCCCCGGGGGGAGATCGACGAGATGAAAATCAGCGAGCTTTCGCTGATGCCCGAAGACCTCGAAAAAACGCTCAAACCTCAGGAGATTGTCGATCTGTTTGCGTTCATCACGCTCGATAAGCCCCCCGACGACCCGGCGGCGAAGCAACTGGCTGGGGTGAGCGATTTTGTTCCGCTGAACACGACCGACCCGGCCCAATTCGCCGCCGTGCTGGCCGAAGTCGCGCCCGGCTTCACGACCGCGGCAGTCGGCGAACGTGGGCTGGGGTTGCTCCGCGAACACTACGGGCGGCCTGTCGTCGTCCGCACGCACCCGCTCGATCGAGACGTCGCCTGTGTTTTGACGCGCACCGCCGACTTGCCGGCGGGGAAGAGGTCGAAGCTACTCGTCTCGGTCTCGCACGATCCGCAGGGAGACTGGCAACTGATCGTCCGCGCCAACGGCAAAACGCTGTACGACGGAGACATCAGCGAGCAGTCGACCGAGAAAGACTGGCTCGACCTGTCGCTCGACCTCAGCGAGTTCGCGGGAAAGCAGGTCAAACTCGAACTCGACAATCACCCCAACGACTGGTCGTTCGAATTCGGCTACTGGGGCCGCGTCGAGATTGTGACGGACGATTAAGAATCCATCAGGCTTTGGGCTCCGCGCTGGAGCAGACGCTCGGCGACTTCGACACCCAGTCGGACCGCATCAGCCACCGGCGCGTTTCCCTCGACGACCAGTCGCCGAGATCCATCCGGGCTGAGGACGACCGCTTCCAGAAACAATTGGTCGCCATCGACCCGGGTTGCCGACCCCACTGGCGCGTGGCACCCGGCCTGTAACCGTGCCAGCAAGGCCCGTTCGGCCGTGATCCGTGCGCGGGTGCCGGGATCCTCGATTTTCGAGAGCAGTTCACGGACAAACAGGTCGGACTCGCCCTCGCGGCATTCGATGCCCAAGGCACCCTGGCCGACGGCGGCATACATTTCCGGGGGATTCAGGCGACGCGAAATTCGCGCTTCGAGACCCAGCCTCTTCAAGCCGGCGACCGCCAGGATCAACGCGTCGAAGTCTCCGTCGTCGAGTTTCTTCAAGCGCGTGGCGACGTTGCCGCGCACCTCTTCGAGCACGAGGTCTGGTCGCAGAAACAGCAGTTGCGATCGACGGCGCAGGCTGCCGGTGCCGATGCGTGTACCAGCCGGCAGCGACGACAAATCGGCGCGATCAACGTGACCGGCGGGCAGCACCAGGGCGTCGGCGGTCTCGTCCCGCTGGGGCACGGCGGCCAGACACAGCCCCGGCGCCGAGGCGGTCGGCAGATCTTTCAAACTATGCACGGCCAGATCGGCCCGGCCATCGAGCACGGCCCGCTGCACTTCGCGGGTGAACACTCCCAGGCCGCCGAATGAGCGCAGCGCATCCGACGGGTTGCTGTCTCCCGACGTGGTGACTTCGACGATTTCGACGTTCGTCTCGGGAACCGCGGCTGTGATCAATCCCGCGACGTGCTGCGCCTGCCACATGGCCAGGGCGCTGGCCCGTGTCGCAATCCGCAGCGCGAGTGGCTTCGCCAGGGTCACTTTCGATTCCCGTTGTCACCGGTTGCGACCGCCGCGCCGCTGGTCGCCAGTTCGCACACACCCACGCGCTTCTGCATCGCTTTTTCGAGCAGCTCGGGCGTGCTCCGTTGAGCAGGAGGAATCAGCACGCCGCACGAGACGATGAACTGCAGCGCCTGATCGACCGTCAAATCGAGATCGACCACCTGACTGCGCGGTACCATGATCGTAAAGCCCCCCATCGGCATCGGGGAGGTCGCAACGAGCACCGTCACCAGGGGTTCGCCGACGGCTGCGGCACACTCCAGCATCCCGTCGCCGGTGACGAATCCCAGGGTCCACGAGCCCTGCCGCGGGTACTCCAGCGCGACGACCCGCTTGAATTCGACCTCGCGATCGCTGATCACGAAATCGGTCACCTGTTTGACCGTCGAGTAGACGTTGCGCACCAGCGGCACGCGCGTCAGCAGGAATTCGAACTTGTGAACGAACCACGCCCCCAGCTTTGCAGTCACGAATCGACCCAGAAAGTACAGCGCGATGATCGTGATCGACAACGCCACCGCGGTCAATTCCCAGGCGAAATATCGGTCAGAGGCAATCTCCATGTACAGGCCGATGGCGCTGCTGGGCAGCGGCGTCGGACGCAGGTGCTTGAACACCAGGTCGTAGTCGCGCAGTTGAACATAATTCCCCGGCTCCGACCCCTTGCCCATCGGGACGTAAACCATCGCCGACAGGCGATCGCTAAGCAACGAGTCGACATCCGGCGGCCCGTTTCGCTCAGCCTCGTCGGCCAGTTCCTGAGTGATGCGGTAGTCGCGGCGCCAGTCGGGCAGCCGAGGGAAACCGGGGGGGGCCGCGATCAGGCTCTTGTCGGTCTTCAGGCGAATGTCATTGTTCACCTTCGCCACGGCATAGCGGACGACGAGGTTGACCGGCTGAATGACATAGGTGTTGAAGGCATTGGCGGCCCACAGCAGAATGACCAGCGTCAGCACCGGCGGCAGAATGATCGCCAGCCCGCGCAAAAAGAAATAGCTCGCCGTCGATCGCTTTCGCGGCGGGCCGGCAGGTTTCGAAGCATCAGGCATTGTAGGTCCGCATCCGGGACGGTTCTGGTTTCAGGTCGTTGCGAGACTCAATGTCGGGCGGCATGTTGAACAATGGCTGCTAGCGCCGACCCAACCCCCGGGCGACCACCGCGACAATAACGTGTGCGGCGCCTGCCTGCCTGAGCTGGCGAGCGGCCTCTTGTGCTGTCGTCCCCGTCGTCATGACGTCGTCGGCCAACAAAACCGTCGCGCCCGAGAGCCGTTCTGGTCCGACAGCGACGAAGGCCCGCCGCAAATTCGAGCGACGCTGCGACGGTTGCAGCCGCGATTGAGGCTGTGTCCAACGCTGCTTACGAAGTATATGGCTGCCCATCGGAACATGCAACCGCCGTGCCCAGACGTGCGCGAGCGTTTCGGCGGCATGATGCGGGCGAACGAAGCGCTGCCTCCAGAACTGCGGCACCGGGACCACGATGTCGATTTTTGCCGCTGTAAACGCCGCCGCCTCAGAAGAATACGTCAACTCGCCGAGAGCCGCCGCCAGCGGCTCGCCCCCCGGTTGCTTCGCCTCGAGACACGCCTTGCGGATCGCGCCGTCGTAAACTGCCAGGCGAATCACGCGTTCGAAAATGAAGCGGTCGTTGCGGCAATACGTGCAGGGACGAGTCGGATCAAGATGCGGACCGATCGACGCCCCGCACCGCAGGCAAGCGCGGCCGTGACTGACCGTGAGAGCCGTGTGGCAGTCGGCGCAGAAGAGCGGCCCGGCCTGGTCGAGCGCCGCCTCGGGCAATTCGCGATCGCACAACCGGCAGCTCGGGGGGAAGACGAAATCGGCGGCGGCTTGAACGAACCTCCGCGCCCATTTGGATGCGCTGCGTCGCGAGATCGGCGAAAGTAATTGCATGACACGATCATATCCCGGCTTCAAGGGTTGCGACAAGTTCCTGTCCTGGCCGGCAGGGATTGAGCGGCATCACGAATTTGAGAGGCATCGCGCCCTACCTCGCGGTATAGTCGTTCTGCCATGCACGACCCCTCCCCGACGCCGGCGGTTGCCGAGCGACCTACACAGGTTCGCTGGCTGATCTTTGCACTCGCCTGCGGGATGTCGTTTCTATTGTACCTGCACCGCTATACGTGGGGATTTATCCGCGTCGAGTTGCAGCGCGAATTCGACTGGGACGCCCCCACGATGGGATGGCTCGACAGCGCGTTTAACTTGACCTATGCCGCGGGACAGATTCCCGGTGGAATTCTGGGAGATTGGTACGGACCGCGAAAGGTACTCGTCGTCATGTCGCTGGTCTGGTCGCTGGCGATGGGAGGGATGGCACTGGCGCGCGGGTTCTATCCCCTGGCGGCGGTGCGCGCGGTGTTCGGGCTGGCGCAGGCGGGGTGCTACCCTAACCTCAGCAAAGTGACCAAGGTCTGGTTTCCCTTGAGCGAACGAACCGCGGTGCAAGGCTGGGTTGCATCATTTTTCGGGCGGATGGGTGGGGCGGCATCGTTCATTCTGGTCGGGACGTTGATGCTTGGAACCTGGCATCTCCCCTGGCGGACGGCCCTCGGCTGGCTGGCGGTGCTGGGCCTGGCCTTCGTGGCGTTGTTCGTGTTGCTGTTTCGGAACAGCCCCCGACAACACCCGTTTTCGAACGCCGCCGAGGCCGAACTGGTGACAACGGGCGACCCGTCAGCCGCGATCGCCGCGCGCAGCGCGATCCGGTGGAGACTCGTATTTCGTAACCGCTACGTGTGGGCCCTGTTGTTCCAGCAGTTCACGTGCGCCTTCGTCGATAACTTCTTTTCCAACTGGCTCCCCACGTTCCTGACCGAGGTGAAGCACGTCGAGATGGCCAAAAGCGGCTGGATGTCGGCACTGCCCTTGGTGGGGGGCGCCCTGGGGGGCATGCTGGCCGGTGGACTTCTGCAAAGCTGGTTGATTCGCCGCACAAAGAACCGTCGCTGGTCGCGCAGCGCCGTCGGCCTGGTGGGAAACCTGCTCGCGGGAGTCTGCCTGTACACCAGTTTGCTGTTCGAAAACTCAACCGCGATTGTGGTATGTTTTTTCTGCCTCAAGTTCTTTGCCGACTGGGCCCAACCGACCTGCTGGGGCGCCGCGACCGACATGGGCGGCAGAAATTCGGCCTCGTTGTTCGCCCTGGTCAACACGTCAGGGTCGTTGGCCGGGTTCGCCGCGGGACCGGCCATGGGCTATACGATCCAGTGGTTCGGCCGCGAGTTCGGAACCGGCGAACCGAACGACCCGGCCGGCTGGACAGCACTGCTGGTGGGGATCGGCATCGTTTACGTCCTCTCGGCCCTGTCGTGGCTGTTCATCGATTGCACGCAGACGATTGACGATGAGAATGCCTGATCCGTCCGAGTCTGGCGACTCGGACTACGGTTTTTCGGAGTGTCCCAACAGCAAGAGGGCGTAGTCGCCGGGGCTGAGTTTCGTCGATAGCTTAGGTAGATCAGGAGTCATTTCCTGCCGCGCCAGAAGATACTCGGCCTTCTCGTACGAGCAGAAGCGTTCGATCTGCTTGAGGTAGGTTTGGAAATCGGCATCCCGCAGAGCGTCCTGGAACAAGGGATGCTTACGCAACAGGTGGGCCGCATTGTGCGCGAGAATCAGTTCGCGACATCGCTCGGCGACGGCCGGCCAGCCGGCGCGGCAGGCCGCCGAAGCCGCCAGCACCAGAAATTTGTCTCGCGGACCCAGTTGCTTACGGGCCTGGGATACACCGGCCAGTTTGACATACGCCAGCATTGCCGCGTCGTGATCGGGCATGGAGGAAAAAACTAGGGGCTAGGGGCTAGGGGCTAGGGGCTAGGGGCTAGGGGCTAGGGGCTAGTCTGTTGCGAGACGGTTTCAGCCCAAAGAGATTCTTAAACCATCGTAAGCCAGTTCGACCCCGGCGGGCAACCGCGCGTTGGTTTCTTCGTAGTCGAGCAGGTGCGAGATATGGGTGAGAAACGTCTGGCGCGGCCTGACGCGCTCGACGACCTCGAGCGCTTGACCGATGCCGAAATGCGTCGGATGCGGCTTATCGCGCAGGGCGTCGATAACCAGCGTGTCGAGTCCTTCCAGCAGCGGCCAGCTCTCATCAGGAATGCGGCTCACGTCGGTGCAAAACGCCACGTCGTTGATCCGAAAACCCAGCACCGGCAGTTGCCCATGCCACAGCCGGATGGGGCGCAACGTCAGCCCCAGCAGGTCGAATGGCGCCAGGTCGATCGAGCGAATTTCAAGCTGGGGAGTCGCTCCCGGGTGATTGTTGAGAGCCGCGTCGCCAAAGCAATAATCGAACGACTGCCTAATGCGGCTCTCGGTCAGCGCATCGCAGTACAGTGGAATCGGCCGCTTGAGGTAGTACCCGAACAGTCGAAGATCGTCCATTCCGAACAAATGGTCGGCATGACCGTGCGTGAACGCGACCGCCTGCACGAGGTCGATCTTTTCCCGCAAAAGCTGCAAGCGCAGCTCGGGAGGTGTGTCGATCAGAAAATTCCCCTCTGGCGCCTGCACGAGAACGCCGGTCCGGGTCCGTTGATTTCGGGGGTGGTTCGACTCGCAGACCCGGCAGTGGCAGCCGATCATCGGGACGCCGTTGCTCGTTCCCGTACCCAGCAGAATCATCTGCGGTGCGGCAGTCGGAGGGGGCGAATCGACAAGCGGCGTGGGCATGTTCGCAGCGTACGGAATTGATCGCTGAATGAAAAGCGCCGCAGTTACCCCTTCGCCACCTCCAGAAACTTGCGCGCAGTCTGCATTACATACTGTTCGGCACAGCCGTAGCCGATGGCTCGGTAGCCCTGCTCGCGTGCCCAGCGGCTGGTTTCCAGATCGCGGACGGGAAACCCGCACGCCACGCCCTGGCGTTGGCACGCTGCGAGCACGCGTGCCGCGGCATCAAGAACCTGCGGATGATCGGTCTGTCCCGGCACACCCAGATCGGCGGCGAGGTCGCCCGTGCCGACCCATAAGACGTCCAGCCCGACTGTGACGATCTCGTCGATGTTCTCGACCCCTTCGACGTCTTCGATCAACGCCAGAAGTAAAATCGTATCGTCGATCGTCTGGAAGTACTCGGGGGTTGGGACCAATCCCCATTTTGACCCGCGACCCGGTCCGAAGCCGCGCTTCCCGCGCGGGGGGTAGTAAGCCGCATCCTGCAGGCGGCGCGCGTCGGCCGCCGTGCGACAATGGGGAATCAGCACTCCCTGTGCTCCCAGGTCGAGCGCCTTCATTACCGCTTCCGGCTCGTCATTTCGCAGTACGCGAACTACCGGCACGGTGTCGCCCGCGAAACACCCCTGCACCAGCCGATCGATGGCAACAGCGTCGGTGGCCCCGTGTTCGCCGTCGATGAGCACGAAATCAAACCCCGCGTATCCGAGCAACTCGCACATCCCCGGCTCGGGCAACCGCACCGAGCTGGAATAGATCGTGCCGCCCGATTGAAGAATCTGTCTGGCCTTGTTGGGGCGAACCGGCATCGGGTATCTCGCAATAGGGTGAGTCGAGCGCTGTGAGCGTTACCCCGCTCAGTTTAGCGGTGAGGCGCAGCCGATCCAATGTCGAGAGAACCGAGATTGCCGCGTTTTGCCATGTCGCTTAGCATCAGGCCACTACGAACCGCGAAACCAGCATCGCGTTGAACCCGCCAGATCCTCAACGGCAGTCGGCCGCCATGTCGTCCTCATCCGTCAGTCACGATCGCGTGCCTCAACGCGGCATGCGATTGCGCACCGGCGTCGAACTGGCAGTCAGCCTGATCGTGCTGGTTGTCTTGTTCCGGGCGTTTCTGGCGGGAGGCTACATGATCGAGACGGGGTCGATGGCCCCGTGTCTGGTGGGATACCACTGGCGGGCCACCTGCCCCGGTTGCCGCTATCCCTTCGCCGTGGAAGGGACGCGGACCGGCGCCAAGGCAGTCTGCCCCAATTGCGGCAAAGGGAGAATCGACGTCGAGCCTTTGCCCAGAAACGACGGCGACCACCTGCTCGTCCAGCGCGGCGCCTTCGACCATCGTGAGCCGCGTCGCTGGGAGGTGGTTGTGTTCAAGAATCCGAACAAACCGACCCAGGCGTACGTCAAACGGATGATCGGGCTTCCGGGCGAACGGGTCGAGATTCGCGACGGTGATATTTTCATCGACGGGCAAATCCAGACCAAGGGGTATGCAACGCAACGGGGCCTGCGAATTCCCGTGTACGACCATGATTTTCGCCCGCCACCCGACGATCCCGACTGGCAACCGCGGTGGTGCATTGACGACAAAGACGGCGGATGGACCCAGGACGAGGGGGTCTTTCGCTTTGCGGGCACCGACCAACCGACGCCCGATGGACTCTCCCCAGCCTCTGACGGCCAGGGGTCTATGCCCGCCTCTGACGGCCAGAGTCCGATCGCCTGGGTCAGCTATCGACATTGGGTCCGTCGGGCAGGCAGCCACGGGACTTCGGTTCCTCTCGCGGCGTGGCCGATGTCGGTTCCACAACCCTCATCGGATACCGGCCCTTTGACCTGGGATGAAACCAAAGGAAAACTCGTCTGTCGGGGGGCGCTCTCCCGCGAACTGTGCAATCAATTGCTGGCGGCCGGTGGGGACGCGGGCTTCCGCGAAGCGATTGAACAACTGTTCGTCGCTTCGCATATCGCGCCCATCAGCGATGGATACGGGTACAACCGAGGTACCGGCGGCGGCGGGCAAAACGAAGTCCGCGACTTGATGCTCGAAGCCCGCGTGGTGATGCATGATCGATCGGGACTGTTTGTCGTGGCACTCTCCGACGGGGCCAACTCTCTCGAATGCCATTTCGATTTGAAGGCGGGGCAGGTCCGGTTGATTGATACCAGCACCGGCGAGTCGCTGCGCACCGCGGCTTTGCCGGCGCCGCTGCTGTCGGGACCGGCGGTCGTCGAAATGTCGCTGATGGATGGTCAGGCCCTGGTGGCAGTGGAAGGACACACGGTGTTTGAGCCGTGGTGCGCTCCGCCGCGCGACGAACGCGGGCCGACCCCGTGGCCACCGGTCCGTTTCGGGGCATCGGGAATGCGGGTCGGCGTGGAGCAGCTCAAGCTGTATCGCGACGTGTATTACACGAAGGGTGAGGCCCGCCGCTTCGCGGGCGCCCAGCGGCAACTGGGCCCGGACGAGTATTTCGTGCTGGGAGACAACAGCCCCCTGTCGCGCGACAGTCGGAGCTGGACAGAGGGGACGCACCTGACGAAGGGCCTGTTTCTGGGAAAACCGCTGATCGTGCATCTGCCCTCCCGCAAATCGCGGGTGGGCATCGGCCCCTGGCAAACCGAGATCCGCATTCCTGAATTTTCGCGAATTCGCTACATTGATTGATCCACGGGCCTCTGAAAAACGTAGGAATCGTACACCGCGGGTGCCGAGTCAGGTCCGATCGGATTTTCGGGAGTGTCATGATGTCGCAACCTGTATCGCGACCGAGTCTGTCTGAGGTGAAAAGCGGCAGTCCTGAAGCAGCAGCAGCCCGCGGCAAAGGGAAGCCGCCGGAGACTGCGGCGCTCGGCGCTGCGAAGCCCGCTAGCACCGCGCAGCGCCCTGACGGCTGGCGTGAGACCATCGAATCGGTCGTCGTCGCGTTCGTGCTGGCGTTTCTGTTCCGCACGTTCGAAGCCGAGGCGTTCGTGATACCCACCGGGTCGATGGCGCCCACGTTGTTCGGGCAGCACCGCGACATTCACTGCGAACAATGCGGCACACGCTTCGCGGTCGGTGCCAGTTCGGGGGCGGCCCCCGACGCCGAGATTCGCACCGACAAATCCGACTCGTACATCGCCTCGGGAGAGCGGTCGCACTTCGCCGTGTGCCCCAACGCGAATTGTCGATTTCCCAATAACGTGCTGGACCGTGAAATTTTTGCCGGCGACCGAATTCTGGTGAATAAGTTTCCCTACGAGTTTTCTGACCCCGAGCGGTACGACGTGGTCGTGTTCAAGTTTCCCGAAGGAGCCAAGACGAATTACATCAAGCGGCTCGTTGGGCTCCCCGGCGAAGAGATTCGACTCGAAGGCGGAGACGTCAAAGTTCGGCCGCTCGGGAGCGACGAACCGTTTCGCATCGCGCGCAAGAAACCTGAGAAGCAGCGGTTGCTGCAATTGATCGTTCACGACAATGACCACCCTGCCTCGGCGCTGATTCAGGCCGGCTGGCCCGAGGCCTGGTCACCCGAGTCGGGGGCAGGCTGGTCGGGCGACCCTGAGGCACGGGCATTTCGCGTCGATCCCGATTCGCTCAATCCCGAACTCGATCACTGGCTGCGGTACGCGAATTACAGTCCGGGGGCCGACGACTGGACCCGGGCACTGGCCGGCCAACAGATCGTCTCGATGCCGCAACCGCACGAAGTGCGCGACTTTTACGCCTACAACGGCAAGATTACGGCCCGCGAAGCCGATCTGGCCGTCAGCCAGGGAAAGCTGCCCGAGTTGTCGTACCGCGACAACGGCTCTCGATTTGTGGGCGACCTGACGCTCAACTGCACCGTCGAAGTTCTGGCCCCCGAAGGCCGAATGACCTTGGAATTGGTCGAGGGCGCCCGGCGGTACCATTGTGCGGTCGATTTGAAATCGGGGCGCGGCGCGCTGAGTTTTCAGCACGAACAAAGCCGCGACGACGAGCCGTTCGAACAGGCGGGCGACCCGTTTGAGACCGGCATGAAGGCCGTCGGGACATACGATGTGGTTTTCGCCAACGTCGACGACCGGTTGTGCGTGTGGGTCGATGGGGCGCTGGTCAAATCCCTGGAATTCGACGAAGGGTCGCGTTACGCGCCACCGCAACAGCCCGTGCTGGTCACCGAAAAAGACAAAGCGCCCGTGGGAATTGCCGCGCGCGGCGCCAAGCTGCGCGTGTCGCATTTGAAGATTCAGCGCGACATCTTCTACCTCGATGAAGGACCGGGAGGCAAGATGGACCAGAACGGCGCCTACCCCCTGGAGGACAAGGACGACGACCGCGAGGACGAATTTCTGATGCTGGGGGACAACAGCCCCCGCAGTAACGACAGCCGGTTGTGGCAGAAGCACACCGTCGCGCGGCGATTGCTGATCGGTCGGGCCTTTTTCATTTACTGGCCGCACGGCATCCCATTCATGAACGACGGCCGCGGTTACCCGCTGGGCAACTATTACGAACGGAACGAATCGGGGCCGAATGCCAAAGTCCCGCTGCCGTGGAGGAGCGCGCCGTTCTATCCGCAAGCCAGGCGCTGGCAGCGCATTCGTTGAAGTTCGGATCGAACACGTCAAGGAGGACGAACCATGCCACCACGGTTGCAGTGTGTCGGGCTGAAAAAAACGTTCGGAAGCCGAACGGTCGTTAACGACGTTGGGTTTCATGTCGAACGCGGCGAGATCGTCGGCCTCCTGGGGCCTAACGGCGCGGGAAAGACGACCTCGTTCCGCATGACGTGCGGGATGATTGTCCCCTCGTCGGGTCAGGTGCTGCTGGATGGAACCGACGTGACCGACTGGCCGATGTACAAGCGCGCCCGCAAGGGAATGGGGTACCTCTCCCAGGAATCAAGCGTCTTCGTCAAGCTCTCGGTGCAGGACAACATTCTGGCGATTCTCGAAATGTTGCATGTCGGTCGACAGGACCGCAAACGGCAGACCGCCGCATTGCTCGAGCAATTCGGCCTGACCAAATTGGCGAAGTCGACCGCCTTGACGCTCTCGGGGGGCGAACGTCGCCGTCTCGAAATCGCGCGGTGCCTCGCCAGCCACCCGACCCTGATTCTGCTGGACGAACCCTTTACGGGAATCGACCCGGTCACGATTCAGGAGATCCAGAAAATCATTCGCAATCTGCGCGACAGCGGCATCGCCCTTCTGCTGACCGACCACCGCGAGATGGAAACGCTGACCATTACCGACCGCAACTACATCATTTGCGATGGGCGCGTGCTGGTCTCGGGCGACTCCGAAACCGTGCTGAGAAACGAGGCCGCCCAGCGCGCCTACTTCGGCAAGAGAAATTATCACGATCCCGGAATGCTCGGCGGAGGCCCTGAACCCCGCGCGGCGTGAATCGTCGCTGCACACACCGGCCAGCTCCCAAAATCGACGTCGGCAGGACGACAAAAAATGGTTTTGGCAGATTGTCGCGATTTTTGAGGGACTAGACAGAATAGGAATACTGCCTTAGTTAGGTGGCTTAGCCACGACTAATCAGTCGATACAAACATCAATCAGTATTGATGATACGCTTGGCGACGGTAGACTCAACGAGCGAAACCCGAACCGAGCGTGTGCCAGAGAACCCGTCATAGCGCTCGATCTCGCAGCGATTTGCGCACCCACGGTCTTGACCAAGGCCACAGGCCGCCGTAAAATCCAGAGAAGACACGGGTTCCATTGTGCCGCAAGCGGCGCAGTGAGCGTGGGGAAGTGCCTCGAACATGGCTTGGATCCCCTTGATCGGCTGCAGGCGTCTCGACGCCATTCGGAGAGCAACAGGACATGTTGGTTCTTTCGCGCAAGAAGAACGAGAGCATCGTGATTGACGATACGATCATCGTCACGGTGGTGGAGATTCGCGGAGACAAAGTCCGGCTGGGCATTCAAGCCCCGAAGGAAATTCCCGTCCACCGCAGCGAAGTGCATGCCGCCATTCACAGCGAACAGGCCCGCCAGGATCCCCCGGCGGTTCCGTCTGCCGATTAGTGAGCGGTCGTGGGTTCGTTTCGTCCGTTTTGGTGCCAGGTTCTTAATCACTGTCTGAGGAGGCCGCTAGTCGCGATTCTTTCGTTCGTCGCGCAGGTTCGGTGCATCCCTCGTCCGTGGCAGCGCATCAATGCGATCGGCTGCCAGGCTTATTGCCGCCGCGTTAATTTGGGGTCAGTACGACACTCCCTCGGATTTCTCAAGGGAGTGTTTGGCTTCTTTGTCGCCGGAATCCGCTCGCGGAATCTCGCGCTGTCAATTCAGTGCATTGGCCATGCGCCCCGTTTCGATGGCAGGCAAAAGTCTCCTGAGATCCCTTTCGATTTTGAACTGATTCGTTCGTTTCATAGTTCAAAATCCAACGAGCGGCTTCTATAATTCACTTTTTCCGGGCATCGTGCTCGAACGAGAAATTCGGCCGCGCGCCAGTCCTGCCGCTTCAATGCAGCGCGGGATGGAACGAAGACGGATCGGTTTGTTGATGACGCTGGCACAAGTGTTCGAGGGGCAGTTCCGGGGCGATATTCGCTTTCGTGGTGCCGCGTATCTCAAGGCCGAGCGGGTTTCCCTGACCCGCATCACTCCGCAAAACGTGTTTGCGGTTGTCCAGGACGGCATCGATTATCAAACGCAGTTGTCCCGCGAAGGGACCGAACTGACGATGTCCTGTTCATGCACGCAGTCTGACCGGCCGGCGACCCCCTGCAAGCACCTGTGGGCGACGATTCTGGCGGTCGACGCCGGTGGATTGATTGCCGGTTCGGTCAAGCCGGGGCATATTCCCCCGTTCGCCTCAGAGTCGGCGCCCGAAATTCCGTTCGACGACTATTGGGAGGGGGATTCGAACCGCGACGTCTACATTCCCCCCGGTGGAGCCAGACCCTCTCGAACAGCGCTGGTCGTGACGCAGCGGGTCACCGGCTGGCAGTCACAATTGCAGCAATTGAGCGAGTTGTTGCACATCGAGACCTCGGGCGCGGCAACGGCCGCTCGCGAACGCGAGATTCTTTACGAAATCGACGTTGTTCAAAGCCGCGAACGCAATCAACTTGTCATTCAAACCTCGCAGCGTCAGCGCCGTTCGAACGGTCAATGGGGTAAACGCAAGCCGCTCAAGTTGCGTTCGGGCCAGCTCGGCGAGATCGAACTCGACGATGACCGCCGCATCCTGGCCTACCTCGCCGGCGGCTCGCCCGAACGGGGCAACTGGCTGACGCAACAGGCCGATGGCCAGACGACCGCGCACCGCTACCAGGTCTCACCGGCGCTGGCCGATGTGATCTTGCCGCTCTTGTGCGCGACGCGGCGTGCGGTGCTGCTGGGCGACGAGTCAGAACGCCCCCGTCCGCTCGAATGGGACGACGGCCCTCCGTGGGAATTGTGCGTCGATGTCGCACCCGACGAATCGGGCGAGAACTGGCAGCTCTCGGCCCGGCTGCGACGCGGCGTCGACAAGCTGCCCCTGACCGATGCCACGCTGCTGGTTCCGGGGGGATTCGCCTTCATCAAGCAGCGCGTCGCCCGCTTTCACGATTTCGGCGCATTCGGCTGGGTGAACTTGCTGCGGGCCGAGGGAGACATCTGCGTTCCCCAGGCCGACGGACCCGAGTTGATCGACCGACTGCTCGACATGCCGCGACTGCCGGAACTCGAGTTGCCCCCCGAATTGCGACTCGAAGAAGTGGCGGTGGCCCCCGTCCCGCACATGACGCTGTTTACTCCGCGCGGTGTCCGCTGGCAGCATGAACGGCTTACGGGCGAAGTCAGTTTCGAATACGGCGGCGCGCTCGTTCGCAGTTCGAGTCCGCAGGGGGCCCTCGTCCAGCGCGAACTGGGGCGATGCCTGCCGCGCGACCGCGAACGCGAAGAGACCGCCTGGCGCGATCTCGAGCGCATCGGGGCCAGGCGGCTGCTCAACACGTTTCAGGCGCGGCACGATGTTGAAATCCCGGCGAAGATGCTGGGGCAGGTGGTGCGGGGGCTGATCGGCAAAGGGTGGCAACTGCATGCCGATGGTAAACAAGTGCATCAGCCGGCCCCGCTGGGGTTCGAGATCAAGTCGGGCATCGACTGGTTCGAGCTGCACGCCACGGTCGATTTCGAGGGACGCAGCGTCCCCTTTCCCGAATTGCTGTCGGCCCTGGCGCGTGGCGATTCGACGGTACGACTGGATGACGGGTCGCTGGGCATTCTTCCGGAAGAGTGGGTGAAGCAATACGGCCTCTTGGCGGGCTTGGGCATCTCCGACGGCGACCATGTGCGGTTCTCGAAAACTCAGGTCGGGCTGCTCGACGCGCTGTTGGCGACTCAAAGTGCGATGCGGTTCGACGCGGCCTTCGACGAGTTGCGCTGTAAGGTCCGCGAGTTTGCCGGCATTGAGACGCCGGAGGAACCCGAGGGATTTATCGGAGAATTGCGGCCCTACCAGAAATCCGGAGTGGGCTGGCTCAGGTTTCTCAACGAGTTTCACTTCGGCGGGTGTCTTGCCGACGACATGGGGCTGGGAAAGACGATTCAGTTTCTGGCGCTGCTGCAGGATCGCCTCAAGCAAGGAGCACTCGAACGCCCCACGCTGATCGTCGTTCCCAAATCGCTGATTTTCAATTGGCACCAGGAATGCACGAAATTCACTCCTGACCTCAAGGTCGTCGAATACACGGGCCTGCACCGCACCGGTTTGCGTAAAAAATTTGCCAAAGCGCACGTCGTTCTCACGACGTACGGGACGGTCCGTCGCGACATTTTGCACCTCAAAGAAACGACGTTCGAGTACGTCGTTCTCGACGAGGCGCAGGCGATCAAAAACCCCGGCTCGCAGGTCGCCAAGGCGGCGCGGCTGCTGGTGGCCAACCACCGCATAGCACTGACCGGCACTCCCATTGAAAACCACCTGCGCGACCTGTGGTCGATTTTCGAATTTCTCAACCCCGGCATGCTGGGGCGGGCTTCGATTTTCAAATTGCACACCTCCGACGCCGGTGATGACGAGTCGCGCAAACTGCTTTCGCAGGCGCTGAAGCCGTTCATTCTGCGCCGAACCAAGCGCGAGGTGGCCAAAGAACTGCCCGACAAGCACGAGCAGACGATTCACTGCCAGATGGCCAAACAGCAGGAACAGCTCTACAACGAACTGCGCGATCACTATCGCGGTTCGCTGGTGGGCCTGGTCAAAAAGCAGGGGCTGGCCAAGTCGAAAATCCACGTCCTCGAGGCCTTGCTGCGACTCAGGCAGGCGGCCTGCCACCCGGCTCTGCTCGACCAGAAACATATCGACGAGCCCAGTGCCAAGCTCGACGTGCTGGGTCTGCACCTGTCGGATCTGCTCGAAGAAGGGCACAAAGCCCTCGTGTTCTCGCAGTTCACAAGCTACCTGGCGATCGTCAAACGCTACCTCGATCAGAAGGGCATCGTCTACGAGTACCTCGACGGCCAGACGCGCAACCGCAAAGAGCGCATCGAGCGGTTCCAAAGCGACCCCGCTTGCGGCGTGTTTCTGATCAGCCTCAAGGCGGGGGGCCTGGGTTTGAATCTGACGGCCGCCGACTATGTGTTTCTGCTCGACCCGTGGTGGAACCCGGCAGTCGAGATGCAGGCCATCGACCGCGCGCACCGCATCGGCCAGACGCGGCGCGTGTTTGCCTACCGCCTCATCTGCCGCAATACGGTCGAAGAGAAAATCGCCGAGTTGCAGAGCAAAAAGAAGCAACTCGCCGACGCGATTTTGCAGGCCGACAACAACCTGATCTCCGACCTGACGGCTGAAGATCTCGAGTTGCTGTTGTCGTAGTGCCAAGTTCGTGCGCCCTTGGCGAGGGCGATTCCCCAGCGGCGCTTGCGAAATCGACGCCGATCCAGTGTACTGGCTTCGCGATCTGCCGCGATTTCCGCCCCGCGCGACCCCCGCCCTGGAGCACGACTGCATGCACGGTTTTGACGCTGCCGGCCCCGCTCGGCCTCTCGACTGGGCCGCAGGTCCGTGGTATCGAGAACTCAATCGCTATCACTGGTTCGTGCTGGTGGTTGCGGCACTCGGGTGGCTGTTCGACACGATGGACCAGCAGTTGTTCACTCTGGCCCGCGTCCCGGCGATGAAGGAGCTGCTGGTCACCCCCGAAGGCCCCCCCGACGACAAGATGGTGGCTGAATACGGGGGATATGCCACGTCGATCTTTCTGATCGGCTGGGCCACCGGCGGATTGGCGTTCGGCGTGCTGGGAGACCGCATCGGCCGCGCCAAGACCATGCTGCTGACGATTCTGATTTATTCGCTCTGCACCGGTCTCAGCGCCCTCTCCAGAGGATTCTGGGACTTCGCGTTCTATCGGTTCATCACAGGACTGGGAGTCGGGGGCGAGTTTGCCGTGGGGGTCTCGCTGGTCGCCGAGGTCATGCCCGATCGTGCAAGGCCGTTTGCGCTGGGCCTGTTGCAGGCGCTCTCGGCGGTCGGGAACATCACCGCCGCCGTAATCAGCATGGGGCTGGGGCACCTCGAAACAACGGGCGATATCAAGAGTGCGTGGCGGATCATGTTCGTCGTCGGCATGGTCCCCGCGCTACTGGCGATATTGATTCGCCGCCGGTTGAAAGAGCCCGAGCGCTGGCAGCGAACTGCCACCGGCGCCACGCAGAAACGGCTTGGTTCTTACGCCGAACTGTTTGGCGATCCCCGCTGGAGAAAAAATGCGATTGTCGGCTTGCTGCTGGCATTTTCGGGCGTGGTCGGGCTGTGGGGGATCGGTTTCTTCAGTGCCGACCTGATTCGCCTTGTGTTGCGCCCGAGGTTCGAAGCCCAGGGACTGGATGCCGCCCAGGTAGCGGGAAAGCTGACGTTTTGGGCGGGGGTGTCGTCGATGATGCTCAACATCGGCGCCTTTTTCGGGATCTACGCCTTCACGTATCTGACGAATCTGACCGGTCGCAAACCGGCGTTCGCTGTCGCTTTCGTCGCCGCCATGCTCAGTACGGCACTCGTATTTGGTTATCTGCGGGAATTCAGTCAAATCTTCTGGATGATCCCGCTGATGGGTTTCTGCCAGTTGGCGCTGTTCGGCGGGTATGCGATTTACTTTCCGGAGCTGTTCCCCACCCATCTGCGGAGCACCGGCACGTCGTTCTGCTACAACGTCGGCCGGTTTGTGGCGGCCTTAGGACCGACGGCGCTGGGCCTGTTGTACACCAAAGTGTACTTCGACAAAGACGAGCCGATGCGCTGGGCGGGCGTGACAATGTGCAGTGTGTTTCTGCTGGGTTTGGCGGTGCTCCCCTTCGCCCCCGAGACCAAAGGCCAACCGCTGCCGGAGTGATCGCCGGCACGCGCCGCCCCAGGCGCCGGGGCGAATTTCTCGCCTTGACGTGAAACCGCAAATCGGGCAAAACGCCGCTCCTCTCAAAGTTCCCCACTGCTGCATTTCCATTCTCCGTCGCTCGGCACGAAAACCTCCGACTGCCAAGGCGCGTTGCGATCGCCTGCTCGCAAGGATTGCTCTCATGATCCGGATACTCCGAATCGGTTTGCTGTTGTGCTCTGCCGCATGTCTGCCGGCGGTTTCCGGCTGTGTTTTCAGTATCGGCGGCAAATCCACCACCGAAACCGCATGCGAGTCGTGCGAAGAGGCGCGTCTCAACGCCCTGGAGTCGCGCGTGCAGGCCGTCGAGCAACGGCTGGAGATGTCGGCGGCCGTCCAGCCGATGATCCCCGGGCAGCCGCAGTTGCCGGCCCAGCCGCAGTTGCATTCAAAAGAAACAGGGGGCTGACGTCCCCCGCTCGCCGGGTTTACTTCGACCCAGCACTGACTGCGGCGGCCACAGCGGCCGGCAAACCGGCCGGCAAACCGGCCGGCTCGAGGCGCGGCTCGTCTTCTTCAAGCGATAGCGTGCTTCGCACGGGAATCATCTTCAGACAAATCAGCGTGGCCGCCCGGGCGAACGACGAGAGGACGAACAGCGTCAGGTAGGTTTCGCGCGAAGGGCCCAGGGTTTTCAGCAAAATTCCGCCGATCAATGCCCCGATCACCAGCGCCACGGCGTTCCCCAGGTTGAAAATCGTGAGAATGCTCGTTCGTTCGTCACGCCGAACTGTTTCGAAAAACATCAGAAACATCGCCAGTTCGTAGGCGGCCCACGCGGCGCCGGCGAGAAACTGCAGGGCCACCAGTTGTGCGAACGTTTGAGCGTACAGCCACAACCCGGCCACCGGGACGATGCCGATCCCGCCGACCCACAGCAGCTTGCGCGCCCCGAACCGGGCCGCCAATCGTCCGCAGGCGGGCAGCATCAAGATCTTCGCGAGAAAGCTCGTGGCCAGGAGTCCCACGTAATCGAGGTACGAAATCTTGAGTTGCCCCAGCATGAACGGGGAAAAGTATGGTCCCGAAATCTGCACCGCGACCTGCACCGCCAGAAAGTACACGAGCATCCGTTCGCTCTGTCCCTTGCGGATGCGGCGCAGCAGATCCCAGGGAGAAACGTGCCGCTGCTCTCCGTGGATCGCGACCGGTTCAGTCTGCCGCGCGATGTATCGCCCCGACAAGAACCGGCAGGCGGCGGCCACCGCGAAAATCGCCACAAAGGCGGGCAACAGTTGCCCGGTGTGCTTGCCATATTGCAGGGCGGCCCCGCCGGCGACGAAGCCCAGCAGGACGCCCGCCTGTCCCAGACGAGTCCGCATCGCGAAAAACGGAGCACGCACGCGAAAGGGGACGACAGTCTCCATCCAGGTATTCCAGGCAGGCCCGGCCCCCAGTCCTGCCGCCCAGTACAGCGACACCGCCGCGAATACGGCCACAGCCGGCATCTGACCGACCAGAGCGCCGACAGCCAGCGGAAGAAAGCTGGCGGCCTGCAACAGCACGCACGCCACCACCCAGCGACGATTGGAACCCAGCCAGGTCACGGCGTACGGTGACACGAGCTGCAAAACGGCTCCGATCAACAGCGGAATCGACGCGACCAGTCCCGAGGCGATCTCCCCCAGCCCCAACGCCAGGACGAACGCCGGGAAGTACGTTTCACCAACCCCGACCATGACGCTGAACGCCGCCCCATCCGACACACTCGCTCGCAGGTTCTTTCGCAGCAACCGCCGCCGCGATCGTGCGGTATGCGGGTGGCGATGGATCACGGCAACAGACTGGACACGGGAGGGCCGATGGTCGGCATCCGAGGGCCCATCAGCACCAACCCGGGCGGGGAGGTGCGGCGAAGAAATCTTCATGGAAAACGCAGAAGACGAAAGCTGTCTGGCACAAAGTGGGGGGTGAGTGAGGGGCAGGATAATAGCACAGTCGTTTTTTTATGAAAAGACCTTCCGTTGACGGTAAACATTCGTCCAACCCGTTGTCCGAAGCAATGGACGGACGGTCTCCGGCCGTTTCGGTGGGGAAGATCTGGCAGGACAAAAGAGAGGATGACGCGTGTTGGGGCCTTGTTAGGAACTGTCGGTCGGTTCGAGAGCCAAGTCCCG
>SIAF01000055.1 GCA_009691905.1 Planctomycetaceae bacterium | reverse complement strand
CGCGAGCCATCACACAATACGGTTTCCGTTTCACGAAGTTATCAAACATGCATCCAAGCAACATCCTTGTCGCCTCCCAAGAAATCGATGTATCCCCCGGTCGGCGAACTTATTACGACAAATTTCCTCACCTTGGAAGCCCTGGGCTTAAGGGACGCGAGTTCCCCCAGACTGAGCGGCCAGTCAGCAACCTCGTGTTTCTGATCGACGTCTCCGGCTCGATGCAGGATCAAAACAAGCTCCCCCTCGTTAAAGCGGGGCTTAAGCTGCTCGTCGATCAACTCGGCGAGAACGACCGCGTGGCAATCGTTGTCTATGCTGCCGCGACGGGGTTGGTGCTCCCCTCGACCACCGGCGATCAGAAAACGGCAATTCTCTCGGCCATCGACAACCTGCAGGCGGGGGGTTCGACCAACGGCGGCGCGGGGATCGACCTGGCCTATCGCACGGCGACTGAAAACTTCATCAGGCATGGCACGAATCGCGTCATCCTCTGCACCGACGGCGATTTCAACGTCGGCGTCACCAGTCAGGATCAGCTCGTGTCGCTCATCGAACAGAACGCGCAATCGGGCGTGTTCGTGACCGTCCTGGGTTTCGGCATGGGCAACTACAAAGACTCGACCCTCGAGAAACTCGCCGACAAGGGGAATGGCAACTACGGCTACATCGATTCCCTTAACGAAGCCCGAAAGCTGTTCGTCGAGCAGATGCAGGGGACGCTGATCACGATCGCCAAAGACGTGAAGATCCAGATCGAGTTCAACCCGGCCCGCGTCGGCGCCTACCGGCTGATCGGTTACGAAAACCGGCTGCTGGCCGCTGAAGACTTCAACAACGACAAAAAAGACGCCGGCGAAATCGGCGCGGGGCACACGGTGACCGCGCTGTACGAATTGATTCCCGCCGGAGCGGCGGCAACGGTTGCAGGCGAATCCCTGGCGGGCGTCGACCCGCTCAAGTATCAGCAGCCGGGAAACGCCACGATCGCGGCCGACAGCGACGAACTGTTCACGCTCAAACTCCGTTACAAGCAGCCCGACGGCGACACCAGTCGCCTGGTCGAATATCCGGCCATCGATCGGGGGATCAGCACCTCGCAAGCCTCGGCCGACTTCACCTGGGCCGCGGCCGTCGCCTCGTTCGGCATGTTGCTGCGCGACTCGCCGCACAAAGGAAACGCGACGCTGCCGGCCGTACTGGAACTGGCGGAAGCCGGCCAGGGCGAAGACCGCGCCGGCTACCGCCGCGAGTTTATCCAGCTCGTTCGCAACACATTGCCGCTGTTGTTGCCCGGAGACCGTTCACCGGGTAACATCGGCCGACGTTGATGGGACGATGTCGGCAATGCCGATCGATAGTTCGCCGTATCGTGTTTATCGCTCACCAGGGCAATCGCATGCTGACGATACTCGGGGCTCCGCAGCGGGTGTGTCAGGGCGTTTCGCGGCGCGAGCTGTTGCAGGCGGGAGGGGCCTGCCTTCTGGGTGTCAGCCTCTCGAGCGTCCTGCACGCCGAAGCGGTGAAGGCGCCTGCGGCCGGGTCGGCGAAGTCGGTCCTCTTCCTCTATATCTATGGCGGGCCGAGCCAGCTCGAGACGTTCGACATGAAGCCGGAGGCCCCCAGCGGCATCCGCGGTCCGTTCAAGTCGATTGACTCGCGCACCCCGGGACTGAGAATCTGCGAGCATCTGCCGCAACTGGCGGCGCGCTCCGATCAGTATGCCATCGTGCGGACGCTCAACCATACGCACAACAACCATCACGCCTGCCACTGGATCAAAACCGGGCGGCCGTGGCACCTGCCCGAGACGGTATTCAATGCCACGGCCCAGGACTGGCCGTCAATGGGGTCGATCGTCGAATACCTGGCGCAGCATGCCCCGGGCGGCGCCCAGCGAACCCTTTCGGATTATGTCTACCTGCCGGCGCCGCTGGGGCATTTGCAGGGATACGACTACGCCGGTCAGTACGCCGGATGGCTCGGGAAAGCCTACAACGCGCTGGCGACCAACTTTCGGCGACGCGACAAGAGCGACAACCCCTATTTCCGCGAAGTCACCGACGCGGAAATGGACCTGCAGATTCAGGGGCTCGACGCGCAACCGGACGTGACCATCGATCGACTCGACCGCCGGCGAACGCTGCTCGATCAGTTCGACGACAGTCGCCGTCGTCTCGATGCCGGGCAGAACGTGCAGACCTATTCGAAGCTGCAGCAACGGGCGCTGGCCCTCTCGACCTCGACCCGGCTGCGGACCGCCCTCGATGTTCGCCAGGAGTCGGCGGCCATGCGCGACCGGTACGGCCGGCACCTGTTCGGTCAGGCGACGCTCCTCGGGCGACGGATGATCGAAGCCGGAGCGCGGTTCGTCACCGTGCAATGGGAAGCTCCCGACGGTTACAGTTGGGATTCGCACATCCACAGCAACGACATCCAGAAGTACCTCTGCCCCGCGCTCGATCAGACGCTGTCGGCCTTGCTCGACGACCTGTCGCAGCGCGGCCTGCTCGACGAAACGCTTGTGCTGCTCGTCAGCGAGATCGGCCGCACGCCGAACGCCACTCCGACCTGGGGCCGCGGCCACTGGTGCCACGCCTTCCCGGCCCTGATGGCCGGCGGAGGAATCAGCGGCGGCACTCTCTACGGGCGGACCGACAAAGACGCCGGCTATCCCGCCGACCGCCCGGTCAGCCCCGCCGACCTCGCCGCGACGGTCTTCCATGCCCTGGGAATCGACCACGAACTGCGGATTCCGGACACGGAGGGGCGTCCGGTTTCCCTCGTCGCCGAAGGAGGCCAGCCGCTGACGGAGTTGTTCGGCTGAAGCTGGAGACCAGCCTGGAGGCTGCCGAGCTGTTCCTATGAAGCAGGCTAGAGCCTGTACTCCAGCCCGGTTTCGATTAAACTGTGGTTGATGCGTTCGTGGCATGGAGCCTGTGGTGTGCGCCCACAGGTTTCGACAACGCGCCGGGTAAACCCGGCGGCGAAACAGGGAGATTTGACTGTGATTCGATTCTGCACGTGCTTGGTCGTTCTCGGTCTGCTGAGCGGCGCGACAGCGATCGCGGCCGAGCCCAACGAAAAATCGCCTGACCTCCCCGGCATCGCCTTCGTCGGCGGGCCGGTCGTCGAGCGGCTCGATGACGAGGCCGCCGGCTCGTATCACTGGCGCGACGGGTATGTCTATCCGCGCGGGGCGACGAACAATCCCTGGGAACGGACGATCGGCACGCCGCGGCCGGGGAGGAATTTGTTCGCCCTCGTCCCCGCCACCCTCGACGGCACGTTGACGCAGCTTACGTTTCTCAAGAGCGGCAACGTCTGGGATCCCGAGCCGTCGCACGACGGGCAAAAAATCCTGTTCTCGATGCGAAAGGATGGTGAAGACTGGTACCACCTGTTCGAGATCGCCACCGATGGCACCGGGTTGACGCAGTTGACCGACGGACCGTTCAACGACATCTCGGGGGTCTACCTCCCCGATGGCCGCATTGTTTTCTCGTCCGACCGCAGCGGCGTGCTCGATGAGTACCATGAAGAGCGCAGCGAGTTTCTGTTCCGCATGAAGGCCGACGGGACGGGGATGGAGCAACTGACGTTCGTCCCCGGCATCTATTTCGAGCCGACCGTGCTGCACAACGGCACGATTCTTTGCTCGTTCTGGGACGCGTTTCACATTTCGGTCGCGCCGTTCATCAAGCATGAGACGTATCTGATCACGCTGCGGCCCGACGGCACCGAAGAGCGGCACCTGTTCGGGGCGGGGGAGTACAAGTTCTACAACCGCACCCGGCACTCGGCGATCGGGCTGACCAAGCCGGGCGAGCTGCCCGATGGTCGGATCTTGCTGCAAAGCGAAATGGGGCCCTCCATTTACGACCCGAATCTCGGGACCGCACTGGGGCTGACACTGGCGCCGGTCTTTCCCGGCACTGCCTCGGTCCAGACGGGGGGGACGACGCATGCCATTCACGTCTCGCCGTTGGGAACGCGGACCAGTCCCTATCCGCTGCCCGACGGTCGCTTTTTGATGGCAGCAACGCTGCCGGGAAGCCGCGATTTGGGAATCTATGTCGTCGACACGGCGGCGCGTTCGATGGAAAAAGTCTTCGATCGCCCGAACCTGAGCGAGTGGGACGCCGTGCCGATCGGGCTGGTTCGTCCGCGCGCCAAATCACTTCCCGACAAGCCGCGCGACAAAGATTCGGAATTCGCCACGTTTGTCGTGGCGGCCGGGCGACACAGCGACACGGCCGAGCGCAACGAATTGAACAAGCGGGCGCGGTTCGTCCGCGTGCTGCAGGCCGACTACACTGACGTGACGACCTCGAGCCACACCAGCCTCGAAACCCGCGTGCTGGGGACGGTGCCGATTCAGTCCGACGGCTCGATCGCCTTCGAGGCACCGGCCGAAACGCCGCTGTTTCTCGAAACGCTCGACGCCCGCGGCAACCGACTCGTCACGCAGGCCGGCTATATGTCGGCACGGGCGGGAGAAGTCAAATCGTGTAACGGCTGCCACGCCCCGCAGACTGATGCGGTCGCGAATGCTAAGCTGCAAGCACTTGATTTGCCGTTGCCGCGCGTCAGGCGCGATAGCACCGATTTGAGTTACCGCCGCAACGATCCGGACGAATACCGCCGCCAGGCGATCATCACGCAGGCGCCGCTCTATCGCCGCTGGCTGCAAAGCCGCAGCGCCGAGATTCGTCGGCGCGGCCTCGAAACGCTGGCCTGGCTGCCGGATGAAGTCACTCCCGCTGATCGGAGACGCATGGTCGAGTTGCTCGCCGACGAGGAGGTCGAAGTTCGCCGCCAGGCCGCGTTCGCCCTCGCGATGGTCGGCACGCCTGAGGAAATCCCAGCGCTGATCGAAGTCGTCAGTTCGGCCGGTCCTCCCTCAGGCACGAAGGATCAAACGGGGAAAGCCGCGGCTGACTGGCAGACGCTGCACTATTCCCTGATGGCCCTCGAAGCGATCACCGGAGAAAACCTCGAATTGGCCGCTGATCTCGAAACGGCTCCCGTGGCGTGGCAGGTGTGGTGGAAAAATGTCGGGTCGGTCGAAAATTTTCTGGGGCGATTGACTGCACGGTCTCAGAGGTTCGCAGGCGATTTCGAACGAGACGCCTGGCTCGACGCGATCGGACGCACACGCGCTATAGACAGTCCTAAATTAGGAGAAATCGTCACGGCCCAGCGACCGACATGGCAGGCGCGCGTCCGCGAGTGGCTGAAGGAACCCCTGCCGCCGGTCGCCGCCGTCCACGCGGCGGGTCTGCTGGGCGACACCGAAGCGGTGAGTCTGCTCGCCGGCTACTTGATTCGCGGGGGCTTCAATAAGGCCGACGAAACCTGCCCCGACTGTGACGACGCGCTGGCGCGCGAAGTCAATGGGACGGCACTGGCCAAGGCTGCCGCGCTGGCTTTGGGCCGCATCGGCGGCGACGAGGCGATCAGCCTGTTGTGGGAGACGGTGGCGAAGACGGTCCCCAATCCCGCACCGATTGCCACGCGGCACTACCAGACCGGTCCGCGGCCGGAAGAGTACACGTACCTGCGCGCATTGATCTACGCCCAGGCGATGCCCAAACTCGAACACGTCCCGTACCTGATCGGCCTCTTGCCGTACACCGAGGGAGAGAAGCCGCGTTTCGAAGACCGCACGAAATCGGACTCGCAGCGGGTCTGGCTGGCGCGGGTCCTGCTCAATCGGGCCAAGCTGCGGGCCGACGTGATCAAAACGGCGACCGCGATCCTGAGCGGCACGGCCGACGCTGAGGACGATCTTTACAAGCAACTTCTCGCCGGGACGAACATCGATCGCCCCCGTTCCGAGCATGGCCGTGCCTTTCCGGTTCTGAAGCAGCTCGAAGCCGAGCAGGCCCTGCACCTGCTCGCTTGCCTGGCCGAGAAGCCCAACGAAATTCCCGAATCGCTCGTGACGCCGCTGCTCACGTCAGCCAACCATCGCGAGCGGATCGAAGCGGCCGTCATTTTTCGCAAGTTCGGGTTCTCGCCCGAGACCGAGCGTGTGCTTCGCGAAGAGGCAAGCCAGGCGTATGCGTTTGGTGAAATCTGGAGCATCGGCAAAGGGCGGTCGGATACGCAGTTTCGCGACAAGGCGTATTTTCTGATGGCGCTGGGGGCACAGGGCCGCGACCTGGCGGCACTCGAACCGTTTGCCGACTACACACGTTTTTATCGCGATGTGCGGCTGGGGTTGGCGATCGGCCTGGGATTCCGCGGCACGACCGACGGGTATCCCTTGCTGGAAAAGCTCGCCCGCGACCCGATCTTCTCGGTCCATCGGCAGTGCGCCAATGCCGCCGCTCAGATCGAGGGAATGCAACTGTTCGCCGGGCGTGAAGTGCCCCGGTTGAAGCTGCCGCTGCGCGAACCGTTGAAAGCCGAGTATCCCGCTCCGGGAGCGTATGCCTTTGCCGATCGCACGGCTGACCCGTTGTCGCTACCGGGGTCGATCAGTCTCGATCTCGACGACCCGGCGGTACTGGTCACAGCCCTGCAGTCGGCCATCGACGGACCGCAGCACAAGAACCTCAACAACGCTCACGCCCGCAATGCCGATCGAATGCGGATCCTCGACGCCGGCGAACTGGCCCGGGTTCTCGACAACCCCGAAGTGGCCACTCGCGGACCGCTAACGCCCGAACTACAAGAGGCGTTGACTGCCGCGCTTGACAGTCCCTATCCCTTCGCCCATTACCTGGCGACGCGCCTGATCGCGATCCGTCAGGAACGCACGCTGATTCTGCAACTCGTCCAAAAACTGACCGCCTATCCGGCCGCCGCCGACACGGTCGGGTTCTACTGGACCGCCGACACCCTGGGCCGGCTGCGCGCCGCCGAAGCGGTCGAGCCGCTGACGCAAGTTGCCGTCGGCAAGACGTTCAGCGGCACGTATGGTTCAATCGGCATGGCCTACGGCTTCGCCGCCGCCCGCGGGCTGGGGATGATCGCCGACGCCGGCGATCATGCCGCGATGGCAAACCTGCTGGCGAGCGACAACGTCTGGCTGCGAGCGGGGGTCATCGACGGTCTGGTCGAGCAGGGAGATGCCGGCGTCATCGGCGAACTGGAAAAGATCATCGCCGAATCGCCCAACGCGATTTTGGAAGAAGAAGCCCGCTACGGCCTGCAGCGGCTGAAAGCGATCGACAAACGGCGGGCGGCACGGTAGGGCGGATTATTGATGTAGGGTGGTACCAGCACGCGCAGCGTGCGCCGGCCCACCATGCGGGTCGCACCGCATCGGAACCCGCATGGTGGGCCTGCGCAAGCCGCTCAATGACGACCCAACGCGCTGTCTGGTTCGAGAGTGTTTTCAGAAAACGAAGGCCCATAGTAGTTCTCGGCTTGCTGGTCCCACCCTACATCAACTGTGCGGGGGCCTTCCGTGTCAGCGACGAAACCGCTGGAAAAGCCCCAAGGGGGCGCGATTCGAGCTTCGCGGGCGGCGGGCAGCTATGTGAGCTTTGAGAGTCTCGCCCCGTTAGGACTTCGCGAATTCATTTCAACGCGTTACCCAGGGCTACGTGCCGCCCTTCCGGGCTATCTGAAACTCCATAAGTTTGCCAATAAGCGCAACAAAATGCGCAACCTCAATATTTGCACCCGGGACGTTGCCAGAACTCCTGGCGATGGCAACCCGATGAAGTCGTGGTGTTTGGATCACGCAATGCCCTGAAAGGACTCCACCGCCCCCGCACTGCGGACGAGACCGGTCGCGGCTGTTACAATACGCATTGCCTCGCGCTGTGGCATCGGCGCCTTGCCGCCGAGGCGGAAGTCGGGAATCGAGTTGGGAGTCGAACGAATGGGACTGCGAGTCGTCTGCCTACTGTGTCTGACGGTCTGCGTCGGGACATCCTCGATCGCGCGGGCTGCCGAGCCGGTCAACTTTGACCGCGACATTCGCCCGATTCTTTCCGAGACCTGCTTTCTGTGTCACGGTCCCGATCCTGAGAACCGCAAGGGCGACCTGCGGCTCGATACAAAGGTCGGCGCCTTGGGCGATCACGGCGGCAACATCGCTTTCGTCCCCGGCAAGCCCGAGGAGAGCGAAGCGTTCCGGCGGATGATCAGCGACGATGCCGACGAGAAAATGCCCCCAGCCAAGTCAGGCAAACAACTCACCCCGCGGCAGATCGAACTGGTGCGGCAATGGATCGAGCAAGGAGCCAAATGGTCGACGCACTGGGCGTTCGAGGCGCCGACGCGGCCGGCAGTTCCCGAAGTACGCGAGCCACAGCGGGCGCGGAACGCCATCGATCGTTTCATTCAAAGCCGACTGGACCACGAGAAGCTGGCCCCTGCTCCGGAAGCCGATCGGGTGACGCTCATCCGCCGACTCAGTCTCGATCTCCTGGGACTGCCGCCGACTCCGGCCGAGGTCGAGGCGTTTGTTGCCGACCAGAGCCCAGCGGCATACGACGAACTTGTGTCGCGGCTCCTGGCCTCCCCGCATTACGGCGAGCGCTGGGGACGCATCTGGCTCGACGCGGCCCGCTATGCCGACTCGGACGGATATGAAAAAGACAAACCCCGCTTCGCCTGGGCGTACCGCGACTGGGTGGTGAATGCTCTCAACCGCGATCTGCCGTATGACCAGTTTATCATCGATCAAATCGCGGGAGACCTGCTGCCCGAGCCGACTCAGGATCAGCTCGTCGCCACGGGCTTCTTGCGGAATTCGATGATCAACGAAGAGGGGGGGGTCGACCCTGAGCAGTTCCGCATGGAAGCGATGTTCGATCGGATGGACACGATCGGCAAAGGGGTGCTGGGGCTGACGATTCAATGCGCCCAGTGCCACACGCATAAGTACGACCCGTTTACGCATGAAGACTACTACCGCATGTTCGCCTTCTTGAACAATTCGCACGAGGCGAACATCGCCGTCTACGCTCCGCGCGAGCTGCAGCAGCAGGCCGCGATCTTGCAACAGATCAAAGACATCGAAACCGACCTGCAACACCGCCACCCCGACTGGCCCGAGCGGCTGACCCGCTGGGAAGACTCGGTGCGCGGCAACCAGCCCGAATGGACAATCATCCAGGCTGCCGAAGACGACACTTCCGGCGGGCAGAAAATGTACCGACTGCCGGATGGCTCGTATCTCTGCCAGGGGTATGCGCCGACCAAGCACACGGTGACCGTCAGCGCCGTGACCACGCTTGAAAACATCACCGCCCTGCGGCTGGAGCAACTCAACGACCCCAACCTGCCGCTGTATGGTCCCGGTCGATCGATCAAAGGGACGTCGGCCCTGACCGAATTCAAGGCCAAAGTCTGGCCGGTCGGCAAGCCCGAACAGGCAGCCTGGGTCAAATTCGTCAAAGCGACCGCCGACGTGAATCCGGCCGAGAAACCGCTCGAAGCGATTTTCGACGATAAGAGCGGCAAGGCGCGCATCACCGGTCCGGTCGAATTCGCGATTGATGAAAAGGACGAAACCGCCTGGACCGTCGACGCCGGCCCCGGCCGCCGCAGCCGCCCGTGCAAAGCGGTGTTCACGGCCGAAAAGCCCTTCGCGTTTCCCGAGGGGACTGTGATCGAAGTCCACCTCGTGCAGAATCACGGCGGGTGGAATAGCGACGACAATCAGAACAACAACCTGGGGCGGTTCCGAATCTCGGTCACGACGGCCGCCGATGTCGCGGCTGATCCGTTGCCCGCTGATGTGCGTGCCGCGCTGGCGGTGCCTGCCGAGCAGCGCAGCCCTGTCCAAACCGCGCGGCTGTTCAGCGTCTTTCGCACGACGGTTCCCGAGTGGCAGGAAGCCAACACGCAAATTGAAGAACTGTGGAAGCAACACCCGGAAGGCTCGTCGCAGCTCGTTCTGGCCGAGCGGGGAGAAATGCGTCCGACATACCTGCTCAGCCGGGGCGACTTTCTGAAACCGGTCTCTGCGGTCGCGCCGGGTGTGCCGGCGTTTTTGCATCCGTTGCCGGCAGACGCACCGCCGACGCGACTGACCTTCGCCCGCTGGCTGGCCGACTCAAACTCGCCGACGACCGCCCGGTCGCTGGTGAACCGGGTCTGGCAAACCTACTTCGGCACGGGCCTGGTGAGCACGAGTGAAGACCTGGGCTCGCAAAGCGAAACTCCGTCGCACCCCGAACTGCTCGACTGGCTGGCGGTCGAGTTCATGCAGCCGACATCGCCCCCACTTAATGCGACAACCCCCGCGCTGAAACCGACATCTCCCCCCCTTAGGAAGGGGGGGCAGGGGGGGTCGGGTCAACTTGCAAGCGAAGGTGAATCGGCAGGCAATGCGACCCCCCCTGGCCCCCCCTCCGTAAGGGGGGGAAATGGCGCGGGGCCCGCGAGCGAGGGCGCGTGGAGTCTCAAGTGCCTGCACCGATTGATCGTCACATCGACGACCTACCGCCAATCGTCGAAGGTGACGCCCGAATTGCATGCCCGCGATCCCTACAATCGGCTACTGGCGCGCGGGGCGCGGGTGCGGGTCGATGCCGAGGTGGTACGCGATATCGCCCTCGCGGCGAGCGGCTTGCTCGATCCGAAACTGGGGGGACCCAGTGTGCATCCCCCGGCGCCGGCGTTTCTGTTTCAGCCCCCCACGAGCTACGGACCCAAGGCCTGGAACGAAGACACCGACAGCAACCGTTATCGGCGGGCGCTGTACACGTTTCGCTATCGCTCGGTTCCCTATCCGCCGCTGCAGAACTTTGACGCCCCCAACGGCGATTTCTCGTGCGTCCGCCGCACGCGGTCGAATACGCCGCTGCAGGCGTTGACGACCCTCAACGAGCCGGTCTTTCTGGAATGTGCGCGGGCCCTGGCGCAAACGACGCTGCGCGACGGCGGCGAAACCGATGCTCAGCGCGTGGTGTACGCCTTCCGCCGGTGCCTCGCGCGAACGCCGGCCGAGAAGGAAACCGCGGCACTGCTGGGCATGGTTCAACAGCAGACGGCACGGTTTGCCGACGGCCACGAAAACCCCTGGCAACTCGCCGCCGCCGACCCCGAGCATCCGCCGGAACTTCCCCCCGGCGCGACGCCGGCACAACTGGCCGCGTGGACTGCTGTTTCCCGGGTACTCTTGAACCTCGATGAGACGATCACGAAAGAATAAAGTAGGTCAGCCTTTCCAGGCTGACACATTACGAAGGCGGTTGCCCCATGTCGACGATTACGCTGACGGAGAACGAGACGATGGACCGCGTAACGACCGAGGCGCTCGTGGAGAACCTCAAAGACCTCTGGGATGCCCAGCGCGGAATGATTCCACTCGGGAACATCCGCCGGCTGGAAGTCACCAATGCTCTGGTCGATACGGGAGCGACGACGCTGGTACTCCCCACGCGGCTGATTCGACAACTCGGTCTCAACAAGACTCGCGACAAGACCGTGATTTCTGCGAACGGGTCGGGAGTCATTGGAATATATGAAGCCGTTCGTTTGACGATTCAGGGACGAGACTGTGTGGTCGAAGTCATGGAAGTGCCCGACGAAATCCCGGCGCTGATCGGCCAAATTCCTCTCGAAATGTTGGATTTCGTCGTCGATCCCCAAGGGCGCCGATTGATCGGCAACCCGGCACACGGCGGAGAGCAGATACTCGAGTTGCTTTAGTCCATCGGTCTAATCCTGCGGGCCTTGAGAGAATCAGAGATCACCATGAACTGCCAGGACCGTTACTACCGACATGCCGACCCCAGGGCCGTCAGCCGGCGCTGGTTCCTTCAGGACTGCGGCGTCGGGCTGGGGGCCATGGCACTGGGCAACCTGCTCCAGACGCCGGGGTTCGCCGGCCCGTCGGCCAGCGCGACCAACCCGCTCGCGCCGAAGGCCGCCCACTTTCCCGGCAAGGCGAAGCGCGTGATCTACCTGTTCATGGCCGGCGCCCCCAGTCACCTCGAACTGTTCGATAACAAGCCCGAACTGGCCAAATTCGACGGCACGCTGCCGCCCCCCGAACTGCTCAAGGGCTATCGCGCGGCGTTCATCAACCCCAATTCGAAACTCCTGGGGCCGAAATTCAAGTTTGCCAAGTACGGCCAGTCGGGCGCCGAATTGTCAGAGCTGTTGCCGAAACTGGCCGAGGTGGTCGACGATATCGCCATCGTCAAGTCGATGACGACCGACGCCTTCAATCACGCCCCCGGCCAGATTCTGATGAGCACCGGCTCGCAGCAGTTCGGCCGCCCCAGCTTCGGGTCGTGGGTCACGTACGGCCTGGGCTGCGAATCGGAAGATCTGCCGGGTTTCATCGTCTTCAGTTCGGGAAAGAAAGGCCCCAGCGGCGGCAATTCGAACTGGGGCAGCGGTTTTCTGCCCACGATGCATCAGGGGGTCCAGTTCCGCGGGGGGAGCGAGCCGGTGCTGTACCTGGCCAGCCCGCGCGGCGTCGACGAACGCCTGCAACGCGACTCGCTCGACACGATTCGCACGTTGAATCAGGCGCGGCTCGACGAAACGGGCGATCCTGAAATCGCCACGCGCATTAGTTCGTACGAGATGGCGTTCCGCATGCAATCCAGCGCCCCCGAACTGATGGACATCACCCGCGAACCGCAGCACATCCTCGAAATGTACGGGGCCGAGCCGTGCAAACCGAGTTTCGCCAATAACTGCCTGCTCGCCCGACGGCTGGTCGAGCGCGGCGTGCGGTTCGTGCAGCTCTTTCACGAAGCCTGGGATCAGCACGGCAATCTGGTCGCCGACCTCAAGGTCAACTGCAAAGATACCGATCAGGCCTGTGCCGCCCTGATCAATGACCTCAAACAGCGGGGGATGCTCGACGACACGCTCGTCGTCTGGGGGGGCGAATTCGGGCGCACGCCGATGGTGCAGGGGGGCAGCGACGGCCGCGATCACCATCCCAACGCTTTCACGATGTGGCTGGCCGGCGGCGGAATCAAGCCGGGCATCACGATCGGCGAAAGTGACGATTTCGGCTTCAATGCCGTTAAAGACAAGGTCCATGTCCACGACCTGCACGCCACGCTGCTGCACCTCCTGGGGTTCGATCACACGAAACTGACCTACCGCTTTCAAGGCCGCGATTTCCGACTGACCGATGTGCACGGCAACCTGGTGCCGGCACTGCTGGCGTAGGTCAGGCTTTCCAGCCTGATGCGAATGGCGGGCATTGGTATTTACGCATTGTGAAAAGATGCTGCCGTCGAAGGAAACAATGCAAAAGTTCTCCCTTCCCCCCTGGCGGGGGAAGGGTCGGGGATGGGGGGGATGAGCGTCGTTTGACATCGAAAAACACCCCATCCCCCAACCCCTCCCCCGTCGAGGGGGAGGGGAGTTCGCGTCACATATTTGTTAAGATGTCTCGAAAGCGCCCCTGACCTTCCATTTGACCCCCCCGCCGCCAATGTCCACTACCCCCGAAAAACTCCCGCCGCGGGTCGATTCGCTGGACGCGTATCGGGGGTTTGTCATGTTTCTGATGATGGCCGAGGTGTTGCACCTGCGGCAGGTCTCCGCCGCCCTGCCCGGCAGCGAGTTCTGGAAGTTTCTGGCCTTACACCAGACTCATGTCGATTGGGAAGGCTGCTCGCTACACGACCTGATTCAGCCGTCGTTTTCGTTTCTGGTAGGGGTCGCCCTGCCATTTTCGATCGCCGCTCGCGTGGCCAAGGGGCAGACATTTCGGCGGATGCTGCTGCACGCGATGTGGCGCGCGGTGCTGCTCACGCTGCTGGGAGTGTTCCTGCGCTCATCGGGCCACGCACAGACGAGATACACGTTCGTCGACACCCTGAGCCAGATCGGCATGGGCTACGTCTTCCTGTTTCTGCTGGGATTCGTGAAGATCCGCTGGCAGTTGCTGGCGGTAGCACTGATTCTGGTTGGCTATTGGGGGGCGTTCGCGCTCTTTCCGGCGCCGGGAGACGACTTCGCCTACACCCACGTAGCGGCCAACTGGGCGCATCACTATCAGGGATTTGCCGCGCACTGGAACAAGAACAGCAATCTCGGCTGGAAAGTCGATACGTGGTTCCTGAATTTGTTTCCGCTCGAAAAGGGGGCCGACCCGATCAGGGACATGGGTGGCTATACCACGCTCAATTTCGTGCCGACGCTGGCGACGATGGTCCTGGGCCTGATCGCCGGCGGCTGGCTGCGACTGGCATCGACCAAGCCGATGAAAATTCTGTGGCTGGTTGTGGCGGGCGCCGTTTGTCTCGGGACCGGCTACGCGCTCGATTACTGCGAAATCTGCCCCAGCGTGAAGCACATCTGGACCCCCGCCTGGGCGCTCACCAGCGGCGGATGGTGCTTCTTTCTGCTGGCTGGCTTCTATGCACTGATCGACGGCCTGGGATTGCGGCCGCCGTTTTACCCGCTGATCGTCATCGGAGCGAATTCGATCGCCGCCTACTGCATGGCCCACTGGTTCGAAGGGAACATCTCGCAGTCGTTCAAAACGCACCTGACCAATTTTCTGGGACCCGATTGTTTCAAAATCTTCGGCGAACCCTACGAACCGCTCGTCCGAGGCGGACTGGTCCTGGCGGTCTATTGGCTGATCCTGCTGTGGATGTATCGCAAAAAAGTGTTCGTCCGCATCTAGAGCGCGTCGCTGAGTCGCAAAGTCACGGAGTCACAGAGTCCCTCGCCCCTCGCCCCTCGCCCCTCGCCCCTCGCCCCTAGCCCCTAATCCCTAGCCCCTTCCCTTGCCCCGCATCTACCTCGATAACGCCGCCACCAGCTTTCCCAAGCCCGAAAGCGTGTATGTCGCCGTCGATCACTATCAGCGGCACGTCGGCGCAGCGGTCGGCCGCGGTGTGTATCGGGCCTCGCTCGATGTGACGGCGATTGTCAATCGCTGCCGCTCGAAACTCGCCGAGCTGCTGGGGGCCGAGAGTCCCGAGCGCATCGTGTTCACCTGCAACGCGACCGACAGTCTCAACCTGGCGTTGCACGGCCTGCTGGGTCCCGGCGACCATGTCGTGACGTCGACAATCGAGCACAACTCGGTGCTGCGGCCGCTCTGCAAGATGCGCGAGCGGATGGGAATCAAGGTGACGTCAGTGCAGGCCGATGGCACGGGGCAGGTCGACCCGAACGACTTTCGAAAGGCGATCACCCAGCGCACGAAGCTGGTGGCGCTGATGCACGCTTCGAACGTCACGGGGGGCATTCAGCCGATTGCCGAAGTCGGCGAGATGGCTCGCGCGGCCGGAGCGCTGATTCTGGTCGATGCCGCGCAGACGGCCGGGCATGTTCCCATCGACCTGCGCATGCTGCCTGTCGATCTGCTGGCGTGCGCGGGGCACAAGGGGTTGTTGGGTCCGCTGGGGACGGGTGTGCTGTATATTCGTCCGGGGGTCGAGTCGCGGCTGGCAAGCCTGCGCCAAGGAGGGACCGGCACGCGCAGCGAAGACGACCGCCAGCCCGAAACGCTTCCCGATAAATATGAATCAGGAAATCACAACGCACCCGGCCTGGTGGGACTCGAAGCGTCGGTCGCGTGGCTGCTCGAGCAGGGTGTCGCGTCACTCGCGGCACACGAGCGGTCGCTCACCCGTCAGTTATGGGACGGGCTGTGCGGCACCGCCGGACTCACCCTGTTCGGCCCACCCCCGGGCGACGATCGGGCCACCGGCAATCGCGTCGGCGTCGTGAGCCTTTCGATCGACGAATTTGATCCACAGGACGTCGCGACCATTCTCGACCAGCGCTTCGGTATTGAGGTTCGGGCCGGGCTGCACTGCGCCCCGGGCGTCCACAAGGCGCTGGGAACCCTCGAACACGGCGGGACCGTGCGCCTCAGCGTCGGACCGTTCACCACGGCCGAGCACATCGACGCCGTCCTGGCCGCGGTACGAGAAATCGCCGGCTCGGTCGCGTAGAATGGTCAATCAACCATCCTCCGAATCGCAGCGCAAAACTGCCGTCGAAACTCGTCAGGAAACAGGGGACTAACGTCCCCCGCTCGCCTAGCCCCTAGTCCCTCACCCCTGGCCCCTCTTTCTCCATGCCCCCTTTCGAACTTGTCAGCGACTTTCAGCCGGCCGGCGATCAGCCGCAGGCGATCGAAGCGCTGATTCGCGGAATTGAAGCCGGCAAGCCCGACCAGGTGCTGCTGGGGGTCACCGGTTCGGGCAAGACGTTCACGATGGCCAACGTCATCGCCCGGCTGCAGCGGCCGACGCTCGTTTTGTCGCACAACAAAACGCTGGCGGCCCAGCTCTATTCCGAGTTTCGCGAGTTCTTCCCCAACAATGCCGTCGCCTACTTCGTCAGCTATTACGATTACTACCAGCCCGAGGCGTACATCCCGCAGCGCGACATTTACATCGAGAAAGATTCGTCGATCAACGAAGAAATCGACCGCCTGCGGCTCTCGGCAACCAGCGCCCTGGTCAGCCGCCGCGACACGATCGTCGTCGCCACCGTGAGCTGCATCTACGGGCTGGGGTCGCCCAAAGACTATCTCGAGATGATGATCCCCCTGCGCGTCGGCGAGTCGATCGACCGCGACGAGCTGTTGCGCAAGCTGATCGACATCCAGTACGACCGCAACGATTACGAATTCGTCCGAGGAAAGTTCCGCGTGCGCGGCGACGTGATCGAGTGCTGGCCCGCCTACGAAGAATTTGCCTACCGCATCGAACTATGGGGAGACGAAATCGAGAGTCTGGCCGAGATCAACCCGGTCTCGGGTGCCGAGGCGCGCAGGCTTCAGGATATTTACATCTATCCCGCCAAACATTTCGTCCTGCCGCAAGAGCGAATCGACTCGGCGATCGACGAGATTCGCCGCGAACTCGAAGAGCGGCTGGAGTATTTCCGGCGCGAGGGAAAATTGCTCGAAGCGCAGCGTCTGGCGGCCCGCACGCGATTCGATCTCGAAATGCTGGAAGAGGTCGGGTATTGCCCTGGGATCGAGAATTACAGCCGGCCCCTCGCCGGGCGCAAACCGGGCGACCCGCCGTACACGCTGTTCGATTTCTTTCCTAAAGACGCGCTGATGTTCGTCGACGAGTCGCACGCGACGGCCCCCCAGGTGCGGGCCATGTTCGCCGGCGATTTTTCCCGCAAAACAACGCTGGTCGAGCATGGCTTCCGCCTGCCCTGTGCCCTCGACAATCGACCGCTTAAGTTCGACGAATGGCGCGGTCGCGGGCTGCAAACGGTGTTCGTGTCGGCCACGCCCGCCGATTGGGAGCTGGAACAAACCGGCGGCGAGGTGGTCGAGCAGTTGATTCGCCCGACGGGGCTGATCGACCCGGTGATTCACATCGTCCCCGCGCGGGGGCAGGTGCCGCACGTGATGGAACAGATCCGCCTGCGTGCCGCCCGGGACGAGCGGGTGCTGGTCACGACGCTCACGAAGCGCCTCGCTGAAGATCTGGCGAACTACCTGCAGGAAGCGGGCATCAAGTGCGCGTGGCTGCATTCTGAACTCGATGCCTTCGAGCGCGTCGAGATTTTGCGCAAACTGCGCGAGGGCGCCTTCGACTGCGTGATCGGCGTCAACCTGCTGCGCGAGGGGCTCGACCTGCCCGAAGTCTCGCTGGTGGCAATTCTCGACGCCGACAAAGAGGGGTTCTTACGAAGTGAAACCAGCCTGATCCAGACAATCGGCCGCACCGCGCGGAACGTCAACGCCGAGGTGTTTCTTTACGCCGATCGAGTCACCAAAAGCATGCAAAATGCGATCGACGAAACCGAGCGCCGCCGCGTGCAGCAACTGGCCTACAACGAAGCCCACGGCATCACCCCCGCATCGATCAAAAAGGCGATCAAGAAGGGGATCGAAGAAGAAATCCACGCCCGCCGCGTCGCCCAGGAAGCCGCCGGCATTTCCAGCGAAACCCAGTACGTGACGCAGGAATACGTGAACGAACTTGAAGGCGAAATGCTCGCCGCCGCCGAGACGCAAGATTACGAGCGTGCCGCCGAATTGCGCAATCGAATCATCGCGCTGAAGACGCAACTGGGCCAGGAACTGAGCAGCACCGAAACCGCCGCTGCGACGGCGACTGCCGCGAAGAGTGCAAGCAAGGGGAAACGGCGCGGGAAGAGCGGCAAGAAGGGGGGCGGGAGGATACCCAAGCCCGAGCGGTAGGGCGCAATTCCCGATCGCCAGGCGGGGAACTGCACTTCGCACAACGTGCGACGAGCGTGTTGCGAACGTGTTGCGGATTGCGACCGTCTGCCCCCCTGGATACGCTGTCTGATTGCAATGATTTCCGGTCGTGGTTGGTGACGAGTGAGAAATCCTGGACGAACACGGGGCCGCCGATGAAATCGCCGTTGCGAATCGGAGTATTGATCGGGCATAGCCTCGCGGCGCCGTTGCCGGAAGCGGTCGAGATGGCCAAAGACGCCGTCAATACGCTCACGCGCAGCGAGTTGAATCTCGATGTGTGGGTCGACGTCGCTTCGGTAAGATCGTTGCGCCGGCTCGACAAAGAAGGTTGCGAACTGTTGCTCTATTACGGCCACGGGACGGAAGTGGGCCGGCTCGTTTTCGTCGACGGCGAGAAGACCTTTCCCGAGCTATCGACCGGATTGGGGTTGGAAGCGTTCTGGAAAAGCCTCAAGGGGACGATGCTGTTTGCGTGCCACAGCCAGAAGTTTGCTTCGGCTCTTCCCTGCCCATGGCTGGCGTTCACCGAAGAAATTTTGCGGCTGGCGCCCAAAGGGTTCATGCACGCCTGGACTCAAGCCCTGAAGGAGTTGCCGCTCGACGCAGCACTCCAGCGCGCCCACAGCGAATGCCAGGACGAAATGGATTCGAATTTTGCCGACAGTATGGAGTTTTCGGCGTTGCCCTGGCCGAAGCTGCCCGTGGCAGCAGGCCAGGTGCGGCTGAGGCGCGCCTCGCCCGGCCTGGCGAACCGGCTGGAGGTCGATTTCGCGAGCGTGGTCCTCGACGGACGCTCGTACCCCGAGCACGATCCGTTCGTCGGTCGGGGCGCCGATCTGCTGCGATTATCGAAGCTGCCGAATCCAAACTCCGACCAGCCGCTGCAACAACTCGTCTGGGTCTCCGGCGACGCCGGCATGGGCAAATCGGCCTTGCTGCGGCAGCACGCCTGCAACGTGCGCGATCTGGCGTTCGCCGACGAAGAGGAGCCGGTCTGGCTGTTGCATGCGTATTGCCAGAACTGCATTCAGCCGCGCGACGTCGAGCAGATCCTCTGCGGAAAGGCGAAGGAACTCTACGAGTGGGAAGCCGTCCCCGAGACGTTTCATCAACTGTTTAAGCTCCTGCAAGACGTGCCAGGAGCGCACGTCTGGATTCTTGACGATCTGACGTATCTCCGCGAAGAGATCGGCAAGGAGCAGGACTCGCTAAACACGGTGCGAACGATTGCCGATGCCGCTTATGCGGCGGCGATCCCGTTGCAACTGGTCGCCAGCGCTCGATTCGGCGGACCAAGGGGGTGGAAATCAATCAAGGCGGAGCCGCTGAACGACGGGGAAGCGGTCGCACTCGCTGGGATCATCCAAAGTCAGGCTGGATTGGGAACGACCTCTCAGGATCAGTTAGACGTTCGACGGCTGTTTGCGCAGTGCGGTGGTTCGACCGTACACTTCAAACGGGCGCTGATACTGGCCGTCGATACGCAGAAGACCTTCGGTGCGATTGCCGACGAGCTTTCAACCTCCGGTGCCACCGATGCGACGGATCAGGACGAATTCTCGAAGAAGCTGGTCGAATTCGAAGTGCGGCAACTCAACACCCTCGCGCACCGTCACGGTTTCAATTACCGGACGTTTCTGGAGGTCTACTGGCCACTCATTCTTCGCGCCGGCTATTTCAGCAGCGACGAGTTGCAAAAGTGGTTTCCGACCGAGTTTCACGTCGCCGAAAGCACGATCATTCGCGATCGCGCGTACGCCAACGGGCTGGCGCAACTGGTGCGACTCGGCTTCGTGGCGACCCGCCGCGAGGCCGATGGCGACGTACTCTACATGCCGCCGAACCAGCGTGTCGTGATGAAGGCCTTGGCCGACGGCGCGCATCCCCTTCCGCAGTCAATTCCGTTTCGTGCGCCTAAAGCACGACTTTCTTCGGCACTGGAACGAGCGAAAAAGGGCCAACGGGAGGCGATCGGCGAAATCCTTGCACTAGAGCAGGAGTACGCTAAACACGTCGCAGAACCCGAAGCGGCGGAAACAGTGATTGCCGCCATGATGATTCGCGCCGAATTAGCCCAGGACATGTCCGGCGATTTGGCGGTCAGCCTCGGCATTTACGATGACGTCGTGACGCGGTTCGGCACGCGCGACGAGCCGGCGCTGGCCGAACAGGTGGCCAAAGCCCTTGTCAACAAAGGGGTCAGGCTCGGTCAACTGGGGCGCAGCGAAGACGCCCTCGTCGTCTACGATGACGTCGTGACGCGGTTCGGCACGCGCGACGAGCCGGCGCTGGCCGAACAGGTGGCCAAAGCCCTTGCTGGCAAGGCGTTGACACTCTGGCAACTCGAACGGCGCGACGAAGCCGTCGCCACTGCCATGCACACCCTGACACGATTCGGCGATCGGCCGGAGCAGCCGATTCAGGATGCAGTGACACTCTGTAGGCAAATACTTGAGCTGTCGGAAGATTCATCATCAATGGCTTGAATTACCACGCGGCTCAGCCGCTCGCCATTTTCAATCGCTGCGACAGCTTCAATCGCTTGACCCACGGTTCATTCGACAGCGCGGCGATCTGCGAGGGGGACAAGGTGGCCGTGAAGATGCGGCTCGCGCGGGTGGGTACGCTGACGCCGAGGACCGACAGATGCTTCGCCTGCTCGTCGGTCGGCGGCTCGACGGTATGCACGAAGACCGTCAACGAACGCTCGCTGGCGTGCGTCTCTTCGCACGCCAGGGCGAGCGGTCCGTCGATTCGGGAGTAATCGAGGTTGGTGAGTATCACAGTTGATATGCTCTCACAATTTGGCCGCGTTCAACAGTCCAAAACCCCATTTGGGGTCGAACGCGCCGGCGGCCTTTCCAGGAATCTTGCTGGCCTTTTTGAGGGCAGCCTTGACCGCGGCCGGGTCGAGCGCAGGATTCCGCTCCAGCAGCAGGGCCACGACGCCGGCGATGAACGGCGAGGCCATGCTCGTGCCGGCTTCGGCGAAGTGTTGACGGTCGACGATCTGCGCCCGCTCGGGTGCCGAATCGTTGGAAAGACACGAGGCGATCATCGCGCCGGGCGCCGTTACGTCGGGTTTGCGTTGCTTGTTTCTAAGCGGCCCCTCGCTGCTGAAGCCGGCAATCGTGCCGAGCGTCAGCCCGACCGCCTGGTCGTTGCCGTCGATGTCTTTCCAGGCATTCCTCGTGACGAACGCCCCCACCGTCACGGCGCCGGCTGCGCTTCCTGGCGAGCCGATCTTGAGCGAGTCGGCGACGTGGCTGTCGCCGCAGACCACTTGCGGGGCGTCCTGATCGTCCAACGTCCAGACGTCGAGTTGACCGGCGAACCGGGCGGTGTTCTTGACACGCAGTTGCCACGTTCCGGATGGCACGGCGGCCCCCGGCGTGGCGCTGCGAATCTGCACGACCACGTGACGATCGCCGTTTTCCGGATCTGTATCGGGCGTTTCCACGACGACGCGGGCGGTGGGCAGGGTATACTTCTTGAGAAAGTTGCCGGTCGCAATGACCGGCTGAAACGGCGTGGCGAAGCCGTCGGGAGAGGTGATTGAGACCTCCAGCTTTCCCGACCCCGGATACCAGGCGTTGAGCTCGGCCAGCTTGGCGGAGTTTTTCGGAACGACAAACCGCAGTGTGCGGGTCGCCGGCGCCCCCAGTGCGACTCGGGCATGGATGTTGTCGTCCCCCTCGTTTCCCGCCGCGCAGCACACGATTCGACCCGGCCCGCTTTCCTCGTCGATCACCTGCGAGAGCGAGTCTGTGCCGTCGTGGGGATCGCTGTGACCTCCCAGGCTCAGATTGACGACGACCGGCTTGCCCAGATTCTTCGCCACGCGGAAGACATAGCGGATTGCGTCGGCGATGTGCGCATCTTGAAACGTCGTCTTGACGATCACCAGCTCGGCGCTTGCGGCGACCCCCTGGAAACGGGTTCCCGCGCCGGCCGCGATCCCCGCGACATGCGTCCCGTGGCCGTTCGTATCGCGCGACGCCGTGATCTGGTTGCCTGTCAGTTCGAGGCCGTACGCTCCCTCGGCGACCCCCGGACCGCTGAGCGTCTGATCCCAGATGCTGAGAATTCGCCCTTTGAAGTCGGCATGGTTGGGGTCGATTCCCGTGTCGACCACGCCGATCACGATTCCCTGACCGGTCAGATCGGTTCTATTCTTGAACTCGGGCAATTTGACTTTTTGCGGCGCTACGTCCATGCGGGGCCGCAGCCGGCGCGAAGCGACGATCCGTTTGACTTGAGAATGCTCCGAAAGTTCGCCGAGCCGCTCCAGCGGGAGGAATGCCGTGCGAACAAGCCCGCGCGCTTGATTGAAATGGATCCCGGCGGCGGCGAGGTCGTCGAGCCTGGCTTCCGCGTCGCAATGGACGAACACGATCGCACGGGGGGGCTTTTGAGTGCCCGTCACCGTCGCGATGCCCAATGTCCGAGTGTGCCCGGCAAGGGCCGCCGGCCCGTCCGATTGCAAGTCTTCAAACGCCGCCAGCAGACCCGCTCCGATCTTTTTGTACTTCATGAGTTGGCCCTATCAGTGGAGATGCGTGAACATGGAATTGCGAACCGGCCGTTTTGCAGCCGAGGAATTCCGATTGCGAAGTTCAATGATACCAGACAATGATCAGCGTGCAAAAGCAAGGCGAACGGCGGAAGGATGCGCGGGACCGTTCAATGCGCTTGAAACTGAGCAAGCCAACAGAAACCGGCGCAACGAAAAAAACCTCCCCTTCCATGATAAGTGGAAGAGGAGGTTTCATGTATGCAATGGTTGGAGAGGTGAGCAGTCGAAAGCAGGATGCGTCTGGTTTTGTGTTTGGTCCAGTTGCCGGACACGTTCGTGAGAACGCTGCTGATGTCGGGAGATAAATCCCGACGAGTCAGCCGTCTGACAACAGGCCTCTTGATCAATCCTTAGAAAGGAGGTGATCCAGCCGCAGGTTCCCCTACGGCTACCTTGTTACGACTTAGTCCCAATCGCGGAGTTCACCTTAGGCGCTTGTGTCCCCATACAATGAAGCAGAGGGTT
>SIAF01000054.1 GCA_009691905.1 Planctomycetaceae bacterium | reverse complement strand
GAGCCGGCTGCGCAGTCGGTCGCGACTGCATAGCTGTCGACCTGGGTTGGGACGTCGAATTGGGTTCGACGGGTTGTGGAATTTGTTGTCGTTGCGCTTCACGCAAGCTCGGCGATCAGGGCGCCTTCGCCGAGAATGTGAATCGGTCGGCCCGAGTGATCGGGGAACGTCGCAGTGTAGTCGATCCCCAGGTGGCGGTAGATCGTCGCCAGGATATCTTTGGGAGTGAGCGGGCGTTCGGTCGGGTACTCGGCCTTCGAGTTCGTCGCTCCCACAACCTGCCCCCATCCTGAGCCCGCCCCCTGAGAGCAAAACGCTTTGGGCATCCGGCCAGTGATCGCGTCCCGCTCCGCCGAAGCGCGCGTCGTGTCGGAGTCGAGGTGTGCGGCCGAATTCGCCGAGCACGACGACCATGATCCGCTGGTCGAGATGGCGCGCGAAGATGTCTTCGATCAGGGCCGACAGGGAGGGAGGGAGCGGGCATCATACGTCTCAGGCGACTGGAATGTACGCGCAACGACCCGTTGATGCATGCATCGTAGCATTCATCGGCTCGTTCGGGCATAGTGAAGCGCGTCGGGCTTTGTCATCCCAGAATCCTTTTTTCGGAGATCTGTCCGAATCTTAACCGCAGTTTCAGTACTGTCCGGCTAACGTTTTACAAAATCAACAGAAGTCCTTGTACCAGCTGACGATTCATTGAATTATGAGCGCGCACGACTTCAAGTCGATCCGTCAAAATCTATCGTGGGAAACGACTTCTCGATCGCGATGATCAACCAACGTGCGATACCACGCCAAGCGAGACGCGCCCCCTGGTCCCTACGAAATCCAAAAAACCATTGCATTTCAATCGAAAACACCGACAATCGCATGTGGCACCGGCAACTGAAACATAAAGAGAATTTTTTGGCTGGCTTTAGTTCGGGATGGCAGAAAAAGGCAGATTTGCCGACGAAGTAGGTCCCGTCTGCCGGAGGGAACCTTTTGCGAGTGAACGCCGCCGAGACGCGCGAGGTCCCGCCCGGCAGGCGAGATTTACTCAAGGTGCGCTGTAGTGCTAACCCATTCTCAAACAATCGCTTGTGACCAACAGTCACGTCGATATCTGTGTGGGGCCGACGCCACGAGGTTTTGAATTCTGACGCGGTCAGCCCCGTATGTTTTCGTCCATTTTGTCGAAAAGCCGGCATTCGGCCAGACAAATGCCGGCCTCTCGCGCATCAATAGCGTAACCGAATCACTTCTTTTGAGACGCGGCTTGAACAATCCGGACGAGGTTCACTTTCCGGCTCGGGTGAAACACTGTGCCTCTGAACTGGCACGGCGCGGCGTCGGTGCGCTTGGCGAGTTGTTCGATCTGGCGGCGCCGCGCTCGGTCCGATATGCGCGATCCCTGACTCGTAATGCCGAAGACGCCGAAGATGCATTGCAGGCCGCGATGGTGCGTGTGGCGCTCAACCCGCGGCTGCTGGCCGAGGCGTGGCATCCCTGGGCCTATTTCCTGCGCATCCTGCGCAACGAAGCCTTGAAAATCACTCAGCGGAAGCGGGCCGCGCTGGTGATGTCGCTGGTGGCGGAAGCGTGGTCGGAAGATTCCTTGGATGAACTCGATTCGCGGCAGTTCGTGCGCCAGGCATTGCAAAAGTTGCCATCGAGCCAGGCGGAAGTGGTCGTGCTCAAAATCTGGGAAGGGATGACATTCGCCGAGATCGCCGATGTTCTGGGTGAATCGCCCAACACCGCCGCCAGCCGCTATCGGTATGCGTTGCAGAAGTTGTCTCATTACTTACAGCCTTTGGCTGATGATTTTTGTGCTGACGAGGTGCGTCATGACGAACGAATCCCTGCGTTTTGAAGAAGAGCTGCTGCTGGCCGCGGCCGAAATGCCGGTGCTGTCGGCGGGGCTGCGCAACCGTGTGCTGCATGCGGCCGTGACCACCGAGCGCCGCCGCTCGTATGGTCGGCGGGCGCTGTCGATCGCCGGGGTGCTGTTCGCGTGCTTGGGGCTCACCGCCTGGCAGGGGCCGCTGATTCTGGTGGGTCAGGAACTCGTGGGGCTGGGGGGTTCGAACGCGGCGCCGGCCGACGAGTCGTACGACGCCACCCGTCCGCTGATCAACGTGTCGGGGCGCTATGGGCGGGGCGAACTGCTGTTGTCAGCGGCTGGTGACGATTGGCGAATGGTCGAAGCCGAGGCCCAGTCGCGGCACGAGGGTTATCGCCGATTGGTGATGTCGTTTTGACAACGGAATCGCTGGCCGACCTCTTCAAGCGGCAAGCACCGACGATCGCCGCGAGCGATCCGCAGTATGTCCCGCACCTGGTGACCGCGATATTGTCGGGCGCCCGCGCGGCACAGGCGACCGACGTGCATCTGGTTCCGCTGGCCGATGCCCTGGCGATGCACTGGCGGATCGACGGAGTCCTGCAGCCGATTGCGCAATTCCCGGCCGAGCTGTCGCCGCGCATTGTGGGCCGACTCAAAGTCCTGGCGCAACTGCTGACCTATCACACCGAAGTTCCGCAGGAAGGACGACTGCACGACGAACCGGGCGATGCCGACGACGAAACGCGATTGAGCACCTTTCCCACGCTGTTTGGCGAGAAGGCGGTGATTCGGCTGTTTGTCGGTTCGGGCCGGTATCGGCGGCTGGATGAGCTTGGTCTGCCTGAGGCGACGCTGGCGACGCTGCGGCGGCTTCTGGATCAGACCGGCGGCGTGATTCTGGTGACCGGCCCGGCCGGCAGCGGGAAAACCACGACGATTTACGCCGCGCTCCGCGAATTGGCAGACAAATCGGAAGGGGGCCGCAGTCTAGTCTCTCTGGAAGATCCGATCGAAATCGCCGTGCCCGGCGTCGCTCAATCGCAGGTACAGCCTTCGGCCGGGTTCGACATGACAACCGGCTTGCGGTCGCTGTTGCGGCAGGATCCCGAGGTAATCATGGTCGGTGAAATTCGAGATAAAGCCACGGCCGAAACTGTGTTTCAAGCGGCGTTGACGGGGCATCTCGTTTTGACCACGTTTCACGCGGGCAGTGCCGCTCAGGCCGTCAATCGTCTCTCGGATATGGGCATCGAACCATACCTGTTGCGCAGCGCAATTCAGGCGATTTTATGCCAGCGACTGGTGCGACGGTTGTGCGGCTGTGCGCGGGAGAGTGCGGCACTCGACGATCGACTGGGTTTGCCGCTGGAGGAAGTCGATCGACGCGGCGGGACTGTGCCACAGGCCGCGACGAGCGCTTCTCAAACTGCGACGAGCGGCCCGGTCACCGTCCGCCTGCCGGTCGGGTGTCCCGACTGCCGGGGGACCGGCTACCGCGGTCGATTTGTCCTGACAGAACTGTTGCTGCCCGAACGATCAGAACTGGGGCGGGCGATTCTGTCGCAAAGCGATGCCTCGCAACTCGAACGACTGGCGGTCGAGGGGGGGATGGTGACGCAATTGACGCGGGGCTGCGAGGCGGTTGCCGGGGGGCTGACCAGTCCCGCCGAAATCCGCCGCGTTCTGGGATTCTCGAATGAATCGAGCGTCGCAGAAATTCCGGGCCGCGGCTGACGAGCGTTTTTAACTTTTTAACTTTTTAGCTCTTCGACTCTTTGACCCCGCGACTCTCCCCGGATGCCTGCCACCTCACTCAAGCCCGTGACTCTCGAACAGCTCGTCGCTTTGAACGACGAGATCGCGGGACTGGTTCGCGCGGGCGTTCCGCTCGAATTGGGGCTGCGCGGCATCGGGAGCGACAAAGGATGGGCGCTGGGCCGCGTCAGCGCGGCACTGGCCCAACGGTTGCAAACCGGCGAGTCGTTGCCGGACGCGCTGCGGGCCGAGAAAGACAGTTTCCCGCCGGTGTACCGGACGATCGTTGAAGCCGGGCTTCGTGCCGGGCGCCTGCCGGCGGCACTCGAGGCGATGTCGAATTTTGGCCGCGAACTGGTCGAACTGCGGCGGCAAATCGGCGCCGCCCTGGTCTATCCGCTGATCGTGTTCGCCCTCGCCTATGGGTTGTTTCTGGTGTTCACGATCGACATGCTTCAGCGGTTTCGAGAGACGTATAACGTCTTTCGCATCCCACTGCACGGTCCCCTGAGATTAATGGTGTGGCTGGCCGACCGCGTCTGGTACTGGTGGTGGATCCCGCCGGCGATACTGGCGGGCGCGGTGCTGTGGTGGATCTCGACGAGGGGTGCGCACATCCTGAGTTTTGCCGGCTCGACGCGACCGCTGCGCTGGATTCCAGGAATCGGTCGCATCGGCCGGAATTTCCAATACGCCAATTTCGCCGAACTGCTGGCGCTGTTGATCGAACATGAGATCCCGCTGGGGGAGGGGTTGCGGCTGTCGGCCGACGCCACGTGCGACACCCGGCTGCAACAGGCGGCCGGGTCATTCGCCGCCGCGATCGAGCAGGGCCAGGTCTCTCCCGCGCCGGTTCACGATTCGCGGGATTTTCCGCTGTTACTCGAATGGTGCCTGTGGCCCATTCCCTGGCTGATCAGTTGTTTCATCACGACCCCGCCGGCGTTTCCGCCGTTTTTGCATTGGGTGTTGTGGCAGGCGAGCGGTGGGGCGGCGCCGGCACGATTACTGCGGCACGCGGCGGGAATCTACCGCCGACGGGCCGCGACGTATGCGAATTGGTTCAAATTCATGTTCCCCGTCTTCGCGGCGCTCGTTATCGGGGGCGGAGTGACGATCGTCTATGCTCTGGCGCTGTTCGGCCCGCTGGCCACCTTCTGGCGCGATCTGGTCAATTAACCATCATGCCCCGCTACCGATTCACAGGCACGAACTCCGAAGGTCAGCACGTGACCGGCGAACGGGATGCGCCCGATCCCGATGCGCTACTGAACGCCATTCGCGACGAAGTGCTGCTGGTCGACAGCGTGCTGCTCGTGGGGACCGTCGGCTCGCTCGATCGGCCGGAGGTAGTCGCTCACGATCCCGAGCTCGAATTCGCCCAGGCCCCCGGCTCGGAGAAACCCGTCGCGCCGGCGCCCGGTTCCGCCGCGCACAACGTCGAGCACATGCATCCTGAGGATGCGGGAGAAATCAGCCGGCACATGGCCGAAATCATCGGTTCGGGGTTGCCGCTCGAGACGGGATTGGCCGCGATCGCGGCCGAGTGTCCGTCGCGACGGATGCGACGCACGCTGGGCGGGATTGTCGCCGACCTCGTCGCCGGCAACGACCTCGAATTCGCGATGGCCACTCGGCACGCCCCGGCCGAATTGCGGGCTTTGGTGCGCGCCGGGGCGCGCTCGGGAGATACCGGGCGAATTCTCGAACACTACGTCACGAACGTCCAGGGGGCGGCCGAGCTGCGCGATTCCATTTTCCTGGGGCTGCTCTACCCGTCCGTAATTCTCGTGATGTTTCTTTCCCTCGGTTGGGGAATGATGTGGTGGATCGTGCCGCAATTCACAGCCATTTTCAACGGCTTCGACCTCGATCTCCCGTGGTTGACGAAGGGGCTGATCGCGATCAGCGACTTTTTGAACCATTACGCCCTGTGGACTGGGGGGGAAGTCTTCGTTGCGATCGTTCTGGTTGCCTTGTTGCTGCGGTACGCACTGGGCCCGGTCGGGATGCGGCGGCTGGTCTGCTGCATCCCGCTGATCGGGCCGATCTTGCGGTGGATCGCCCTGGCGCGCTTTTCGCAGCTTTTGTCGCTGCTGGTCGAAAACCGGGTGCCGCTGAGCGAAGCGCTGGTTCTCGCCGGTGACGCGTCGCGCGACGCCGAAATCAAAGACGACTGCCGGCGACTGCTCGTCGGGGTGAAATCGGGTGAAACGCTTGAGTCGGCGGCACGCAAGCTCAAGCGGTTTCCGGCGAGTTTTGTGCAGGCCCTGGGGTGGGAGGGACGGTCCGGCGGGCTGCCCGAGGTATTGCAGTCGCTGGGCGATATGTACGCCGGCCGAGTCCGCGCGGCGGTGGCGGTGATGATGTCGGTTCTTCCTCCGTTGTTGATGCTGTTTCTGGGGGGGGCGGTCGGGCTACTGGTGATCGCCCTGTTCATGCCGCTGCTCGAATTGCTGAACAAGCTTTCCTGAGTTTTTATGCAACAGTTTTTCGCGTGGATTACCGGACCGATTTGGCACATGCTGTTCTACCGCGCGCGGACGGCGCGGCAGGCGACGCTGTTGTGGACGCTGGCGGTCGCCGTCGAGAAACAGGTGGTGCTCGTCCCGTTTCTGGAAGCTCTGGCTGACGAGGCAGGGGGCCGCTGGCGCTGGAAACTGCGGGGGCTGGCCAGCCTGCTGCACGCCGGAACTTCGATTCCCAACGCCCTCGAAGCCGTTTCCGGAATTCTTCCCGCCGATACGGTGCTGCTCATTCGTGTGGGGGCCGAGACCGGTCGCCTGGGTCCCGCCCTGCGTGAAGCGGCGACTCAATTTACGCTGCGCAGCGAGGCCGTCCGCTACCCGATTGGCGCCGGGTTCGCCTACCTTGCGATCGTTTTCATGGCAATGCTGTTCGTGCTGACTTTTTTGATGATCTGGATTGTCCCCAAATTTCGGTCAATTTTCGATGGTTTTGATGTTGAATTGCCCGAGCTGACGCAAAGCATGATCCGTGTCTCCAATTTCGGGGTGAGTTATTCTCTGCTGCTGTTTCCGCTGGCGATTGTACTGTTCGTCGTCGTTGGCACGCTCGGCTTCGAAGTGCTCGGCTGGGGGTCGGGTATGACGGGCGGCACGCGCTGGCTGGCGCGGCTTTCAACCCGGCTTAAGACGCCGCTTGTGCTGCGGTGCTTGAGTCTGGCCGTCGATGGCGATCGGCCGCTGGCGATCGCGTTTTCAACCATTATGAAGAGGCACCCCGACCGTTGGCTGCGATCGCGTCTGGCTCGAGTCGAAGAAGAAGTTCTTGCCGGCCAAGACTGCTGGTGCAGCCTGGCGAGCGCGCGACTCTTGCGCCGAGGGGAATCGTCTCTGCTGGCTGCCGCCCAGCGGGTCGGCAACCTGGGTTGGGCGCTGCGCGACATGGCCGAGGCCATCGAGCGCCGCTCAGAATACCGCTCGCGCATCATTGCCGACTTGCTGCGGCCGGTCGCGCTGCTGGGGACCGGTGCGGTGGTCGGGTTTTTCGTCATCGGAATGTTCCTGCCGCTCGTCAAATTGATCACCATGCTGTCATGAAACCGCTTCGAATTCCAATCCGTCGGGGTCGAATCGTCTCCGCCGCCCGCCCGGTTCATCCCTCAGGGTTCACTCTGGTCGAACTGACTATCGCGGCCGTTCTGCTGGCCGTGGTCATGGCGACGGCGATCCCGACGGTGGCGTGGATCGTTCGCCAAAGGCAGGCCAGCGCGCGGCAGCAGGCGGCCGTGCTGGGGGTCGGCAATCTGATGGAGCGGCTCGCCGCCATCCCCTGGGATGAGATCTCTCCTCAACGGGCCGGGCAGTTCACGCTGCCAAAAAGTCTGGCGCGGCAGTTGCCCGACTCCAGCCTGAAAATCACGGTGTTTACCGATCCTGACGAGCCGCAGGCCAAGCGACTTTCGATCGTGCTCACCTGGGGTGAATCGTCGGCCGGGACGCAATCGGCCCCGGTGCGCCTGACAGCGTGGGTTTACAAACCCGCAGGGGGGGTGTCATGAAGGGCTCTTCCGCATCCTTTGGCCGCCCGCCGACCTGCCGCTGCGGTTGTTCGATCACACCACACGTCTCCCGGCGGCGGGGGGTGTCGCTGATCGAACTTTTGATTGTGATGGCGATCGCCGGCGTGATCATCACCCTGACGATGACGACGATTCACCTGCTGCTTCGATCAGAGCGCGATCAATCGCGGGCGGTGTGGATGACCGTCACCGTCTCGCGGCTGGCCCAGGTGTTTCGCGAAGACGTTCATGCGACGACTTTGGCGGCGATAGCGCCCGAACACGAGCAGTTGTCGCGACTAGCGCTCGTCGCTGCCGATGGTCGCGAAATCGTCTATCTCGCCAGCGAGCACGTCCTCGAGCGAGTTGAAACCCAAAAAGGCGAAGAGTCGCACCGCGATCAGTTTCACTTTCCGCTGGGAACCCGGATGCGCTTCGAACGCGACGAATCGCCGCAACTGGTCCGGGTGGTGCTCGACGTCGCGGCAGCGGCGCCGGAAAAAATGCCCGATCGGCGACCCGAACAGCCCGCCCTCGCCCCGCCGCGGACGCTGACGATCGAAGCCCTCGCCGATCGCGACCGGCGTTTCAGCGGGAGCGCCCCATGAACCGACGCCCCCGATTCCCTTGTCGTTTCGGCGCGCAGGCCCGTGGCCGGCGGGCGCTTGCCGCGCGTACGCCGCGGCGCGGTGCGTTTCTGATTGTGGCCCTGATCTGCCTGGTTCTGGCGACCGTCCTGGTCGGAGCCATGCTGACGCTGGCCCAGACGCAGCGCCGGCAACTGTCGCAGCAGCAACTGCTTCTGCAAACCGAATGGCTGATGGAGTCGGCCTTCGAACGGGCCGCCTCGCGACTGCGCGACAATTCCGATTACCCCGGCGAAACGTGGTCAATCTCAGCCGCCGAGCTGGGATCGACTGATTCCGACGACGGCGCGGCCGGCGAAGCGATCATCCGCGTCGAAACCTCCCTGCATCAACCTCAGCATCGCATCGTGTCCGTCGAAGCCGTCTACCCCAGGGAGTCGACTCCCCAGGTCCGACGGACGCGGCAAACGACGGTTGCTCTTACTCAGGAGTTCTAATGCTCATGTTTTTCTTTCGAACCGATGCCCTCCTGACCCCACACGAAACGCCAAAACCGGCCGCGGTTCGCCGCCGTCGCCACAGAGGCTTTACCCTGATCGAGCTGTTGGTGGTGATCGCCATCATCGCCGTGCTGATCGCGCTGTTGCTGCCGGCGGTGCAGCAGGCGCGGGAAGCCGCCCGCCGCACGCAGTGCAAAAACAACCTGATGCAAATCGGCTTGGCGGTGCACAACTACGAGATGGCGTTCGAGCGACTGCCCCCCGGCACGGTGAACCCCACCGGCCCGATCAAGAGTGAAGCCAAGGGTTACCATGTGAGCTGGGGGGTGCAGATCCTGCCGTACATCGACCAGATGCCGACCTTCGAGCATTTCGATTTCTCGGTGGGGGTGTACGACGACACGAATCAACCGCCGCGCGTGGTCGGCTTTGGGTTTTATCTCTGCCCGTCGTCTCCGGCCGCGTTGCAAAGCGGCGGAACGAGCTACGCCGGCTGCCATCACGATGTCGAGGCCCCGATCGATGTCGATAACCACGGCGTGCTGTTTCTCAACAGCAGCATCAGGTATCGCGACATTCGCGACGGGTCGTCGAACACGGTGTTCGTCGGCGAACACCTCGGCTCGGCCGAGCCGCTGGGATGGGCTTCGGGAACGCGGGCCACGCTGCGAAACACCGGGACGGCGATCAACGCCAGCCGCCTCGTCCCCGGAGGCGCGAACCCGCTTCCGTCCAGCAGCGGTTCTGCCGGGGGTCAACCGACCGACGCCGAACTGCTTGCCGTGGGCGGCTTCGCCAGCAACCACGTCGGCGGCGCGCATTTCGTCCTGGGAGACGGCAGCGTGCGCTTCATCAGCCAGAATGTGAATGCCGCCACGCTGCAACAGCTCGGCCACCGCGCCGACGGCAAACTGATGAACGAATATTAGGAACTCCGAGTCGGTCGGCTGTGTGGCGGGGTCAGAGCGATCGCGTGGGCTGCCGCGTGACCTGCCTATTCCGGTTTCGTGCGTCTCAAGGCACGACCTGCAAAACAGTCGAGCGATGGCCCCGTGGGGTGGCGAAACAGAAGTGGCACAGTGCAACGTCTTGCGCGCGACGGGGCGATCGCTTGGTTTCTGGTTCCGGCAACGCGTTGACTGTGCCACGCCGAGACTGCCAACACGCGCTCTCCGGTCGGCACCGCTCTGACCCCGCCACCCTATCCACCATCCACTATCCACTATCCACTATCCACAATCCACAATCCACAATCCACAATCCACAATCCACAATCCACCAGCACACAACGATTCCTCACCCGATCTTCTCTTTCCCCAACCACGGCCGCAGAACTTCCGGCACGACGATGCTGCCGTCAGCCTGCTGATAGTTTTCGAGAATCGCGATAATCGCGCGGGTGACGGCGACGGCGGTGCCGTTGAGGGTGTGGACGAAGTGTCTCCCCTTGGTGTCGGGGGTTTTGAAGCGGATCCCCAGGCGGCGGGCCTGGTAGTCGGTGCAATTCGATGCCGAGGTCACTTCGCCGTATTCTCCGCTCTCGCCGCGGCCGGGCATCCAGGCTTCGAGGTCGAACTTGCGATAGGCCGGGCCTCCCAGATCGCCGGTGCAGGTGTCGATCACCTGGTAGGGAATCTTCAGCCCCTGGAAAAGTTCTTCTTCGATGCGGACGATTTTTTCGTGTACCGTGTCGGATTGGTCGGGCCGCGTGAAGGCGAACATTTCAACCTTGGTGAACTGATGCACGCGGTAGATGCCGCGCGTCGCCTTGCCGTGCGCGCCCGCTTCGGTCCGAAAGCAGTGGGAAAGTCCTGCGGCGAGAATCGGCAGCGCGGGTCCTTCGAGAATCTGGTCCTTGAGCGACCCCCCCAGCGTGATTTCGGCGGTCGCCACGAGGCTCAGGTCGGTGCCCTGGATCGAATAGATTTGCGTCTCGGGGCCGCGAGGGTTGAATCCGATCCCTTCCAGCACTTCGTCGCGGGCGAGATCGGGGGTCGTGTACACCGTGAACCCCTCGGCAATCAGCTTGTGCATCGCATACTGCACGAGGGCCAGTTCAAGCAGCACCGCTTCGTTCTTGAGAAAGTAGAAGCCATGCCCTGCGACGCGCGCCCCCGCTTCGAGGTCGATCAGGTTGTGCTTCTCGGCCAGGGCCACATGGTCGAGCGGCTTGAAGCCCCCCTTCGGTTTGTCGCCCCACGTGCGGACGACCTTGTTGTCTTCGGCGAGGCGACCGACCGGGGCCGCGGGGTGCGTCATGTTGGGGACCTGCGACTGCGCGGTCCGCAGCGCCACCTCGGTCTCCTTCAACTCGACTTCACGGTCGGCCACCTGCTGCCGCAAGTCTTTGCCGCGAGCGATCAACGTCTGCTTTTGCGCGGCCTCTTTCTCTCTAGGAATCTGCGACGAAAGCTCGTTCTGCTCGCGGCGAAGCTGGTCGACCAGGGCGATCAATTCAGAGCGGCGGTTTTTGAGGCGCAGCAGGGCGTCGAGATCGACAGTGACGCCGCGATTGCGGCAGTTCTCGGCCACCTGATCGATGTGATCGGCAATGAATTGAAGGTCAAGCATGCGAGGGATCGAATTTCAGATTTCAAATTGGAGATTTGAGATTTGAAATCTCAAATTTTGGATTGCGTGAGTCGCACGGAAATTCGATTGAAGGTCCGTAGTACGAGTCGCCGACTCGTACGATCTTTGGTCCGGGTCGGCGACCCGGACTACATTATTTGACTTTCGACATTTCCAGCCACAGGTGGGCGCTGGCGCGCGTCCCGCGGTGGAAGTCGGCCAGATGGAAATGCTCGTTGGGGCTGTGCAAGTTGTCGGTATTCTGCCCCCAGCCGAGAAGGAGTGTATCCACTCCCAACAGCGTGCGGAAGCTTGCTGCCACGGGGATCGACCCCCCTTCGCGGATCATCACCGGGGCCACCCCGAACGCGATTTCGATCGCCTTGCGGGCGGCGGCCATGAAGCGGCTGTTGGCATCGAATACGAACCCGGGGCAGTTGTGCCAGGTGTTGAATTCCAATCGCACGGCGGGGGGGCAAAGACCCCGCAGGTATTTTTCTAAAGCTGCGACAATGCGATCGGGGTTCTGGTTCGGGACCAGCCGGCAGGTGATTTTCGCCGTCGCCGACGCGGGGATAATCGTTTTCGGCCCTTCCCCCTGGTAGCCCCCCTTGATGCCGTTGACGTCGCAAGTCGGCCGCGCCCAGCGGCGTTCGATCGACGTGAACCCCTCTTCGCCCCATTCGGCGGGGACTCCCAGTTCTTTGAGAAACGCCTCGCGATTGAAGGGGAGCGCAGCAAATCGCGCTCGTTCGTCAGCCGTGAGCGGCAGGACGTCGTCGTAAAACCCGGGAATCGTCACGCGGCCCCGGTCGTCATGCAACGCGCCGATCAGCCGCGCCAGCATGTTCACAGGATTGGCGATCGCGCCGCCGAACACGCCGCTGTGCAAATCCTGTTTCGGTCCTTTCACTGTAATCTCACAAGCCACGATGCCCCGCAGGCCGTAGGTAATCGCCGGCATATCGGGGGCGTACTGGCTGGTGTCGCTGATGACCGCCACGTCGGCCTTGAGCTTGGCCTTGTTGCGCTCAAGAAACAGGTCGAGGTTGTTGCTGCCGACTTCTTCTTCGCCTTCGATCACCAGCTTGACGTTCACCGGCAGGCGACCGGCGGTTTTCATCCAGGCTTCGATCGACTTGACGTGCGTGAACACCTGCCCCTTATCGTCGGTCGCACCCCGAGCGAAAATGCAGCCATCGCGAATCGTCGGCTCGAACGCCGGCGTGATCCATTGATCGAGCGGGTCGGGGGGCTGCACGTCGTAATGCCCGTAGATCAACACCGTCGGCGCGCCGGGGGCGCCCAGCCATTCGCCGTAGACGATCGGGTGTCCCTCGGTTTCCACCAGCTCGGCGGTCAGGCCGGCCCCCTTCAATTGATCGAGCACGAACCTGGCCGCCTTTCGCACTTCATCTTTGAACTGCGAATCGGCACTGACACTGCGAATGCGAAGAAACGCCTTGAGTTCGTCTACGAAACGGTCGGCATTCGCGGTCAGGTACTGGTCGATGTTTTTCATACGATCAGATCATAGCCGACGGCGAAAATTCCGGTATCCACCAGCAGGTGGCTCAACCAGACTCCGTACAACGACTGGTAACGCCGATAGAGCAGCGCCCACACGACCCCGCCGCCGGCGACCGACAGCGAGAAAAACACCGTCAACGCCGAGGCCCAGCCGAAGAATTGTGCCAGCACGCAGACGTGGTGCGCCATGAAGCCGATTGCTGAAAGCCCGACCGCGATCGGCAGCCGCGTCAGCCGCTGCAACCGGCCGAACACAAACCAGCGCCAGTAGTATTCTTCGAGCAGCGAATGGCCGATGGCATAAAACACACCCAAAGTAACAAACCGCGGCAGACCGGCCACGCCGATCCCTTCCACTTTGGCGCGAATCGCGGCGACCGCTTCGGGCGGAAAGCCCCCCCGTCGGAGCCAGCCGAAGTACAGCGCGGCTATCACGGCCACGATCGCCAGCCCCAGCAGTCCCCCGGCAACCAGATCGGCGCGTTGCGGGCGGAACGGCAACGGTTTGGACGCAACCCCGAGGCTCCCCTCTAAACCGTCCCGTGATCGCCACCAAAAGACCCACGCGATCGGAAACCCCGAACTGCACCGCTTTGCCGATCGCATACGCCGTCTGCTGCCAGACCGAAGGGGCCTTCGCCAGCAGCACGAAATAGACGACCGTGACCACCGTCGGCAACAGCAGCGCGAACCAGACCGCCGGCCAGTCGCGTCGATCGGAAGCGGGAGCGGATCCACTCATAACCGGCACAGTACCGCGGCAACGACGACGCTGTCGAGCGCCCGGCGTGTCGAACTCGACGGAAGTGAAGTAGATTGGATTACGGTTCACACAATGACCGGAGGCAATCGGAGCAAATTCTCATGGACAAATTCAGCGATCTGGAACTCGCGTTTCGAATGCTGGAGACCAGGAATTACGGTTACACGGTTGGCCTTTTCCTCCGGAGACATCGGACGCGTTATTTTGTGTTTTTCGTCGGTGTCGGGATGTTGTCGTGTTTCTTTGCGGCGATAACGTCGATCCATCCGCAATTTGGCTTCGCGGCGCTCGCCGGGACTATCGGAATCGCATGTGGAGCGTTACTAGCTGATTTCCAATGGTTTTTCGTGATTCAGTCGACTTGGCCGTTCGCAAAGAAAGTGACGGACTGGAATGAAGTCGTAAGAATCGCCAACGGAGAGTCGCCGTCGGATCCCAAATGACGTCACCGGCTGAGCGACTTTTCCTCGACTCCGCGTCAGTGCAAGCACGACTGGAGGCTAAGGTTGGTCTCTGTGCGGTCGGGTGCCATAGAAAGCGATGCAGTCAATCATTTTTTCGTGTAGGTCCCGCCTGCCGGGCGGGACCTGAAATGGGGTGCCCTGTCTGTGCCAAGGTCCCGCCCGGCAGGCGGGACCTACTTCAGTGGCAGCCGTCAGTCAAGCGCTCACCCAAGGCGGGGTCTGTGGAGTCCCCTGAGTACATTCCGCGATCCAAACACCGGGCCTTCGTCAGGTGGCCGTTGCCGATAATTTATCTCTTCGCGCCCTATCGAAACCAACCACTCAGTTTCCCGCGGCCACCAACGCAGGTATAAGAATGAGTTGATCTGAACGATTCAATGATTCAGGATTTCGCAATCGGACGGAACACTCGGCGTCGCCCATGTCGCAGGCTTACACTCCCGGATTGAAGGCGACACGTTGCGTCAGGCATCAGTCCCGCCGGTTTCTGCCGATTTCGGGAGATCTGCTGGTCACCCGCGGGCAGCCGGTGAACGCGACCGAAGTCGTGGCGCGAACGCTGCTGCCGGGACCGGTCACGCCGGTGAGTGTCGCGCGGCTGCTGTCGGTTCCGGCTGCCGAGCTGCCGCGTTGCATGCGCAAGCAAATCGGCGACGCGGTCGAAGCGGGCGAACTGCTGGCACGCTCGCCCGGAATTTTCGGCTGGTTTCCCGTCGACTGCCCGGCTCCGACGGCGGGGGTCGTCGAAACGATTTCGCAGGTCACCGGCCAGGTGCTGCTGCGCGGAGCGCCCCTGGCGGTCGAGTTGAAGGCCTTCCTGACGGGAACCGTCGTCGAAACCGTCCCGCACGAAGGAGCCGTCATCGAAGCCGAGGTGACCCTCGTCCAGGGGATTTTCGGCATCGGCGGCGAAGCGTACGGACCAATCCGCCCGGTCTGCCCGATGCCCGATGACGACTTGACCGCCGCGCGGCTCACCGCCGACTTGCGCGGGGCGATCGTTGTGGGCGGCGCGCGCGTCACGGCCGAGGCGCTGTCGCGCGCGGTCGAACTGGGAGTGTCGGCGATCGTCACCGGCGGGATCGACGACCACGACCTGCGCGACTTTCTGGGATACGACCTGGGGGTGGCGACGACCGGGTTCGAACAGGTGGGGCTGACGCTGATCATCACTGAAGGATTCGGCGACATCGCTATGGCGGCTTCGACGTTCGAGTTGGTCAAGTCTCGCGCCGGCGTCGACGCGGCGGTCAACGGCGCGACGCAAATTCGGGCCGGTGTGGTGCGGCCGGAAGTGGTGATTCCCTGGACCGGTGCCGAGCGACCGGCGGCCGAGCCAGTGCCGCGCGATTCTGCATACACTCCTGGTTTGCTGCAAGCCGGCGCGGCGGTGCGGATCATCCGCGACCCGTGGTTTGGTATCATCGGCTCGGTCGGCGCCGTGCCGTCGGAACCGCAAGTCCTCGCTTCGGGATCGAAGGCCCGAGTCGTTGAAGTTTGCCTGGGAACGGGAGAAAGGGTGGTGGTTCCGCGTGCCAACGTCGAACTGCTCGAACACTAAAAGCAAGACCCTTCTCGCGGCGGGGTTGGGGCACCGGGCGCCCGGCACTGGGTGTCGCTGCGCCGTGATGGTCCTGGCGCTCTGGGGATTCGGGTCGATCGAATCTGCCCGCGCACAGGATGCGGCGTTGGCCGCTCCCACCGGCCTGAAGGCGGTCGACCACCCCAACGATGTCGGGACGTCGGTCGATCTCACGTGGACCCTCTCGGTCGACGACAACGCCCGAGCGCAGCCGCGGGTTGTGAACGGGTACGAAATCTATCGCTCTTTAGTCGATGGCGACGAACGAGAAATGGTGGGCGAAGTCCCGTACGGCGTCGAAAAATTCACCGATCAGCAGTGTACCGCCGGCGTGCCCTATCTGTTCGAGATCATTTCGGTCGGCACGGGCGAGCAGCGTTCTGAACCGGCGCGCCTCGCCAAGCCGATCACACCCATCCGGCAATGGATCGACCGCAGCCGCGCCTGGTTCGGCGTGATCGTCGTGCTGGTCTGCGGCGCGGTGATTCTATTCACGCGGCTGGCCCGTTTCGGAAAGGCGACGTATGTGCGCGAGATTGCCGGGTTGCAGGCGATCGACGAGGCGGTGGGGCGGGCGACCGAAATGGGACGGCCCTGTTTGTTCGTTCCCGGCCTGCAGGATATGAACGAGATTCCGACCGTAGCGGGCATCAACATCCTGGCGCGCGTCGCCCGAACCGTCGCCGAATACGACGCCACGCTCACTGTCCCGACGGCGCGCTCGCTGGTCATGACGTCGGCCCGCGAGACCGTGCAGGCCTCGTGCCTGGCGGCCGGTCGCCCCGAAGTCTACGACGAAAACCTCGTCTATTACGTCAGCGACGAGCAGTTCGCTTACGTGGCGCACCTCACGGGTTACATGGTTCGCGAGCGGCCCGCGGCCTGTTTCTATGCCGGGACGTTTTACGCCGAGTCGCTCATTCTCGCCGAAACCGGCAACTCAGTCGGCGCCCTGCAAATCGCCGGTACCGCCGAAGCCTCACAGCTTCCCTTTTTTGTCGCCGCCTGTGATTACACGTTGATCGGTGAAGAACTGTTTGCCGCCTCGGCCTACCTCTCGCGCGAGCCGCAGCAGTTGGGAAGTTTGAAAGGTCAGGATGCCGGGAAGCTGTTGGCGGGGGCGTTGCTGATCGTCGGGTGTGCCCTCGCCACCTGGGCGGCCCTGGCCGGCAACGGTTCGCCCGCCGAGTCGATGCTCGTCTTTTTGAAAGACACGATTCTCGGCCGCGGGGGGGCAGGATGAAAAGTACGATCCCCTGGCTGATTGCCGCCGCCACCGGCTTCGTGATGATCGCCGCCTATTTCATCCCGGCCGCCCAGGGCTGGCAGGGAGAAGTTGGCACATGGTTCGAGATTCTGGCGGCGTTTGCCTTCGTGCTGGGGGGTGCGAACCTGTTCGCCTACCACCTGGGAAAGATCTCGGCCCGCCGCGCCGGATGGGGCTACTCGGGGGTGACGCTCGTGGCGTTTCTCGTGACGCTGGCCGCCGGCATGCTGAAGCTGGGGGTTCCTGCGCCCGATCGCTATCCCACCAATGCCTGGGCCGGCGACTTTCAGTTCGAGGGTAGCGTCTCGTGGTGGCTGTACTGGTATCTGTACAATCCGCTGAATGCGACGATGTTCGCGCTGCTGGCGTTTTATGTTTCGTCGGCGGCATTTCGGGCGTTTCGTGCCAAGAACACCGAAGCGACGGTGCTGCTGGTGACGGCGTTTATCGTCCTCTTGGGGCGGACCTACGCCGGTGCGTGGCTCACCTCGAGTGTTCCCGAAAATTATTCGGCCCTGACGTTTCCGGGGATGACGGCGATCATTCTCGCCGTCGGCAATACGGCGGGGCAGCGGGCGATCATGATCGGCATCGCCCTGGGGGTCGCCGCCACGTCGCTCAAGGTCTTGCTGGGGGTTGATCGCTCGTACCTGGGTTCTGACGGAGACTGATCGCGTGTTCGATTTTCTCAAGACACTCGATCGACGCTGGATTTTTCTGGCGATGCTGCTGGCGGTCTCGCTGCCGATTCTCGCGCAGAAAACGTTCCCCGAACAGCCGACGCTGCACGTCCGCAACGTGTTTCAAAAAATCGAAGACCTGCCCGAAGGGTCGACGATCATGATCTCGTTCGATTACGACCCCGGCACAACCGGCGAACTGGGCCCCATGACGACCGCATTGCTGCGACACTGCTGCCTTAAGCGGCACAAGATGCTGTTCTTGACGCTGTTCGAGACCGGTTCTCCGGTGATCGATCAGGCGATCAAGGAGGTCATCGAAGACGAGTTCGCCGAACTTGAACTCAAATCGGGCGAAGATTACGTCAACCTCGGCTTCAAGCCGGGGCGCGAGGTGATTATCGCCGTGATCGGCCTCAACTTGCGACAGGCGTTTCCCTCGGATCACAGCCGCACGAATCTCGACGACTTGCCGCTGACGAAAAACATCGTCAACCTGCAGGACCTCGATTTGATTCTCGACCTCAGCGCCGGCTATCCGGGCTGGAAAGAATGGGTGCAGTACGCGGCCAGCCCGTACGGCATCCCGTTCGCCGCCGGCGTGACGGCGGTCGGTGCGCCGCAGGCTTATCCGTACATTCCCGGCCAGATGCTGGGGATTCTGGCGGCGGTCAAAGGGGCCGCCGAATACGAAGCGGCCCTGGGCGAAAAATACCCGAAATACCGCGACCCCAAGCTGAATGAAGGGATCCGCCGCATGGCCCCGCAGTTCTGGGGGCACCTGCTGGTGATCGGCCTGATCGTGCTGGGGAACTGCATCCACTTTGCCGATCGCTGGCGGGGGACGCCATGAACCGCGAGACCCTGGGGTGGACCGTTGTCTTGCTGATCGGTGCGCTTGGGCTGTTCGGTCGGGCAATGTCGAAGCCCGAGGGGATGGGCAAGGTTTACATCAAAGCCGTGCGGATCGCGCCCGACTCGCCCACCGATACCCGCACGACGTTTACGAAGGTCGAGCCGAAAGACAGCGAGGCGATTGTGAGCGTGCCGCGCACGGTCGGGGTCTGGATCGCCGCCCTGGGGACGCTGGCCATCTTTTCGTTTCTGTATCGCGACAACGTGTTCTACAAGCTGGCCGAATCGGTGTTCGTCGGGGTAACGGCCGCCTGGGCGATGGTCCTGGGATTCTGGGAAAGCATTGTCGACAAGCTGCTGCGCAATCTGGCGCCGGGCCTGATGCGCGCCTGGGCGCTGCCGGGCCTCTCTGACAAGCAAGAGCCGAACTATCTGTACATCGTGCCGCTGATCCTGGGCATCATGCTGCTGTGGCGGCTCGTGCCGCGCGGCGCGTGGATCGCCCGCTGGCCGCTGGCCGTGGTCGTCGGCACGTTCGCGGGGCTGAAGCTGGTGAATTTTCTCGATGCCGATTTCGTCAGCCAGATTCGCAACACGATCATTCCGCTGATCGTGGTGGTCAACGGCAAAGTCGATCCGTGGGCCTCACTGCGAAACACCGGGCTGCTCGTGGGGGTGCTTTCGAGCCTCACCTACTTCTTCTTTTCGGTCGAGCACAAAGGGTTTGTCGGCAACGTGTCGCGCGTCGGCGTCTGGTTTCTGATGGTCACGTTCGGCGCGTCGTTCGCCTTCACCGTCATGGGACGCATCGCGCTGCTCGCGGCCCGCGTCGAATTTTTGTTCAATGACTGGTTGTGGCTGATCGACCCCGGCGACAAGCGGCCCAAGGGCTGGTAGCCGATTGCTTAGAACGGACTACATGGCCGCGAAGCGCCAACTCCCCCCTTTCGTAAGGCATTGGTATCTACTGAAAAAGTCCGGTCTGTGCATGACGTCCGACTGCGTTTCTTGGAGAACGCCTTGGATCGCTATTGGGTCGTTTACAAAGGTCCGGACGGCACCGTCGAACGGCTACGGCAGATCGAAATCCCAGCGACGGCGGAAAACCGTTAAGCGCTGCCAGACGTGTGCCAGGCGAGACGAAGTGTTACGCGCACCGCTCGCCTGGCGGTGCTAGCGCACCGGCTTGGCCAGCACTTCAATTAACGGCCCGTTGGCCTCCGAGAACTTAAGCGATTTGAGTTCATTTGCAGGGACCCAGCGGTAGCCTTTGTGCGCGTCGGCGACGACCGCCTTCGCCGTGGGTCGGCAGAGCCAGAAATGCAGGTCGAACGTGCCGTGCGGGTACGTGAACAGCCGGTGCATCAGCAGGTCGATCACCTGGACTTCCAGACCGGTTTCTTCGAGGCACTCGCGCAAGGCGCACCGGCCGGGGGTCTCGTCGGGGTGGCACTTGCCGCCGGGAAACTCGGCATAGCCCGCCAGCGGGCAGCCCTCGGGGCGAAAGCCGATCAGGTAGCGGCCCTGGTGCTCGACAACGGCAATGCCGATCCGTTCTGGTTTAGCAGCGCTGGTCATGGACGATTCAATACTGTGATTTCCGATTTCAAATTTCAAATTGGAGATTGGAAAAAGCCATCCGGTGGACGCGCTGCGTCGTCTCTCAGGCTCATGCCTCGGGCGCAATCGCATCAGCCCGACCACAAAAAACGGTGCGCTACAGCTTGGCATCGCCCGGCGGCGCCCCCATGATGTGATAGCCGCAATCGACGTGCAGAACTTCGCCCGTCACGCCGCTGGCCAGGTCGCTCAACAGGTACATTCCGGTCTTGCCGACTTCTTCGGGGGTAATGTTGCGCCGCAGCGGCGCCATGACTTCGTACAGTTTGAGCATGACGTCGAAGTCTCCGACGGCTGACGAGCTGAGAGTCTTGAGCGGCCCGGCCGAAAGACCGTTGACGCGAAAGCCCAGCGGCCCCAGTTCGTGCGCCAGATAGGTGACCGAACTTTCGAGGGCCGCCTTGCAGATCCCCATGATGTTGTAGCCGGGAATGACTTTTTCGCCCCCCAGATAAGTCAGCGTCAAGAGGCTGCCGCCGGGGGCGAGCAGGTCTTTGGCGCGCTTGGCGACCGAGATCAGGCTGTAGACGCTGATTTCCATCGACTGCGCAAAGCCCGACCGACTGACGTTCCACACAGGTCCCTTGAGATCGTCGATCGGTGCATAAGCAATCGAATGCAGCACGAAGTCGAGCGAGCCATAAGTTTCTTTGGCCATGGCAAACACGCGGTCGACGTCTTCATCTTTTTGGACGTCGCAGGGGGTAATCAGTTTCGTCCCCAGCGGCTCGACCAGTTTACGGAGCCGGCCCTCCATGCGGGGCCGCGCAGGGTCTTTGTCGGGGAGGTGAGTGAAACCCATCTGGGCACCCTCGGCATGCAACTGCTGCGTGATGGCCCAGGCGATCGAGTGATCGTTGGCAATCCCCAGGACCAGCCCCTTCTTGCCGGTGAACAATCCCATGCCAGACTCCTGCGTGCAGACGAGCGACGAATGGAACGGCCGTCACGATAACCAGTGGCGCCAGGAGCGGCAACCCCGAAGATTTGCACCGAAGATTTGACGGCCGGACAACAAAAAACCCACGGGCGTTTGCCCGTGGGGATCTGGTGGAACTTCGTTGGCGACGAGAACCAAACGGCGCGATTGCCGGCGAGATTATTCTTCGCCGTCTTCGCCGACGCCAACGGCGACCGCTTCTCCGGGCTGCAGGTTCTCGACGAACCCGCGGAGGTGGTTGGCACGCGTGTGATGCTGCAGCTTGCGGAGCGCCTTCGATTCAATCTGGCGTATTCGCTCGCGGGTGACTTTGAAAATGCGCCCGGTTTCTTCGAGCGTGTAGCTGTAACCGTCTCCCAGGCCATAGCGCAGCTTGATAATCTCGCGCTCGCGGTACGTCAGGCTTTTGAGAACGTGGTTGATCTTGTCCTTCAGCAGCTTGTGCATCGCCGATTCAGAAGGGGTATGTTCGCAACTGTCTTCGAGAAAATCGCCGAAGCTCGAGTCTTCACTTTCGCCGACCGGCGTATCGAGGCTGATCGGGTGCTTCCACGTTTTCATGATTCGCTGGGTCTCTTCCAGCGACAGGCCGACCGCCTTCGACAATTCTTCCATCGTGGGCTCACGCCCCTTTTTCTGCCGCAGCTCTTCGCTCTTCGACTTGAGGGTCGAGATGCTCTGGAACATGTGCACGGGAATCCGAATGGTGCGGGCGTGATCGGCGACGGCCCGCGTGATGGCTTGGCGAATCCACCAGGTGGCATAGGTCGAGAACTTATAGCCGCGGCGGTATTCGTATTTTTCGACGCCGCGCATCAAACCGGCGTTGCCTTCCTGAATCAAATCGAGGAAGGAGAGGCCGCGATTGCGGTACTTCTTGGCGATCGACACGACCAGTCGCAAGTTGCCGCCAGAGAGCTCCTGCTTGGCTTCGGTCCAGACGCCGAACCGCTGCTGAATCGTGCGGACCCGCTGCCGGAGCGTCTCGGGAGTCTCCTGCGTCATGAGCATCATCTCGTGCAGCTCACGTTCGACGCGGTGCAATTCGTCGACATGTCGGCGCGAGCGGCGCAAGTCTTTGACCTGGTGCTCGAGCTCGTCCATGCGCTTCGAGACCTGGTACAACTGTTTCATGATCGGCTGCAGCCGCTGCGTGCGCAACGACAATTCTTCGAACAGCGTCGCCGTCTTGCGGCGGCGGTCGGTGAGCTCGGTGAGAATCTCGTGTCGCTGGGCCTGGTGCACCGACGGATCGATGATCCGGTTGAAATCGGCGACGTTCAGCGCCATCAGGTGCTTGATCGTGGGGATGTTGTGCGGCATCCGCCCGAGGATCTGTTCTTTGCGAACATTCTCGGTTTCGGAAGTTCGCAGCGTCCGCTCGAACGGCAGCTCGCCGGCGTACACTTTCTCGAGAATTTCGAGCGCCTTCGACATCGAGAAATGGCATTCCATCAGCGCGCGGCGGAAGCGTTTGCGGCTGACTTCGATCTTCTTGGCGAGGTAAATTTCGCGTTCGCGGGAGAGGAGCGGAATGTTGCCCATCTGGCTCAGGTACATCCGCACGGGGTCGCGGGACGAAAGGGCCGAGCTGGTCGGTTCGTCGGCGGCCGAGTCGGCATCGCCTTTACCCGCTTTGCCCGAACGGTTCTTCTGCGGATCCTCCATCAGGCCCAGGCCGCTCTCGTCGAGGGCCAGGACGATTTCGTCGACCAGCAGCGGACTGCCTCCTTCGTCGGGAAGGTAGGCATTCACCTCCTGAAACGTGACGAAGCCGCGGGGCCTGGATTTCTCGATGATTTGAGTCAACGGATCTGCAAAACTTGGCACGGAATACTCCCTAGTAACGGACCTTTTGGAATTGTACCTCCCTGGACACGCTCGTCGGCGGACGAAATCCCAAATTTCGTGAAGTCGCACCGCCGCAACTCGCCGAGCGTGGTCAAACAGGTACCAGCGGTCAAACCGGAACCCGTCGTCAAACAGGCATTGCCGGGCTCTCGCGGATCGCTCCGCCGGAGCTCTACCTGACGCTGGGAAGGCATCCGTTCTTTCCTCCGCGCGGTTCGTGCCACTCCTCGATTGCGTTGACGTCGCGTTTTTCACTCGCGAATTCAACAGGCTGCCACCTCCCGTGACGACGGCGGCAACAACCATTGGGTCAGTACTGCGGTCAGTACTGCGGTCAGTACTGCGGTCAGTACTGCGGTCAGTACTGCGGTCAGTACTGCGGTCAATACCACTAGTGCCGCATCTCGGAAACGGGGTTTCATGAAAACGGAAAATGATATATCTCTCGTCAACCCTCGATTGTGAGGCGGGAGCTTAACCAATGCCAGGGACGGCGGCGAAGATTCGGGTCAGCGAGAAGCAGCAGATCGTGTTGCAG
>SIAF01000053.1 GCA_009691905.1 Planctomycetaceae bacterium | reverse complement strand
GGTGGCGGGGTCAGAGCGATTGCGCGTGGCTGCGACGTGACTTGCAGGCTGCAGTTTTGTGTGTCGCATCGCAAGACTTACAAAGCAGTCGAGCGATGGCCCCGAGGGGAGGCAATGCACGAGTGACCTCGTTGAACGTCTTGCGCGCGACGGGGCCATCGCTTGATCTTTGGTTCCGAGATAGCGTCGACTTTGCCACGGCCAGACTGCCAGCATGCGTTTTCCGGCCGGCGCTCTGACCCCGCCACCCGGACGCCTTCACGGCGCAACGGGTTTTTCAGGACGCTGCTTCTCAGAAGCACAATACTCGCTACACCATGAGCCATCGGGGCTAATCTCATGAAGCCTGTTAATGAAAAGGATCTGTGGTGCTGTACTTGTGGGAAGAGAATCAAGCGTCTCGTAGTTGTCGAAAAAATTGGGACAAAAGGTGGCATGCTTATTCTCGGAAAAACTCCCGGGCGGACGTGACCCACTTGTGTCCGCAGGAGAGTGGATCCGTGTGAACCGGGGAGGCGGCTGGGACGAGAAAGCGTCCTTCTGCCGATCGGCGAAGCGCTATTGGTTCTCGTTCGACTACCGACTCAGCTACCTCGGTTTTCGTCCTGCCCTCAGTGTCGTCCGGTAGAGTGCCAATTTTTGGCTCTTCCGGGTTTTGTGTGGCTGAATTTACGGTGCGCGTGTTCAGGTTCCCAGCATGCTGACTCGGTGGACGCCCGGAGCCGGGCGCAAACTGGGTGCAGTGTGTTCAACAGGTGGCGTGGAAACAGTGCAGCGGCAAGTCCGAGAAAACAGGTGGTTTTCCCGCCGAAAGCGGGTCTGTTGAGCCCCGTTCGCCTCGCCGTCGCATCGGCCTTCACACGGACCAGGACGATGCGACGGCGAGGCGAAAAGGGGCGACCCCCCCGTTTGCTGAGCCTGAGCGGAGGTTTGTCATTCTGCGGCCGTTTCTTGCGCTACCCACTCAAATCCCGGAATTCCCTTTTTTCGCGGCCTGGGCGTCTTCTTTTGGGGACTATTGCGAACTCCATTCCAGAAGAAATACCAATATCAGACCGAGCTGCTTGACACTGGCTGGCTTTGGGGGTCGCCTTTTTGACTTAAAGATGTCGACCTGCCCTTTTGGCTGTTGCGTCCGAACCAGCCACCCGGAGGCTTGCCAATACTGCCATGCCCGCACGTCACACACGCACCGTTGGATTCTGGATGGATGGAGGCAAGGGGCCACCGATCATTCTGGACCCGGCCGTTAAGCCGCCGGGGCAAAAAACTGGTCTGTGGCGGCGAACGATTCGGGTGTGCCGATATCGAGAAACTTCCCATCACTGGGGCAGCCACCCAGGCTGGCTTCGATCCAGCGCGGCAACAGATCGCGTTCGAGCGAAATCACCCCGTTTGAGGTGTCAGTTTGTGCCGAGTGGTCATCGAACAGGTCACGGTTCAGCAGGTACAGCCCCGCGTTGATCCAACCGCGTCCCGAGTCCTTGCCTTTTTCGTCAAACCTCCGAATCCGGCCGTCGTTGGTCGACTGCACACGCCCGTATCGGGATGAGTCGGCAACTTCCGTCAACAGTAAGCTGCCCGCGAACTCGTGCCGGGTATGCCACGCTTGAAACGCCGCCAAATCAGCATCGCAGAACGAATCGCCGTTGAGCGCCAGAATCGTCTGCGATCGAGCCAGGGGCAAAGCCTGTTTCAAGGCACCGCCGGTCCCCAGGGGTGCCGGTTCCTGCGAGTAATCAATCGAAACCGATTGATAGCAAGCACCAAACGTCTGCTGGACCATCTCCCCACGGTACCCGGTACACAGGACAACGTGCCGCAATCCGGCGCGGGCGAGTTTGTCGAGCAACCACGCCAGAAACGGCCGGCCGCGAACGGGCGCCAGAACTTTCGGCACATCAGCGACCACCGACCGCAGTCGCGTCCCCAGCCCACCGGCGAGAATCATGGCGGTCGTTTCAGAAAGGGCGGTCTGTGCAACTCCCATCGCGATCGTCATGGTCGTCGCTCTTTCGGGGCCGAAACTTCCATCATCGGGTCACACATTCTTCATGGCCCCGCGGCCGAGCATCGCGTAGCCTTTGAGTAATTCACGGATGCCTTCGTCGAGCGAGCGCCTGGCTTCGAAACCGGCCTCACGCAATCTCTGGTTCGAGACGATGTAGTTGCGTTGATCGGGATCGCTGCCGATCGAGGCGAAATGCAGATAAAACCGGGGCACGTACTCCTTGACCAGCAGCGCCAATTCCTCTTTCGAAAGATTGGCCGCATCCAGCCCGACGTTGTAGGGCCGCCCTGCCATCTGATCGGCATGGTCAATGCAGTGCACAAAGCAGTCGGCCACGTCGCGAACATGCACGTAGTTGCGTTTGAAATCCTTCTCGAAGATGCACAGATAGCCATCGGTGACGGCTGCGTAAACGAAGTGGTTGACCAGCAGATCCAGCCGCATCCGCGGAGACATGCCGAAGACCGTCGCCAATCGCAACGTGATGGCGTTGGGGCTCTCGAGAACTTCCCGCTCGGCCTCGACTTTGGTGCGTCCGTACAGAGAAATCGGTTCGAGCGGCGAATCTTCGGTGCAGAATGATTCGCCCGATTTGGTGCCATACCCGCTGTTCGTGTTCGGCAACACCATCAATTGTCGGGGGCTGCGCAGGCGATTGATCGTCCGCACCGCTTCGAGATTGAGCTGCTCGGCCAGCCAGGGATCGCGATCGCAGGCGCCGGCGCCGACCACCGCCGCCAGCGGAATCAGGACGTCGGCCCTGGGCACGGCCGAACGCAGCAGATTTTCGTCGCGGGCGTCGCCGCGGGTGAATTGAAAGCGGGGGTCGGCACACAAATGAAACAAGCTGTGCTGCGAAAACTGCAGGTTGTCGATGGCATGCACTTCGTGCCCGGCCCTCAACAAGTGTTCGCACAACACCGAACCGATGTAACCGGCGGCGCCGGTCACGAGAACGCGGGTAGCCATCGTTTTGTCTCCCGGGACTGGCGGCAGGCGGGCCGAGTCGGGTTTCAAGCCGCTTGTGACGGTCGGTCGCGATTGTCGATCGTCTGCACTTCCAGTTCTTCGCGAAACGCCTGCAGTTCCCGCCAGAGTTGCTCGCGCTGTTTGACAAACGAACTGCCGCACTCGACGAAGTCACGTTCCAGACGATCCGCTCGACCGTACAGTCGGAAATGCAGGGCTTGAAACAACCACGCGGCCGAGGGCCTGAGCGCGACCTTCAGGTGCCGCAGCAGATAGTGACTTGCCGCCAACGTGCCAACGACCATTCGCGCCGCCAGCCGTTTGCCGGCGCGGTCTTCCGAACCGAACACATGTCCTGTCGCGACCGCGACCGCCAGGCGCACCGCCGGGTCAGAATCGCCCCGGGCGGCCACAAGTCGCGGCAGCGATCGCCATCCCGCCGACCCGAACTCGCCGATCAGGGCCGCTGCGCCGGCGCGAATTCGACGATTGCGGTCTTTCAGCAACCGTCCCGCGCCGTTCAAAATCGATGGACGCAGCAATTCCAGAACCAGCGGTGTTCGCAGCTCGGGCCTGATCGCCAGAACGCGAACCGCGTCGAGCCCGATCTCGGCCATCACACCGCTCTTCTGGAACAAGCCGGTCACGTCGCGACATTCTGGCGATTGCAGCCGACTCAGCAGGTGCTCGACGGCATGCGATTGCAACTCCCAATTGCGAACGCCGGTTGAATAGTACGACGCCAGCGACGAACGAAACAGAGCCATTGTAGCCGGGATAAAACACACGCCGCGGCGAAACGCGATCACCTGCAACGCATACCAGTCGGTGAACCATTGCAACTCGGCGTTCCAACCCCCGACTTCAAGAAGCGCGTCGCGACGGGCAATCGAGGCGTGCCCCGGAACGGCAGACCCCCGCATGACCGTTGCCAGTCTTTCAGGGGGCAAAAAGCATTCGTGCCGGCTCCAGGACAGCGCGTGCTGCGTGACGGTCCCGGTGATCGAATCAATTCGCGACGGAAACGAGCAACACAAGGCGGCTTGGGGGTAACGCGCCAAGAGCCGCAGCGAGCGTTCGAAGAATCCAGGCAGCACCTGATCGTCGGCCGCAGCCCCATAGATATACTCGCCCCGGGCTTCCCTCAAAGCCCGATTCAGGGTGTAGTTGACGCCCCGGTTTGTGTCGTTTCGCAACAGTCGAATGTGCGCGTGGCGGCGCGCGAAGGCCTCGAGGACCTGCAGGCTGTTGTCGGACGACCCGTCGTCAATGACGATGATTTCCATCGGCTGAACGGTTTGCGTCAACATGGCCTGCAAGGCCTGCCCGACAAATTGGGCGTGGTTGTAATTCGGCAGCAGGACTGAAAGCTTTGGCAACGTCACCGGCAGATCCTTTCAAGGAGGTGGCCTGAGTTGTTCGTCAGGCGACGTCGGCCATCGATACCACGTCCGGCTCGTCGCGCTCGTTCAGCGACCTCGATTGACGCCGAGCGTTCAGCATCCGCTGCAGTTCCTGTAAATCGGAAGTCAGCTTTTTCTGCTGATCCCGATTGTCCATCACGAGCTGCGCCAGGCAGGCTTCCAACCGCTCGATGCGGTTGTACAACTTGCGATTGACGCCGCGATAGACGGCGGCGGCAATGTTTCGAAACGGCGACCAGACCCGCCGCGCCGCGTCTCGCGAACCGCTTCGCATCGCGCTCTTCCAGGCCTTCCAGCGGCCTGGAACCTGCCCCTCGATCATGACCAGTGCCAGGCTGGCCGCGGTGCGCACTTCGGGTTGATCGGAAAGCAGTCGATACAGAATCGGAACCGTCGGTCGGGCCGCCCGGCCCAATTCACCCAGACAGACGGCCGTCCCCTGGCGAAGCTGCGGATTGGCATCTTCCAGGAAGGTCTGGTGATTCTCCATCAATGAGTTCTCAATCAGCAGCGACGAATCGCGATCCCAGTGTTCGGGGCGGCCGACGATCAGCCGTACGATCCACGGAGCGAATTGCGAAAACAGCCGGCCCCGCTGAAAGCGCGGCAGGACGTCGCGAAACTCGTCGGATTTGAGCAGCCTCAGCAGTCGCTCGAGAACGACGCTTTGCTGATCCCACAGCCGTTGACCGGCCTGCGAGTACGACCCGCGTTCCATGCGGGTGAAGCACAGCGATTCGGGAATAAAGCAGGCCCCATTGCGAAGTGCGACCACCTGCAGAGCGAACCAGTCCGAGTGCCACCGCAGGTCTTCGCGATAACCGCCGGCGCGCATGAACTCGCTGCGTTTCCAGATCGTCGAATTGCCGGGCACGGACACCGAATGCCCCGGCACTGAGATTCTGGCCAGCGCCTCGGCCAATTCGTCAGGCGGAAGAAACCGGGCGGTCGGGGTCAGTCGAATGGGATATTCCGAAATCCGACCCGTTTCCGAATCGAACTCCGACCCATACCCATAGCACAGGCCTGCCTCGGGGTGCTTCGTCAGAAGGTTCATGGCCTTCTCGAAAAAGCCCGGACGGACGCGATCGTCGGCCGCCCCCCCATAGCAGTAATCTCCTTTCGCCAACTGCAACGCGCGATTGAGGGTGTACACAACCCCCATGTTTTGCTCATTGCGATAGACACGGACGCGCGAGTCTGTTTCGGCATAACGCGCGATCACCTGCATGCTGTCGTCAGTCGAGCCGTCATCGACGACGATGACTTCGGTCGGCGGATGACTTTGGCCGAGTATTCCGTCGAGGTTTTCGGTGATGAATCGACCGTGATTGTAGTTGGGGATCAGCGCCGACAACGTAGGCTTGGGCATCGCAACTCCACAGACAAGTCCATCGACTACAGTGAGAACGAACAGCAACCTGAATTTCGAACCGACCGCCGAAAGCCATCGGTTCCCATCAGGCAACCCGGTGACGAGTCGAATCGGCCGGGACACCGATCGCCCCATCAGTTTGGCAAAGTCCCCCAGTTTGGCAAAGTCCTCGGGCGTCGAGCTGCGCGCTCGTGCATCCCACAGCCAGCAGCCTGCGGCGCGAGACGAACATCGTGAACTCGGCGCTGACACGCGTCGTTTGGCCCGAGTTCAGCGCTCCGCCGTGAAGCAGTCGGTCGTTGAAAACCACCAACGTGCCCGGTTCGATGTTCAGCAACTGCATCGGCACAGAGCTTTCATTGAAATCGCTCTGCGGCTTCACGAAGCCGTCCCGCTCTTCGCCGTGGTAGGGCCAGTGCTGACGGTGCGAACCCGGCAGCACCTTCAACCCATTCATGCCCGATTCTCTGTAAAACGGAATCCAGACTTTGACGCGAACCGTATCGGGGGGCGTCGTGCCGTGGCCCAATTCCCAGAACCACGCGTCGGCATGCACCGGCCCGATATCCGACCCGGCCGCTGGACGGACGATGCGCCAGTAGATCTCTTCCGGATGGAGCTCCTCTTCGTTCGAGATCCCGAACGGGCCGAATTCGGCCGCAAGCGCCTGCATGAAGCTCATGTCCCGAATTCGGGACACAGCCGCCGGAGGCAGCAGCCGCGCGGTTTTCGGCCAAAGCGCCTTGTGATCGACGCGATCGACCAGTTGATGATAGCGCGGCAGCCCGACCTCCCGGAATTGGGCCACGACCTCGGCAGAATACATTTCGCCGATTCGGCCCAGCCACTGGTCGGTAATCAATCCGCGACACTCGGCGAGTTCGGCCGGGCTCATCGCGAGCTGCGTCGTCACGCCGGCTTCGCCGAAAACCGCCCGACGAATCGCCGGACGCTCGTCGTTTTTACCCGATGGCCGACGAGGGGCCCTGTCGCGCGCCGTTTCCGCTGACGATTGGCTGTGCATCCTTGCATCCCCCTGAAAAGAATTTCGCCGTCGGCTAAAACTTGCCCCTCGGCGCTCGTGCCTGGGGCTTCGATTCGGGCTGCCGACCGATTTCGGGCTGCCGACCGGGGGGTCATATCGGGATCATTTCTATGTGTCAATATCGGGTGAAACCGGGTCGACGGGCGGGGTGAGAAACTCGACTCCCTGAACCGCCACGCCGACCCGTCGCGGAATTTTTCGATTTTCCCTCTTGACGCATTCGAGATTCTCTGCGATACACCCCCCCCTCAACTCCCCCTCTTCATTTCCATCGCCCCATCACCTCACGCTGCGGCGTGTGTTTCGCGTCATTGTCGACGCCAGGCGCGGCCTGGTCTTTTCGTCTTCAGGAGCCATTTCACCGTGAAACGATTTTCACTGCAGATCGCCGCTGTCGTCGCTGTGCTGGGCGTCACCTGTCTCTTGACCTCGGCTCGCGGTCAGGGCAAACCAGCAAGCCTCCCCACACGGATCGCACTGGTCGACATGTCGTATGTCTTTTTGAACTACAAGAAATCCGACGAGGTCACCAATGGTGTTCAAAAAGCGTTCAAAGTCGTCGAGGCCCAGCACAAGGGGTTGGCCGACGAGTGGAACGAGCTGAAGGGAGAACTGCAAAGCGGTACGTTCGACGAAGAGAGCAGCGAATTCGAAAAACGCGAAAATCGAATGATTCAAATCAAAAGCGAGCTTGAAACTCTCAAAGTGCAGGGCAAGTCCAAACTGCAAAAGAAAAGCGCTGACGCCGCGCTCGCGGTTTACCAGGATGTCCAGCAGGCCCTCGAGCGCTTTGCGACGCAAAACGGGTACACCCTGATTCTGACCGTCAATCGCGACGCCCTCGCCGCCAAAGATGCGCTCAAAATCAAGGATACACTCAGCCAGCCCATCGTCTATCACCACGGCGCCGAAGACATTACTGACCCCGTTCTGGCCTTGTTGAATCAGGAATTCGAAGCAAGGGCAGCCACTCGGCCCGCGAAGGCTGCACCCGCTGCTACGAAGCCCACGACCAGGACCCAGGCCGGGGCACCCAAGACCAAAACCACTCGCCGCGCACCCACCCAGCCCGAATAATCGGAAAATTCAGAATTCTCAACTGAATCTTCCCAATTTGACTGATCCGCAAACTCCCCCCCGTCCGAAAAATCCATAGGTGCGTATCGGCCGACGCTGACGTCAGCTTGTGCGCGATGGGCATCCCCTACACGGCACATCAACGATGGCTCGTTTCCCCGGCTTCCGGTTGGAGCAGTACATGAAAACGGCTCGTGTGAGCGTCTGCCTGGCGATTCTGTTCGGTGCGGCATCGAGCAGCCCGCTGTTCGCGCAAGGTCCGCCCGGAGTGGCGCCTGTTGGCGGCTCGGGCGCGCCAGACACCTACGATCGATTCGACCACCGCAATGTCATGCTGCGGTCGGACATCGGCGACGGTGTCGGGTACTCGAAGGGCTATCAAACCTTCGCCTTGTTTCAGCCGATCATCATCGAACCCGACGAGCTGATGCTTTTCCTGTCGCCGCGCGGGATCGTGACCTACCTGGGAGACGTGGCCGCCAATGCCGGCGCCGGCTTCCGCTGGTACGACGACTCGAACGACCGAATCTTTGGTGGTTCGTTCTGGTACGACACCGACAATACCGGGCAGTTCAAATACGATCAGTTGGGGATCAGCCTCGAATCGCTGGGGCAATACCTCGATTTCCGCGTCAACGGTTACATGCCCACCAATGACGACCGCGACCTTGCAGGTCAGTTTCTCAACGGCCAGATTAACTTCTTTCAGAACTTCATCGGGTTCGGGCGTTCGACGCGGTACAGCACGCCGCTGAAAGGCGGCGATTTCGAAGTCGGCGGATTGTTGCCGGGCATCGGCAACCGAGGCATCCGGCCGTACATCGGCGGCTACTACTATCAGGGGGAAGGGACCGGCGCCGTTTATGGTGTCCGGGCCCGCATCGAAGCCCTGATCACACAGGATATCTGGGCGCAAGTCTTAGTCACCGATGATCGGCTGTTCGGCACCAACCTGATGGGCGCCGTCACCATGTACTTCGGCAGTGGCCAGGCGGCGCGGTGGTTTGAGCGACTCCCCGTCCAGGATCGGCTCTATCAGCAGGTCGAGCGACAATATCGCATTGCCGTGTACGAAGAAGTGTACAACGACACGCTGACCGCACTGCGCGCCGGCGGTACGGGCGGGTCGGGCGGGCCGGTCGGCACGCCGATCTTTGTCACTCACGTCGATAACAGTGCCCCCGGTGGCGGCGACGGTACCGTCGAGCATCCTTTAAACACGCTTCCCACCACGACGGGATCGAACGTCGACATCGTCTTCGTCAACCGCGGCAACGGCACCTCCAGCGGCTACAATCACGGCATCACGCTTAACGACTGGCAGCGGCTGCTGGGCCAGGGAATTCATCACGACTTCACCTCGACGGTGGGCACCTTCGAGTTGCCCGGGTTCTCTCCCGGCACGCTGCCCATCCTCACCAATCCCACCGGCGATGTCATCAAACTGGCCAGCCACAACGAGGTCTCGGGCTTTCAGATCCAGAACGCCGGGCGTCACGGCATCTTCGGCAGCGGCATCGTCGACTTCAATATCAACAACGTGCTTATCACCGGCTCGGGTCAGTCAGACAGTGCCGGTGGCGGTATCATTCTCGCCAACGCCACCGGCACCGGCCGTGTGTTCGAATCAATATTCAACGACAGCGCCGCTGAAGGCCTGCGGATCGACAACAACGGCGGCGATTTGCAGTTGCGCGTCGACGATGTCGAGGCCAAACGCAATCTGACCGGTATTTCGATCAACGGTGAAAACGGGGCGAACTTCAACGTGATCGTCCGCAATGCCGACACCAGCGACAGCGACCGCAACGGCATCGACGTCGCGTTGACCAGTGGTTCGTCAATCGTCGGCCTGTTCGACAACATCACCTCGAACGGCAACAACCGGCCCCAGGACGAAGTCGGTTTCGGCTACGGTTTCCGCATGACGCTCGACGCCTCGTTCGCCGACGTCACGCTGCAACACAGCACGTTTGACGAAAACAACATCGACGGCGTCAGCGCGCTGGCTCAGAACCTATCGATCATGAACCTGAACCTGTTCGACAACAGCTCGACGATCAACAACAACCTGCGCGACGGCGTGCGGGTGATCTCGAACAACAGCAATTCGTCGGTGACGTTGCGAAACAACGTCATCAACAACAACAGCGGGTTCGGCGTCAACGTGATCGGCACCGATGGCACGCTCAACCTGATCGCCGACAACAACCGCATCCTCAGGAATCGCGGCGCCGGTATCGCCTACACGCTTCGCGACTCGGCCAGCGGCACCATCGACATCCAACGCAACCTGATTACCAACACCGGCAATGACCTTGTCGGCAGCACGATCTACAACGGCCAGGCGATTGATATTCGCCTCGACGGCAGCACCGATTTGTCTGACGCCACCGCACATCTCACGAGCGGCATCATCGATCACAATACCATCGGTAACCTCGACAGCGACCTGTTCGCAAACGACGGCGGCGGTATCATCGTGCACGTCGATCAGCGAACGCGACTGGAAAACCTGACAATCGGCAACAGCAGTCCCATCGCCGGTGACGGGAACATCATCGCCCGCAACGACGGCGACGGGATTCACATCATTCGCCGCGACGAAGGGATCGTCAACAACGTCCTGATCGGTGCCAACCGGATCGAAAACAACACCGGTGACGGCATACAGATCGACGGCCACAACAGCCCCAACGACGTCAACGACTATACGATTCAACACAACCGCATTACCGACAACGGCAGTGACGGCATCAACCTGTTCGTCGAAGCCGACTCGCAGATCCAGGTCGACATCTTCGATAACCTGATCGACGGCAACCACAGCGACGGGATCGAAACCAGAGAACTGGCCAATTCCGCCTCGGATTTGCGGACCGTGACCGGCACCTGGCAGCGAAACGTCATCACGAATAACGGTTTTCAGGGTACTATCAGGGTGGGCCACGGCATCCAGCTCAACGGCGCGACCGACAACCTGCTGATCGGGTCGACGAGCAACTCCGCCAACGGCAACCTGATCGCCGCCAACGGCCTCAAAGGCATCGAAATCAACGGAGACGGCGACGTGACGATTGGCTTCAACGAGATCGCCCGCAACGGCACGGGGGGCATCGACCTGCAGGGGGCTTCGACGAATATCGTCGACATCACCCGCAACTACATTCACAACAACAATGGCGACGGCATCGAGATTCTCAGCCAGGGGCCGTTCGCCACGATCGTCGACATCACGCTCAATACGATTCGCGACAACCGCGGTCGCGGAATCGACATCCTCAACCGGGCGACTCCCGGCCTTCCGGACAACGGCGGCTTCGCCATCATCAACATCGACAACAACCTGATCGTCGGCAACCGCCAGATCGGCGTGTATGTGGTCAACTCGGCCTCAACCACGCAGGACCAGAATCAGGCCGCATCGGCCGTCACCAACACGAGCGACAACAACGGCAGCGTGTTTGCCGACCCGCGATTGTTCTTCACCTTCACCAATAACCGCGTCGAGGGGAACGGGTTCGACAGCGACTTCGGCACGACCGGCCTTGTGTTGCGAGTCGGCACCAGCGGCGGCGGCTACGGGCCCTTTGACGACGGCGGATTCTTCGGCGAAGGTCGATCGGGTGTCGGGGCCACAATCACCGACAACGTCTTCAGCGGCAACCTGGGTGACGACGTGTACTTCGACTCCTTCAACTCCACCGTCGATCCGACAGCCACCGCCGGCACCTGGGACGCGGCCACATTCACGATCACCAGCTTCCAGGGCGACCCCCTGGCGCGTCTCGACCTGACATTCAACGACAACATCGTCGACAGTTTCGGCGTCACCAACACCGGCGCCGCATACACCAATGCGGAAGGCACGTTCAAATCGCGGACAACTGCTGCGACCGACCCCGGGCCGTTCCTCAGCGACTCTCGTCAGCGAAACGCGCAGCGTCTGGCCGGCCGCTTCGGCCTGCCGCCGGTGACTCCCGGCGGTGCCTCGAACCTGTTCCGTTACTCGGGAATCGGACAGAGCACGTTCCGCCTGCTCGCGGCGCCCTCAGGCAATGCCGATGCGGGGGGCCCCGTCAACCCGTTCTTTTTCGACACCGACTTTTTGTACGTCAGTCCGTTCTTCAGTGCCAACGGAATCTTCGCCGTCGGTCCCGGCCCGATCGAGTCAATGCCCTACGGTTGGAACCAACTGGGCGGCGCCACCCCTCGTCCGCAGTAAGCTGAGCGGGGTTTGAATCGACCGCAACAACACCACAGCCCGGCTGTTCGAAACAGCCGGGCTGCTGGTTTTCCTGGACGAGCTAAGTCCCGACGCGAGACGTACCAGCCATACCGCCCCCACCGCGGGGCGTGCATGTAGTAGTAACCCTGTTGCGTCGTATCGGTGGGCTGATAGACGGTGGGGTAGATGCCTCCCGGCAGGCTCCCGCCCGTCTGCGAGTAGGGGGTCTGCGGATGCCACTGCGTATACTGGGCGCCGATGCGCGTCAGTCGCGACGAGGGGATGCCCCAGCCGTAGTTGTAGCTGTGCTTGACGACCGGCGCCAGCGGCACGGCGATCGGGGTTCCGTAAACCTGCGACGAGTACAACTGGGTGTCGCGGGGATCGGTGTTACCGCCCCCGCCATATTGGTACCCACCATAACCGCCGCCGTAACCGCCGCCATTACCGCCGCCGTAGACCCCACCCACGCCGTAGCAGCCGTTCACCCGGCGATAGCAGCCAGGACACGGTTTCTTGCAGCACTTGGCATGGCAGTGGGGTCGGCAGTTTGTCCCTCGGCACCAGCATTTGGCTCGGTCCCAGCGGCTTTCGCAGCAGGGATCCTGGTCGCAGTCATTGCAGTCGTTGCCCTGGCACCGGCTCTTGAATCGGTCCCAGCGGCTCTCACACGCGTCGTCTTCGCAGTCGTCGGCCCGCGCCGCGCGGCTCACGCCCGACAGCAGGAGCACGCCGACGGCGATGGCCGCCCATCCCTTGCTGAAATTTCGAATCGCCATTTTGCTTCGTCCTGTGTCAGTGGCGTGTTACGGAAGATTGAGAAACGGTTATTTCCATGACCGGTTGGAATAGCTCTCGCGGCTGCACGGCGGTTTATAGCCCCACAGTCCATGATGGCTTTTGTACCTGACGACGACTTCAGTTCCCTTGAGCCTGGGCTTCGGGAAGAACGGCAGGCAGGCCAAACCACATGTGTTTTTGTAGTAGTAAGGCGGATACAGCGCGCGATACGTGTGCGGGTACAACATCTCGTGCGGCGCCAGCGCGGGATTGGTGATCAGCGTCCGACCGACTTCGTAAGGGACGTTTGGCTTCGGGCAGGGATACAGCGGCGCGTTGATCGCCGGATACGCGCCGGCGTAGTTGTAGCTGCCATACCCACCGTCAGCAGGCACGCCGTTATTCACCTGGCCGTAATACAGCGCCTGGTTTCCGTCCCAGGCAGTCCCGCCGGCAGTAGCGCTGGTCGCCAGCAGAGTTGAGAGGCCCGCGGCAACGACAGCCGACTTCAGAATTGAACGAATCATCAAACGCCCTCCTTGGGTGCCGGGGTGTGACTGGCGCAGGCATCCTGCCTGGTGTCGGTCGCGGCACAGGCCACTTGCCTGTGAGTGTCGGTCACAAACAGCTCGTCTGTGGTCCGCCGCAGATTGCCGGCACTTCCATGTGCCGGTCAGTTTCAAAGTTCGGCCGGTAGCGATGGGGGGAATGAGTCATTCAAACCCACTTGTGACCGTCTCGCGCATTTTTCCGAAGCGTCCTTCGGAAAAGGCGTTACGACCCCAACACGATTCAGAACAACCGGCACGATCGGCATCGGCGGGTAACTTTGCCGCTTGAGAATGCCGGCTACAATCGCTACAGTTTCGCGCGCAAGGATGACTTCGGGAGCGAACGGTGTCAGAGCCCAGGGACGAATCGAACGGCACAGCCGCCCCTGAAAGCGGCGGCGACCGCATCAAGTACGTTTCAATCAGCACCGAGACCAGGCAGCGGTATCTCAACTACGCGCTGTCGGTGATCACAGCGCGGGCACTGCCCGACGTGCGGGACGGGTTGAAACCGGTGCAGCGGCGTATTCTGTACGCGATGTACGACGGACTGGGGCTGACCGCCGACAGCCGCTACGTCAAGTCGATGAAAATCTGCGGCGACACCACCGGCGATTACCACCCCCACGGGACCGACGCCTGTTACGAGGCACTGGTCCGCATGGCGCAGGACTTTACGCTGCGCTATCCGCTGGTCGACGGTTGGGGAAATTTCGGGTCCGTTATCGGCCTGCCGGCTGCCGCATCACGGTACACCGAGGCCCGCCTGCGGGCTTTGGCCGAGCAACTCATGAATGAGTTGCGGTTCGAGACGGTCGATTTCCGCCCGACCTATGATGCACGCAAACTTGAGCCGATTGTCGTTCCGGCCAGGTTCCCGAATTTGCTGGTGAATGGCACGCAGGGCATTGCGGTCGGGATGGCCACCAGTATTCCCCCGCACAACTTGCGTGAGGCGATCGAAGCGTGCATTCACCTGATCCACAATCGCGACGCAAGCGTGGCCCAATTGATGAAACACGTCAAAGGCCCCGATTTTCCCATGGGGGGGCGAATCGTCACCGAACGAAGCGCCTTGAGGCAGATGTACGAAGAGGGGCGGGGGTCGATTAAAGTTCGCGCCGAATGGCAATTTGACCGCGAGAAACGCAAGGAAGTTCCCGATCGGCTGGTGATTCACTCGATCCCCTACGGCGTCGAAACCGGGCCGCTCCTCGCCGAAATCGGCGCCATCGTCGCCAATCGCAAACTGCCGCAGCTGCTGGACGTGACCGATCTGTCCGATTCGAAAAACGGACTGCGAATCGTGCTGCAGCTCAAGCCCGGCGCTGCCCCTGAGGCGGTCATGGCTTTCCTCTATAAGCATTCGCAGCTTGAACAGAACTTCGCCTACAACTGCACCTGCCTGGTGCCTGACGAGCAGCGGTCGCTGGTCCCGCGTCGCGTGAATCTGGCCGAATTGTTGAGGCATTTTCTCGACTTCCGCTTCGACACGGTCAAGCGGCGGTATGAGTATATTCTGGCGCAGCTCAAGCGGCGGATCCACATTCTGGAGGGCTTCAAGATCGTCTTCGACGGGCTTGACCGGGCCCTCAAGATCATTCGCGCCAGCGACGGGAAGCAGGATGCGGCCCAAAAACTGATGAAGGCCTTTCCACTCGACGAACCGCAGACGATCGCTATTCTCGAACTTCAGCTCTATCGCATTTCTCAGCTCGAGATCGACGACATCGTGAAAGAGCTGCGGGCCAGGAAGCAGGAGGCTGCCGAGACCACAGCGCTATTAGCCTCGAACCGTCGCCTGTGGAAGGTGGTCGAGACCGAGCTCAAAGAGCTGGCCGAGAAGTTCGGCGACAAGCGACGCACGTCACTGGGTTCGACCGAAGAGATCGCCGAGTTCAACCCCGAGGCGTACATCGTTCGCGAGAACACGAATGTCGTCGTCTCGCGTGAAGGCTGGATCAAACGCGTCGGTCGGTTGGCCAGCGTCGAGCAGACGCGCGTCCGCGAGGGAGACCAGGTGCTGACCGTCACCCCCGGCAGCACGCTCGATCACACGGTATTCTTCTCCAGCGAAGGGGTGGCCTACACGCTGCGAATCGACCAGGTGCCGTCGTCGTCGGGTTACGGCGAGCCGCTCGCAAAGCATTTTCGGTTGGGCGACGGGGCTTCGATCGTCGCGGCGATCACGACCGATCCGCGGTTCACGCCGACCGACTCGAAAGTCAAAGGCGAAGAAAGTCCCGCGCCGTTCCTGCTGGTGGCCACGGCCCGGGGACAGGTTTTGCGGATCCCGTTGCACCCGTTTCGGACGGCGTCGACCAAAGTCGGCCGCAAGTACTGCCGGCTGGCCCAGGGCGACCGGGTCGTGTTTGTCGACCTTGTCCGCGAGGCGACGACGATGTTTCTGGCGAGTGCGGCTGCGCGAATCATTCACTTCAAGGTCAAAGAAGTCCCGGTTCTCTCCGGCGCCGGCAAAGGGGTGCGCGGGATCAAGATCACGGCGGACGACCAGGTGCTGGGGGCCGCGCTGCTCACCAACCCGCGCGACTGCCTGAAAGTTGAAACAACGGCAGAAAAGGAAATGGTGTTCGGCCAGGTGAAATACGAGATTACCTCCCGCGGTGGCAAGGGCGTCCGCACCAGCCACCGCAGCGGGTTCACCGGCATCATTCGGCCGCCGATTGAACTGGTCGATTGGTCGAAATTTGAAGTGCAAAATGGGAAGTAGTTTGTTTGGCTTTTGCGGTCGGCGGTTTCACCTGCGATATTACGAAAGCGAGATCACCGATGGCATTGACAGTCAGCATTGTTAACATGAAAGGGGGCGTCGGAAAGACGACTCTCGTATCGCAAGTCGCGCATAAAGCGTGTCAGGTTGGGCTAAAGGTTCTCGCCGTTGATCTCGATCCCCAGGGGAATCTGAGCCAATCACTGCTCGGGCCGAAGAGGTACTCGGCACTCCTGGAAGACGACAAGCCAACAGTTGTCCAGATTTTCGAGGGATATCGGCCCACAACAAGGAGCCGGACTTCAACGAAGCCAATCTCGATTCGCGATGTCATTATTCCCGACATTGGGTTTTGGAAGCGCGGTTCGCTCGACTTGATACCCAGCCGGCTTGAGTTTTCGCGCGTCCTAAAACACCCGTCTGGATCGGAGAGAAACCTTGCGGCCGCACTTGCCGGTGTCGTTGACGATTATGATCTGACTCTGATCGACTGCGCGCCGACGGAGTCGCTCCTCACTGATGCAGCGTATTATGCAAGCCGATACATTGTCGTACCCGTCAAGCCGGAGTTTCTTGCATCGGTCGGGCTACCATTGCTCCACCGGTCGGTTGATGAGTTCAGCCGTAAAAATCGAGATCACAAAATCGCCGTACACTCCGTCGTATTTAATCATTCAACGTACGGTAAACCGGGTCCAGAGGCGAGAAAGTCGATGAAGGAAGTCCACTCGATCGCCGCCACCTATAAGTGGCCGGTTTTCCCAGTCCACATGCGCTACACGAAAACATTGACGAGCGCGGCGAGAACGGGAACTCCCGTGTCTCGCACCGCGCATGTCAAACGTGATACTGCGGCAGCATTCGATTTCTTTTGCAAGCAGTTTTTGAAATTCCTGGGATTCGAAGACAAATGAAGGTTTCAGTCCTTGAACGACGGCTGCAGTCGCTTGTCGATAGCTTCGGTCGAGACGAAGTGCTTGCGGCGCTGACGCGATTGCGTCCGAATGAGCCAGGTAAGCCACGGTCTGAAAAGCCGCGGTCCATCAACGGCAACCCAAAGCGAAAGGAAATGCGATCAGCTAAAATCGCGAAAGCGTTTTTAACCGAATCGAAGCGGCGGCTCGATATCGCAGATTTGCTGACGACTCTCGGGGAGCTTTACGAATCCGGGAAATTCCTGCCACAACTCTGGGATGTCAAGCGGTTTCTCGAACGTTATGGGGTTGGTTCCGTGCCCCGAAGCCGCGAATCCGGCGCAAATCACGTCGTTCGCGTTTTGAGTTCATTACCTCGCTCGCAATTGGACGAACTGATTTCGAGGACGATCGAGTTCTACGGCGTGAGTGACCTTGAAATCATCGCGAAGGCCATTTCAGGTTCGTACGAACAGCGGCGTCCCGCATCGCAATAAAAGCAAGCCATGACGGCACCAACGAAAAGCGCATACACCGCCCGCGATATCGAAGTTCTCGAAGGACTCGAACCGGTCCGCAAGCGACCTTCGATGTATATCGGCGGTGTCGATACGCGCGGCTTGCACCACTTGCTCTGGGAGATTCTCGACAACTCGGTCGACGAGTACCTGGCGGGCGAAGCCGACAAGATTACGGTGACGCTGCATAAAGACGGCTGCTCGGCGACCGTGAGCGACAACGGCCGCGGCATTCCCGTCGATATTCATCCCAAGCTCAAGCGGCCGGCGCTGGAAGTGATTCTCACGACGCTGCACTCGGGCGGAAAATTTTCGAACAAGAACTATTCCCGCAGCGGGGGGCTGCACGGCGTCGGGGCGTCGGTCGTCAACGCGCTCTCGATCGAGCTGCTGGCGACCGTCCATCGCGACGGGTACGAGTGGACCCAGAAATTCAAGGCCGGCAAGGCGACCGGCCCGCTCAAAAAAGTCCGGCCCTTTCGCGGGCATGGCACGACCATTTACTTCCGCCCGGACGATTCGATTTTCCGGCGCACGAATTTCGATACGACCGTCATTCGCGAGCACCTTGAAGATATTTCCTACGTCCACGGCGGTCTGTCGATCGCCTTTCACGACGAGGTCAAAACCGAGACCCTGGAGTATTCTCACCCCGACGGGATCGCCGGCTACCTGGCCAGGTTGACCGCCGACGGCAGCAAAAAGCCGATTACCGATCAAATCTTCTCGGCCTCGAAGGAAGATGCCGGCACGAAAATCGAGACCGTCCTGCGCTGGAGCGAATCGACCGAAGAAGAGATCCGCAGCTACGTCAACGGCATTCGCACGCATGCCGGAGGCACACATGAAGGGGGCCTCAAGTCGGCGATCGTCAAGGCGGTCAAAAACTACATGGAGATTCACGGCATCAGCCCCAAAGGGGTGGCGATCACTGCCGAGGATATCCGCGAGGGGATCGTCGCCATTCTGTCAGTGTTCGTCAGCGAACCGATGTTTCAGGGCCAAACCAAAGAGCGGCTCAACAACCCCGAGCTGACGGCCCAGGTCGATGCCGTGCTGCGACCGGCCCTCGAAAACTGGTTCAACGCCAACCCGACCCTCGCCGACGCCATCATCGGGCGGATCGTGCTGGCGGCTCGGGCACGGCTCGCCAGCCGCGACGCGGCCAGCGAAGTTCGACGTAAGACCCCCACGACCCGCAAATCGGCCCTGCCCGGAAAGCTGTTCGACTGCCGCAGCACCCGCCCGGAAGAGTCAGAACTGTTTATCGTCGAGGGCGATTCAGCCGGCGGCAGCGCGGTCGCCGGCCGCGACAGCCGGACGCAGGCGGTGCTCCCCCTGCGCGGCAAGGTGCTTAACACCGAGTCACTGGGGACGATGCGAGCCTTGGAGAATCAGGAGCTCAAAGACCTGGTCGAAACGCTCGGCACGGGCATCGGACCCCATTTCGACATTCGCAGCCTGCGTTACCATCGCCTGATTCTGCTGATGGATGCCGACAGCGACGGAAATCATATCATGACGCTGATGCTGTGCTTTCTGTTCCGGCACATGCGAGAACTGATTCGCGGCGGACATGTCTTTCTGGCCCAGCCGCCACTGTACCGCATTGCCGTCGGCAAAGAGATTCACTACGCCCTGACCGACGCCGACAAAGAGAACATCCTCGGTTCGCTGGCGGCCAACCGTAAATTCGAGGTCAGCCGCTTCAAGGGGCTGGGTGAAATGCCCGCCGAGTACCTCAAAGAGACGACGCTCGACCCGGCCAAGCGCATTCTGTTGCGAGTCGACATCGAGGCGCAGCTCGAAGCCGACAAAACCTTTCAACAACTGCTGGGCAAAGACCCCTCGCAGCGCTATGAGATCATCATGAACGAGGCCAAGCTGGTGGAAGATCTCGATATTTAGCGCCGTGTCTCAATCACGCGGTGGTGTTTCCGCCGCGATCGCCGGCGACCGGCAATGATCGACTCGCCGTCCCGCCGATTGAACCGACCACTCGGTGCGCCTATACTTAGCAGCGTGTTGAAAAAGGGGGACAGGCACCTCGCAACGCTTGAGATTCAGCGGTTTTCGTGCTGTGGACCGGAGCCAGTCCCCCTTTTTCAACAGTCTGTTATGGCAGCCATCGACCTGGCTCGGCGGTGGGAAAAAATTACTCGGTTGTCACGGTGAGGTCTGATCTTCTGAATCACTCGACGGCGATCGCTCGCGTTGTCGATTCGGGGAGTGCTAATGCGCTGGTCGTTGATTCCTCTGGCCTGCCTGACGGTGGCGATTCCTGTCGCGTCCTACTATGCCTTACCCCGCATCCCCCCGTTGAGACAATTGCCCGAACCGGCGGCCGCTGCAGGGTCGCGGTTTGCCGCCTCCTCTTTGCGGTTTGCGCGCAGCGAAATCGGCCCGGCTCCGCAACTGCGACCGATCATCACCAACGTGCAGATTCTGGATTTCGACGGCGACGAACGGAACGAAATCATCGCCTGTGATGCGCGTCGCCAGGCGGTCGTCGTCTGCCGGCGCGACGACGACGGAGTGTGGACCGAGCAGATTCTGGCTGAAGATCTGCTCGTCCCGGCGCATGCCACTGTGGTCGACCTCGATCAGGATGGCGATCGCGATCTGCTGGTCTCGCTGCTGGGTGATATTCTGCCGAACGACGGCGTCATCGGCCGTCTGGTCTGGCTTGAACAAACAGCGCAGGGATTCGAGCGGCACGTGCTGTTGGACGACGTGCGCCGCGTCGCTGATTGTCAGGCGGGCGATCTCGACGGCGACGGCGACCTCGACCTGGCGGTGGCCGTGTTCGGTTATTCGCGCGGCCAGGTGCTGTGGCTCGAGAATCGCGGCGGGGGACGATTCGTCGAGCACGAACTGTTGTCGGCACCGGGAGCGATTCATGTGCCGATCGCCGACTATGACGGCGACGGCGACCTCGACATCGCTGCGGTCATTTCCCAGGACGAAGAAGAACTCTGGGCTTTCGAAAACCTGGGTGAGGGCAACTTCAAGCCCAGGCGGCTGTGGTTCACGATCAATTACGACCTCGGCAGCGCCGGCCTGATTCAGGATGATCTCGATGGTGACGGTGATCCCGATCTGATTCTGCCGGTCGGCGACAACTTGGAAGTCACCCACAGCTTTCCTCAGGCATACCACGGTTGTCTATGGTTTGAGAATCAGGGGAACTGGACGTTCGCTACGCATCGAATCGCCAGTTTTGGCGGAACCTACGCCGCCGCCGTGGGGGATCTTGATTCCGACGGAGACCGCGACGTCGTGCTCGTTTCGATGTTCAACAATTGGGACAACCGCGAGAACGCGAGCGTGGTCTGGCTGGAGAATGACGGTCGGCAACAGTTCACGACGTGGCAGATCGACTCGCAGCCGACACACCGCATTACAGTCGCCGTGGGCGATCTCGACGGCGACGGCCGCAACGACATCCTCACCGGGGGGCTGCATATTATGGGACCTTACGACCGTGTGGGGCGGCTGACCGCCTGGATTAACAAACAGGGATCTGGCAAACGATGATTGCTTTGCGGCGATTCCTGCTGGCGGCAATCGGCTTCGAACTGCTGGCAGTCGCGATTCTGGCGGGCCGGCGACTGAACGCGACTCACGTCGCACCACCCCCTGTCGCCCAATACAACGACGCCACTGCCGGAAGCGAACTGCTGTCGCTTCCCCACCGATTTCTCTTCGACGGGCCCGCCAAGTGGCGCAGGCTGGGCGAAGCCTATCTGGTGTATGGCTATTTTTCGAAGGCCGACGCCTGTTTACGCCGCGGCGTTGCCGACGACCCTGCCGCGATCGAAGTCGCCATCGCGCACGGCTTTGTCCTGGAGCGTCTCGGGCAGATTGAAGAGGCCGCCGAGGTCTTTCGCCGCGCCGCGCTTCGGTCGAAAGGCCCGCTCGCGGCAACCGCCTGGCACCACGTCGGCCGCAATCATCTTCGGCTCGAACAGCCCGACCCGGCCCTGCAGGCGTTCGAGCGGGCGGGGGATGACCACTTTCCCAGCGTCTACCAGCGCGCGAAATGGTTGATCCGCGAAGGCCGCGCGCTCGAGGCGCAGCCTCTGCTGAGTCATCTCGCCGACAATTTCCCGAACGACCTGCATGTCTGGCAATTGCAAGCAACGGCCGCGGCCCAACTCGGCCAGGCCGGACAGGTCGCCGCGGCGCGCGACGCGCTCGAGCTGGCGGTTCCCGATCTCGAACTTGACGATCTGGATTCGTATTTCAAACCGATTCGAGAGCGATTCGGATTGGCCCGGGGAATCGAAGCCGCTGTGCGACAGCAGCACGCCGGGAAACGGGGGCTCGCTGCCGACCTCATGGAACAACTGGTTCACGACGACCCACTCTGGGAAAACAGCTACCTGCTGCTGCTGCAGGATGCAGCCTCGATGCAGGTGCAGGCCGGAAACTTCGAGGCCGCAGCGCCGTTGCTCGATCGACAAATCAACGCTCAGGGGTTCCCCACCGCGATCGCCTGGGAGGCGCTCGCCGATGTCGAACTGTCCCGCGATCGCGAGCAACCGGCGTGGCAGGCGCTGCAGCACGCCGAGCGCATGCTGCCCAACCCGAACCTGCACTTCAAAATGGCGGAATTGGCCAAACGATTGGGAGACGATGCGGCTTATGACCGGCATCTGTGTCGGGCGGGCCTGCTGGTGAGCGTGGGACTGCTGCGATCCAATCGGCTTGAAGAGGCCCGACGCAGCCTGCGTGGGGTGTTGACCCTGGATCCCAACATGTCGGACGCCTGGTACTTCGTCGGCGAAACCGAAAGTCGGCTGGGACAGATTGCCCAGGCGCGGGCCGCATATCGTCGCTGTCTCACGGTCGACCCCGACCATGGCCGCGCGCAAATCGCCCTCGACCGGTTGACCGTAAATCAAAGCCAAACCGATCGGAATTGACCGACGGGGCGCACGCCATGCTTCGCAGACCGTGCAGGCGGCGTCAATTTTGGCGCGTCATTTCCAGATTTGCGCACCGCGGTCTTATCGGGGTGCCACGCGGCGTGGTAAAATAGGAGGTGATCCCTGCCGGGATCGATGAGGAGCAAGCAGAGGCAGCAGAGAAAGACTCGCAACACGACAGTGCACGTTCGTGTAGGTCAGGCTTTCGAGCCTGACGCGGGTGCCCCGATGCCGCTCGAATCACCGTGATTCCATCAGCCTGGAAAGGCTGACCTACGGAATTGTCTCCAGAACTTGCCGCGGCATAGCGTGTTCCTGTCGACATTCTCGAAAATCAATTCCCAAAAGATGGGTGGCCGTTTTCTGCCGTGTGGGCGGGTTTCTCCGAAACCCGCGCCATTCGGATGGGCCGCCATTGGGCTGCGGCACCGGTCGTCGCAGCCTGGCGAAGACCATTGCGGGTTTCGGAGAAACCCGCCTACACTGTCGAAATCCGCCGTTCCAAGGTTGCGCCTGACAGCCTGAAGTTAGGGCAGCACGCGACGCGAGCCTATGGCGGGCAGGAACTTGCGGCGAGATTTGCGACTCTTTCCCCAAACTTTCCAAGTGCATGTTCCTGAGAAGTGAGGCGGAATCCATTGTGCCCGCCGCCGGCGCAGCGCCTTCCGTTGGGCGCGTTGCGACTTTCAACCGATGCCAACGTCGAATCGACTATTGATCGGTCTTCCTGAGAAGTTAGGGCAGCACGCGACGCGAGCCTATGGCGGGCAGGAACTTGCGGCGAGATTTGCGACTCTTTCCCCAAACTTTCCAAGTGCATGTTCCTGAGAAGTTAGG
>SIAF01000052.1 GCA_009691905.1 Planctomycetaceae bacterium | reverse complement strand
AACCAACCTCCGCATCGGCCAACAGCCGCTGCTTTCGGAGCTCGAATCGCCGTTCCATCGTGCATCTCCTTAAAGGAAATCCATTTCCCGCAAGGGGTCTCTATAAAACAGGTTGCAACTCGTCAAGTACAATCGACAGTAGAAATAGTAAATAGTAAGGCGGGCTCTTTAATCGCCGCTACCATCTCAAATCGCCTGGTTTATGAACTGGGAACGGTTGGGCGGGTTTATGGTGTCGCCCCGTTGCTTGTTGCGCTTTCCGGGAGATTTCGCGGGAAAACGAGGGTTTTCAGCCGATTCCTTGTTGCGCTTTCCGATGTGAGGGGCGTGCCAGTCCGCATGAGACGAACTTGAAGGCAATGATCGGAGACGCTCGCACGGGCGACTCCTCCCGGCGCGCCGGGACTGTCCGTGGCACCCTGCGCCGTTAATTGACGAGAGTCCACACGTCCAAAGTCAGTGCATACGGCCGCGCCCCAACCGTCATGGTGTCAGCCGTCGCCGACACCGTCGAACCCGGGATCGCAATCAGCCGGCACGCGACAGCGTCTGAGAATCGCGTCAGCCCCTGACAAACCACCAGGCCAGCCAGGCGAGCAGGGGAAACAGCACGAATATGAGCGCGGCGGTCGTGATCGTCGAGCGGGTGTCGTTCGGCCAGCGTCCCATGATTTCGCGTTGTCTCAAGACAAGGCTCGCCGACCGACGGCAACGTACCAGCGAGCCGGTGGGTTTATCCCACCGGTCTGTCGCACCTCGGTGTCAGAAAAAATCCGGTGGGGTTAACCCACCGGCTCGCTTGCTCAAAGGGCTGACGCTCAACCGATTACTTCGGGGTCGGTCTCGGGGGCAGCGGGGCTGTCGGGGTCGAACCACTCTTCCTTGAACACGATGCGTTTCTTGTGCTTCATCGCCAGGTTGCAGGTGATGGCCATGATTGCGTCGGCCATGGCATGCTTCCCGGGACAGCGCAGGCCCCCCTGGGTGATCGGTGCGTCCTGGGGGATGTCGTTGCGAATGCACCAGCAGAGATGTTCCATCTCTTCGGTGTAGCCGCGGCTGACTTTCTCGTCGGGCCCCGCGCCGCCGGCCGCGCCTCCGCCGGTCGCCGGCGCCAGGCTGGGGCTGGCCGAAAGCACCGCACCGCCGCCGCCGGCTGCCTCCTGCACGACGCGCAACCGCTGCCCAGGCCCGCCGCCGCCGGTGTCGCCGCCGGCTTCTTTCCAGAGCATGACGTTCTGCTCGAGTTCGGTAATCATCGTCCCGCGGCTGCCCATAACGGTTTCGCCGTAAGGCTCGAACCGGTTGGTGTTGATCGACGAATAAGTGACGATCGTCACGTCATGTTGATCGTCTTTGTAATGCGGGCCGGGAAATTCGAGCGTCACATAGACGTGATCGTCGATCTCGCGTTTGTCGGCCTGTTTGTCTTTCGAGCCAACCCCTTCGACGCCGTAAAAGTTTCGGCCGCCGTAGCCCATCACGGCGATCGGGTGCAAAGCCCGCTCGCCCGCGGCCGCCCCCAGAAAAATGCTGGCTGCGTCGAGCTGGTGGCTGCCCAACTCGGCCATCAGACCGCCGCCGGTCTTGTTGTACAGCCGCCAGTTGATCAGTTGTTCGAGCGAGTCGAAGCCGTATTGCGAGACGGTGCTGGCGAGAGTCTGATCGTCGTCGGCAATTTTCTTCAACCAGCTATCGGAACCGGGGAAGCTGTTGTTGCGGTGCCAGCAGGCGCGGATGAACTTGATGTCGCCCAAGACCCCCTGTCGAATCAAATCAGCAGCGTTGTCGTACAGGACGCTGTAGTGCCGCTGGTGCCCGACCGCCAGCAGCTTGCCCGTTTCTTTCGCGACGCGAATCATCTCTTTGCATTGCGTGATGTTATGGGCCATCAGCTTTTCGCAAAGGACGTGCTTGCCCGCCCGAAGGGCTTCGATCGTCAAGTCGGCATGGACATTCAGCGGCACGGCAATCACCACCGCTTCGATCTCAGGATCAGCCAGCAACTGTTTGTGATCGGTGTAACGCTTGATCTTGCCGGCGGTCTGATGGCCGAGCTTCTTGATGAGCCCCACGCGATTCTCGTTGCCGTCGCCGAAAAACGCGCGCTTGAGGTTGGTGGGCCGCAGGTCGGCGACCGCCACGATATCCATGTATTCGGGCGGATGCTGGGTCAGCAGCACCGAACCTTCGTCGCCGGTGCCGATGAAGCCCGTTTTGACCGGGCTCCCTTTCAGGGCGTCATAGCCGAAGTAGAACGCGCCCAGGGCCGGGGCGGCGGCCGCGGTTTTCAGAAACGCCCGCCGGGAGACTGAGACGCCGACCGCATCCTGAAAGTTCTGCCGGCCGATCGCCTTATGTTCGGGTGTCAGGTTCATGGGATTTACTTCAGTCTGTGTTACTTCGGAAAACGAATCGTCTGATCAGCGCATCCAATCCGATCCAGCGGCCGGTGGGCAGGGCCGCCAGCGCCAGACAGGCGAAAAACTCAATCAGATTCTTGTTGACGAATAAGCTGTGCTCGGGACCGGGTGCTTCGGGAACGCCCGGCCAGGGAGGCATCGGCAGGTAGAACAGCAGCAGCAGCCCCGCGGCCCCCAACGCCGAAATGCGGCTGCAAAACCCGGCCATCAACGCCACCCCCAGAATCGCCAGCGACCACATCGTGAGGGTATTGATCTGCCGAATCTGCGATTTTGGCTCGGGGACCGGGCCGAGGGCCGCCTGGTCGAGCGTCAACAACTTATACGAACCTTCCCGCAGTTCTGTGGTCAGAGCATCGACCGGCCCCAGCAGCTTGGCCTTGTGTTCCATCACTTTGCCCCACTGATTGGCCAGATGGTCCTGCTGAAACGTCTGACGGGCTTGTTTCAAGTTGTCTTCGTAACGCGCCAACATGTGGCGGTAGATCGCATTGTCTCCCGGGCGCTGCGGGTCGATCTCACCCGTCTGCGGGTCGAGCACGACGCCGCTGCGTGACGGATCTTCTTTGAGCAGCACCTGCAGCCGCTGTGTCAGGCCGAGTTTGCCCGATCGGTCGCACAGCTTGTTGATCGCGTCCTGGTACTTTTTGGCCATCGGATCGAGTTCGGGCCGCACTGTTTGCGGGTCGGCCGCGGCGACAATTTCTTCTTCAGTCTGCGGCACCGGCTCGACCAGCTTCAGCAGCGCCTCGCGCTCTTCGGGAACGAGGTGCAAGTTCGTTTCGAGACGTTTGGGCTTGGCGTTGTAGCGAAGATACCAGCCATCGGGGGCTTTGTATTTCTTCGGTTTGAATTTCTTGAGATCGACCCCCTCCGGCAGGGCGGCCAGCGGTTGGCTGAATTCCGAAGCGCCGCTCAGCAGCAGATCGAATTCCTGTTTCTGCTTTTCGTCCAACGTCGGGTACTGCGCAAAAAAACGTTCTTGCCACCCTTTCCAGCGCTCGACCATCGTGTCGAAGTCGAGTTTTTTTAACCCATCGGGATCGTCGACGAGGGCGCGAAAGCGGTCGCGGAACGGGCCGCGCGCGTTGGCCAGGTAGCCTTCAGCCGTCCAGGGTTTTCCCGTGTGTTGCGTCCCCAGCTTCCACAGCCCCTCATACAGGAACTGCCAGCCGATCGAGACTCGCAGCACAACCAGCAACAAGCAGGCCACGAGCGAAACTTGTCGGACGTTGCGGGGCACGATCGACTCCGGAAGACGCGAGACTGGCACAGCGGCAGGAACTGCTATGCCGCCGGCGGCGAGGTTGGGGCACTGGTCGAGTGAGAACTGGTCGAATCAGAACGGGACGATTCGTCGGCTGCCCAGTTCAGGTCGGTTTCAGAGATTCCGCAAACGATCGGGTCAAGCCGCTGCCCCCGTTTCGTAACGGGGACAATCAGTGCGGAAATCTCTGGATGATTATGGCAGTAGCGCCTGGCCTTTTCGACCCCGAGGACGAAAAAAGCGGTCGAAAACACCTCGGCTTGAGCGGCGGTCGGCGCCAGAACCGTTACCGACAGCAGACCCTCGGCGGGCCAGCCGGTCCGGGGGTCGAGCAGGTGCCCGTACCGCCGGTCGCCGACTCGAAAAAACTGCACCGCCGAACCGCTCGTCGACATCGCCCCGTCTTTGAGCCAGATCACGGCCCATTGGCGGTTGGGGAACAGCGGGTGCCGCAGCGCGATGGGCCAACCGTCAGCCCCCCGCAGGTTGCCCCGCGCCAGAATGCTGCTGTGCCCGCCATGCATCAGCCAGTCGCCGGCGGGCCGCGTTGAATTCGGGGTGGCAGCGCCCTCTTGGGTTGACCCTGAATTGGAAGTCGAAACTTGACCGACCGCCTCTTGACGATGATACCTGCCGTCGGCTTTGGCGAGCACTTCACCGGCCCGATCGAGCGCGTAGCCTTTGCCGATGGCATTGAGATTCAGCTCGATTCCCGGACGACGGAACTGAATCGCCCCGGCGTCGTCGTTGAATTCAACGTCGCCAAATCCGACGCGCGCTCGGGTCGCATGCAATTCGTCATCGGTCGGCAAACGCCGCTCGCGGCGACAGTGCCGCCACAGTGCCACGAGCGGCCCGGCCGTCGGGTCGAACGCACCCTCGGTCTCGCGCGCGTACGCGACGCTCGTGCGAAGCAACTCGAAAAGCTGCCGCTCGACGACGACCGGCTCGGTCGCGGCACGGGCATTCAGTCGCGACAGCGCGCTGTGCGGACGATAAACCGACATCTGATCTTCGAGCTGATCGATCAGATCGACGGCCTCCGACGCGGCCGAAAGCAACCCCGCAGCGCCGGCATTCAGAATCACCTCGAAATCACTGGCCATCGCCGTCTTGCCCAGTCGAACCGTGTTCGCGGCCAGCGGCAGGCATTCGCCATCGGCCTGGGCCGCCTGCTGGAGCGCTTCGCGCAGCGGCTGAGCGGTCAGGAATTCGCGACGGCTGGTCATGAGGGCATCATACCTTGCCTTGGTCGGCGCGCCACAGCCATAATGCCGATACGATGTCAGGCATAGACTGTAAACCCTGCGCGGGAGATTGTCCTGTGGAGCCGACGGCTGATGCCTTGATCGTTCGCCTGCGTCAGCAGGATGCCTCGGCGGTGGGCGAGTATGTTGCCGCGCATCGGCTGCCGCTCATGGCGTACATCACGCGGCACCTCGGGCCGGGGCTGCGTGCCCGGGTCGAGCCCGACGACATTCTTCAGGATGCGACGCTCGACGCACTCAATCACATTGCCGATCTGGCCGACGAGCGCCGCGAACCGTTCGGCTGGCTGTGCCAGCTCGCCGAACATCGACTGGTCGATGCGCATCGCAAATTATTTGGCGCAAAGAAGCGCACTGCCAATCGCGAAGTGAGGATGGACGCTCCGGGGAACGGCGCCGATCGCTCGCCGCTGGTCGACCTGCTGGTGGCCAGCATGACCACGCCGAGCGCGGCCTTTTCACGCGATCAAAACGAAATGCAACTGCACGACGCCCTGGCGACGCTGCCCGACGAAAGCCGTGAGGCGCTGCGGCTGCGATACGTCGAGAACCTGTCGACGCGCGATATTGCCCAGCGACTGGGTAAATCGGAAGTCGCCCTGCGCGTGCTGCTGAGCCGCTCTCTGGCCAAGTTGCAAACCGTGTACGGGGGGTCGGCGCCGCGGTAGGTGGTTGGTGAAAAATGGGCGCCCTTTCTGGCGCGAAGAGATAAATACGCGCGAAGCGGACGTGCGTCGGGAGTCGCTTTAACCGTTTTCGACCGTTCACTCGCTTTTACTCACGGGGCCACTCGCGCACGGCATCGGCGGCCGTATGCAGCAGCGGGTCGATGGCCCGCCCGGGAACTTCGTCGCGCGGGCCGCTGCGGGTGTTGAACAAGACGGCCCAGTTGAGACCGTCGTGCCGGCGTACGAGCAGGGTCGATGTTCCGTCGAGCGAGCCGGTATGCCAGTGATTGGCCGCGCCGCCTTTCCCCACCGGCCGCACGAACCAGCCGCAACCGTAATAGGAATCGCGCGGCCTTCCATCGGGTTCGTTCCCGGCCAGTCCAGCGGGGCGGGCGAACATCGTGGCGATCGTCTCGGGTTTCAAAAGTGGCGAGTGCGCGGGGTCGTCGAACGCCGACGCGAACCGCACGAGGTCGGGGGCCGAGGCGAGCCAGCCGCCGTGCGCGTCCATCGCTTCCAGATACCAGCCGCCATACGGCGAGGGGACCGGCTTGCCGATCGCTTCCCCCACGACGGCGGGACCGGTTGCACCGTCGGCGGTGTAGTATTTCACCTCGCGTTCGGCGCTTTTCGAGAGCAGTGTCTTGCCCAGGCGCATGCCGGTGATCCCCAGCGGGCCGAGCACCGCTTGCCGAATGCAGGTCTCATACGGCTCACCCGTGACCTGTTCGATGATCCGCCCCAGCAGGCAATACCCGAAGTTCGAGTAGGCGTAGCGGGCGCCGGGGTCGAAATCGAGCGGGCGACCGAAGACGTAGCGCATGATGTGCATCGGCTCGGCAGGGGGCGGTACCTTCAACAGCCCGGCAATCTCGACCGAATGAAACATCGGATCGACCAGCGACGCATCGCGATCCCACCCACAGGTGTGCTGCAGCAGGTGCAATACGGTCACGTCGGCGAGCCGAGGGTCGACGTGCGAACCCGGCAGCAGCCACGGATCGACCGCCAGCAGCGCGGTGACGCGGTCGTCCAGCCGCAGGCGGCCTTGTTCGACAAGCTGCAGCACGGCAACGGCGGTGATCGGTTTGGAGATGCTGGCGATGCGGAACAGCGCGTCGGGCTCGACCGGTGTGCGGGCTTCGACATCGGCGTAACCGAACCCGCGGGAATAGACGAGTCGGCCCTCTTTCGAAACCGCCAGGGCGGCGCCGGGCACGTCTCGCTCGCGAATGAATCGCGACAGCAACTCGTCAAACGGAGCCAGTCGTACGTCGGCCTTGCCGGTCATGGGAGACGCCTTGGGTGCAGATTCTGACTCAGAGGCGGACAACGGGGGAGCGGAAACGACTCCGAGGGCGATCGCCCCCGCCAGTAAGAAGCCTGCCGCGTCGAGACTTGTTTGGCAGACTTTGCGGGCACCAGTGGCCGGAAATCTCGGCATCTTGAGTCTCTTTCGCGGTGACAGTCGCATCTTTGCGCCCTGACGGGGAAATGGCCTCAATCGCGTTCCCTGCGCGCTCCGACAGATTAACTGAGGTTGCGCGGGAACGAAAGCCGCCGCGTAGGTCAGGCTTTCGAGCCTGACGACGATGGACTGAATTCTCGTGAAATCACCGTGATTGCGTCAGCCTGGAAAGGCTGACCTGCATTCGCTGCGACATAAAGTTTGCTGACGGCTGCGCAGGTTCCGAACGGCCGTGAGCGTTTGACACAGGCGTTTTCGCCGCGATTGCGGTTAGGCGCGGCCGACAACCGCTTGACCGCGCTGAAACCGGGCGGTTAGACTTTTAGGGAGCGGTGTTGAGCGCTCTGTGACTTCGATCGGTTAGCTTTCGGTACCCCACTGCTGACGAGCCTTCTCTGATGCCAAGCTTCAATCGCAGGCAGTTTCTGGAAACATCGTCTCTGGCGGCGGGGGCCTGGATGCTGGGGTCGGGCCGTCTGTCGGCAGCCATCCTTCCGGGGGTCGAGACAGTCGCGGCCCCCGTGATCACCGGTGAAGAGAGCACCGCCCAGCCCGACATCTGGGCCTTGGAAGTGCGGTACAAGCCGGTTCGCATGATCCAGGCGACATTGACCGATCCCAAAACGGGCAAAACGGGTAAACAACTGGTGTGGTATCTCGCCTACCGGGCGGTGGCTCGCGCGAGTTCACGCGTCCCCGCCGGGGTTCCCGCGGCCGATCGGCCGATCTTCGTACCCGAGTTCACGTTTGTTTCCGAAGATGCGGGAAAGAACGAGCCTCAGGTCGATCGGGTCTTGCCCGCCGCTCAAAAGGCCATCAACAAACGCGAGCGGCACGAGTACAAGAATACGGTCGAGATTGTCGGGCCGCTGCCAGAAGTCACCCCCGATCGCTCGAAGCAGCTTCAGTCGCTCGATGGCGTGGCGACCTGGACCGACATTGACGCCAACACCGACTTTTTCTCGATCTACCTGACCGGTTTCTCGAACGGTTACAAAGTCGAGAAAGGCCCCGACGGCCAGGACATCGTGCTGCGGCGAACGCTGATGCAGAAGTTCTGGCGACCCAGCGACCGCTTCGACCAGAACGAAGCCGAGATTCGCCTCAAAGACGAGCCGAAGTGGCTCTATCGCTGATCGCCAATGAGCCGCGCAACGATGCGCCACACAGCATGCACGGCACCTGCGAATGGTCAGCCCCCGGCCATCGCCGAATCGTCGGTGAAGTGACATCGCACGGCGTGACTTCGGTCGGACTTTCGCGGCAATAGTTCCGGCATCAGGGTGCGGCATTCGACCGGCCGGCCTTTGGCAGCGTACAGCGGGCAGCGCGGGTGAAATGCGCAACCGGCGGGGACATTGATCGGCGAAGGGACATTATCGTCGCGATCGAGCGCGCGCACGCGCGGCGCGCGCGACGCGCGCAATTTCGGGTCGGGCACCGGGATCGCCGACAGCAGCACCTGCGTGTACGGATGCCGCGGGTCGCCGTACAAGGCCTCGGTCGACGCCTGCTCGACGATTTTTCCCAGGTACATCACGGCAACTTCGTCGCTGATGTGCCGCACAACGCCCAGGTCGTGGCTGATCATCAGGTAGCTTAAGCCCATCGCCTGCTGCAAATCCTGCAGCAGGTTGATGATTTGCGCGCGAATGCTGACGTCGAGCGCGCTGGTCGGTTCGTCGCAAACGATGAAGGCGGGTTTCAGGGCCAGCGCCCGGGCCACGCCGATTCGTTGACGCTGTCCCCCCGAGAACTCGTGCGGGTAGCGATTCATGGCCTCGGCTCTCAAGCCGACCTGCTTCAGCAGTGCCGAAACTTCGTCGCGCAACACCTGACCTTTGGCCATGCCGTGAACGTACAGCGGCTCGGCGACGATCTGCTGGACGGTCATCCGCGGGTTGAGCGAGCCGTAGGGATCCTGAAAAATAATTTGCATCCGCCGCCTGAGATTGCGTAGCGTGTGGCGATCGACGCTCAGCACGTCGTGCCCCTCGAAGAGGACTGAGCCGGAGGTCGCTGGAATCAGCCGCAAAATCGTGCGGCCCACGGTCGTCTTGCCGCAGCCGCTTTCTCCGACCAGCCCCAGGGTCTTTCCCGCACCGAGCGAGAACGACACCCCGTCGACCGCCTTGAGTTGATTGCGGACGCGGGACAACAGCCCCCCGCGGACGGGAAAGTGTTTGAACAAATCGTGCACGTCGAGCAGCGGCGTGTGCGATTTGCGATTTGCCGCGGGGGTGGCTGGTCGAGTTGCAGGCATGCACGATTCCGTAAATTGTTTCACGCGACAATCGCCGCGTTAGCAGCCGCGATTTCGGCATGTTTCCAGCAGGCCACCTGATGTTCCTGGCCCAATCCCACTTTGCCCAATGCGACCAGCGGTGGCTCCTGCTGACATTCTGCCCCGGCCCAGCGGCATCGTTCACGAAACCGGCATCCTTCGGGAAACCTCGTCGCCGCCGGGACCGAGCCTTCGATTGCCTGAAGCCGTCCCTGTTTTTGATCGACGCGCGGCAAACTGGCGAACAGGCCCAGCGTATACGGGTGCCGGGGGTTGGCGAACAGTTCTTCGGCGGTGGCGCGCTCGATCACTTTGCCGGCGTACATCACGACGACTTCGTCAGCCAGTTCGGCCACGACCCCCAGGTCGTGCGTAATCAGCAAGATCGCCATCCCGCGATCGGCCTGGATGTCGCGCAGCAGGTCGAGGATGCGGGCCTGAATCGTGACGTCGACGGCGGTGGTCGGCTCGTCGGCGATCAGCAGTTTCGGATTGCATGAGAGGGCCATGGCGATCATGACCCGCTGCTTCATTCCCCCCGACATCTCGTGCGGGTACTGGTCGATGCGCCGCTCGGGGTCGCTGACCTGCACCGCCTTCAGACAGCGCAGCACTTCGTCGCGAACTTGAGAGGCGGGTAGTTTTCGGTGCAGGCGAATCGCTTCGGCGATCTGCCGGCCGACTGTGAAGACGGGGTTGAGACTCGTCCCCGGCTCCTGAAAGATCATGGCAATCGACCCGCCGCGAATCGCCCGCAATTCGTGCTTTGGCAATCGCAGCAGGTCGCGACCGTCGAAGCGAATGGTCCCCGTGACAAACCGCCCTGGCGGCTGGGGGATGAGCTGCAAGATGCTCAGCGCGGTAACCGTCTTCCCGCAGCCGCTCTCGCCGACGACCGCCAGCGTCTTGCCGGCGCCGATCGAAAAGCTGACGCCGTCGACTGCTTTGGCATCACCGGCGTCGGTTGCGAAATAGGTTCGCAGGTTGTCGACTTCGAGCAACGCAGGGGACGCGGTTGCGGCGGGGGGAGTCATACGGGGATCATATCAACGGCCCGAATTCGGGAAAGAGAAACGCCCGATCAGCAGAGCAGATTCTGGCTGACATCAGTTCTGGCAGTTCGTGACCGCTCACAACTTTCGCCATTGCGACACACGATCCAGAAACAATGTCGCTTGCGCGCGTGGTGCGCTATTTTCCATTTCGTCGAAACCATCGGGCCATTGCGAATTTTGACGATCAGGTCGCAGACCGAGAAACCAGCCTCCTCGGCCATGCGTATGAAGTCACAATGCGCCCAGCGCGACCGATGGCTGTTCACCATGTCGGTTATCTTCGCCAGCAAAAGCCCATCTGGCTTCAAGACTCGCTTCGCTTGCTTCAGGAACGGAGGATAAAGGTAACTCAGGGTCCATCCGTGTTCTTTGCCGCATTCCATCGTCGCCCCGAAGTCCACGTCAAAACGCTTTACGCTTTTGTCTCGCCCCTGCGGGCCGACGTGTGGCGGATCATAGACGACGACCCCGAACTTATTGGACGGCACGCCGATCATCTCGCGATTGTCGCCGACGATCATCGTGTTGTACTGCGGGTCGATGTCCATCGACCATACTTTTCGCTTCGACCCCTTCCACATTCGGCCGGCGTTGTAGGTGGCATCAAGGATCGGTGTCGGCTTGATCGTCGGATAGAAGGCGAGCATTGCCTCGATGAGTTCGCCGTCGCCCTTTTCCCAAACGCTGCTGAGTGGTTCGTATTTCGACGTGCCGTTTATCTTTTCCGGCTGTATGGCCGAGCCGTTCGACCCGATCACTGTCTTCATTTTTCGACTCTCAATGCTGGTTGATGGGGGATTGTACAGCGATGCCACTGCCCGGTACAGGACTTCGGCGGTTCCATGCTTGAGCGTGATTCCCGCCATAGGACACGGTGCCGGCCGGTACTTTCTGCTGTTGCCGTTTTCGCGCAGGTCCGCGCAGAATGTAAAGGACGCGATGCGCAACACCGAGGATTCGGTGGCCTGTCAGTGACTCGGTCGAAATCCTCGAACAACGACGCGACGACGCGGCGAACTGACTGGTTTCCGCCCGCCGGGGTTGCTACTTTGATAGTTCGCGCCGCGGTCAGTGAATTTGCCGGTTTGACTGGCGCGGTTCATTGTTTTTCAGGCGTCCTGTTTTGAGGTTTTCGCGTGGCTGTCGGTCCTGATTTCCAGAAATCGTCGCTGCTGCCGGTGATCGCCCAGGATGCCGCCTCGGGTGATGTGCTGATGCTCGCCTACATGAATGACGAAGCGTATCGCGAAACGCTGCGCACGGGGCGGGTCTGCTATTTCAGCCGCAGTCGCAACAAGTTGTGGCGCAAAGGCGAAGAAAGCGGCAACGTCCAGGAAGTTTGCGAGATCTACTACGACTGCGACGCCGACACGCTGCTGATCAAGGTGAACCAGATCGGGGGGGCGGCGTGTCACGAGGGATACAAGAGCTGCTTTTTCCGCCGGCTCTCGGCCGACGGCGGCGCCTTCGAGGTCGTCGGCGAACGGTTGTTCGACCCGGCGGTTGTTTACAAGAAGTGACGTCGGGGCGCTGTGCTCCGAGTGGCGACGCATCACGGTCAGATTTTTCGTGTGGACTAAAGTCCACACTACGGGAATGAATCGCGCGATGGCCGACAACGTGCTGAAACTGGGAATTCCCGCCGGCAGCCTGCAGGAGGCGACGGGAGAGTTGTTCCGCAAAGCGGGTTACCACATCAAGTTTTCGTCGCGATCGTACTACCCCGAGACCGACGATCCCGAGATCGAGTGCCTGCTGATTCGTGCCCAGGAGATGGCCCGGTACGTCGAGCAAGGCGTTCTCGACGCGGGAATCACCGGCCACGACTGGATCGTCGAGTATGGTTCGCAGGTTCACGAGGTGTGCGAGTTGATGTTCTCGAAGGTCAGTCGCCGCCCGGTGCGGTGGGTGTTGTGCGTCCCCGACGACTCGCCCGTGCAGACGATTAAAGACCTGCAAGGCATGCGGATCGCCACCGAAGTCGTCGGATTGACGAAAAGCTTTCTGGCCCGGCACGGCGTCACGGCGCAAATCGAGTTTTCGTGGGGGGCGACTGAAGTCAAGCCGCCGCGGCTGGCCGATGCGATTGTCGAAGTCACTGAAACCGGCAGTTCGCTACGAGCCAACAATTTGCGGATCGTAGCCGAAGTGCTGCAAAGCACGACGCGGTTCATCGCCAACGAGGCCGCCTATGCCGACGACTGGAAACGGGCGAAAATCGACAACCTGTCGCTGATGCTGCAAGCCTGCCTTGCCGCCGAAGGCAAGGTCGGGCTGATGATGAACGTCCGCCGCGCCGACCTGACGCGCGTTCTCGAGCAGCTTCCCGCCCTGCAGAAGCCGACCGTTTCGTCGCTCTCCGATCCCGACTGGGTCGACATCAATACGATCGTCGACGAATCGTTCGTGCGGATCGTCGTTCCCCGGTTGAAGGCGGCCGGCGCCAAGGGAATCGTCGAATACCCGATCACGAAAATCATCGATTGATGCCGCGCAGCGCTTTCGCGAACGGCCGGACGGACAGGCGAAAGACAACCGCGGATTCACTGATGCCACGGATACGACATGCGGGACCGGCTGCGCCGTTCTCGTCCAACATCAGTCGACCCGGATGGCCTCATCGACGCGGGTCGCAATGTACATCCGGCCATCAGTGTTATCAGTGTCATCCGTGGTCCAATTCGTCTGGATTGAAAAGCGGGACTCGCACCTCCCAGGCAGGTTCGACGCAGCCCCCTCTTCCAACGAACCCCTGACGCAGGACTTTCCCGAAATCCGCCGCAAATCTCGACGCATCTTTGCTCTTGCGTCACATTCCCTGAACCCATAGATTAAAAGAAGACGAAAGCATACGTTGATGCTTAGTGCGCTTACGAATTTCAGGTTTAGTTGTTTTTGGCTATTGCCGCACAAGTCGCAAACCCTTTTCGAAACCCCGTGCCACAAGCAGGCAGCTTGTGGTTTCTCTTGCAGGAGGAACGCTATCCCTGACCCGGCGCTGGGTCAGGTCGAATCGTGAACAACGCCTCGTATTGCGCATCGCACGCGCGGTTACGAGGGGTCACAACACGTCGCATTTCAGGAGGAATTAAGCGGCATGAAGACCAGAACAAAGGCGGATCGACAAGGATGTTGGTTGGACACCGGATTGTCCGCCGCTCTGGTTATGCTGGCAGCCTGGCTGCCGGCCGGCCGGTTACTCGCTGACGAATCACCGACTGCGGCTGACCACGCAGCCACGGTATCGGGGACGTTGTTCATTTGCGGGGGCGGGCGCATGCCCGATGCGGCCTTGCAGCGGTTCATCGATTATGCAGGCGGTTCGAGCGCGCATGTCGTCGTGATCACCACCGCCAGCGAGACGGCCGATTCGGCCGAAGTCGAGCCGCGCATTGATTTCTGGCGGCGGGCGCGCATGGGGGAAATGACGGTGCTGCACACCCGTTCCCGCGAGACCGCCAATGACCCCGACTTTTGCAAACCGTTCGAAAATGCGACCGGCGTCTGGTTTATCGGCGGACATCAGCATCGGCTGATCGACACGTACCGCGGCACAAAAGTCGAGCAGGCGATTCGCGGAGTGCTCGAACGCGGGGGGGTCGTCGGCGGTACTTCAGCCGGCGCGGCCGTCATGTCGCCGATCATGATCAAAGGGGGCAACCCCCAGGCTGAGGTCGGCGAAGGGTTCGGTTTCTTGCCGGGCACCGTGATCGATCAGCACTTCCTCAAGCGGAAGCGGCAGGATCGGTTGCTGCACGTCCTGGCCATTTACCCCAAACTGGTGGGAGTCGGGATCGACGAAGGGGCTGTGGTGGTCGTCCGCGGACGCCGCCTGTCGGTCATTAAAGAATCTGAATCGAGCGTCGTCACCTGCCTGGCGCCGGTCGATGGCCGCCCGGCGCAAATCGTGACGCTCAAACCTGGAACCGAACTCGACCTGGTTGCGCTGCGTCGCACCGCATCGACCCGCGTCCAGCCGCGCTGGCGGTTTGACGACGCTCAGCCGGCTCCCGCCCTCGCTCAAGGCACGCTGGTGCTGGCCGGCGGGGGAGATGTTCCCTCCGATGCCACAAGGCGGTTTATCGATGCTGCCGGCGGAAACGACGCCTCGATCGTCGTCGTGACGACGGCCGACGGCGATCAGCCGCCCCCCGAGGCAAAAGCGACCGGCTGGCTGACGGCGGCCGGCGCCAACCAGGTCTGTCGCATTCACGTGCGGACTCCGCAGGAAGCCGAAGACCCGGCCGTGCTCGACCTGTTGCGCACTGCGGGCGGGGTCTGGTTCACGGGGGGCCGCCAATGGCGGCTCGTTGACGCCTTTCACGACACCGCCGCCGAGCGCCTGTTTCAGGAAGTTTTGAAACGAGGGGGTGCCATCGGCGGGTCGGCCGCCGGTGCATCGATCGTCGCCGCCTACCTGGTCCGCGGCAACCCGCTGACGAACAAGCCGATGATGGCTCAGGGATATGAAGAAGGGTTCGGCTTCTTGCCCTGCGCGGCGGTCGACCCGTTTTTCTCACAACGAAATCGCTTTGCCGACATGGCGGAACTCAAACAGACCTACCCGCAACTCGTCGGCCTGGGGCTCGATGAAGGAACCGCGATCGTCGTTCACGGTCAGGCATTGCAAGTCATGGGACGCAATCGCGTGTGCGTCTTCGACCGTCGCGAGCCGGCCCCCGCCGGCGAACGCGACTTCGATGTTCTCGCCGCCGGCGACCGCTACGACCTGGCCGAACGCTGCCGCCTCGGTTCGGACGAGGGCGACCGCGAACGCATCGAACTGGCCGCAGGCACAGTTTCCAGCGCCGATGAAGACAATCCGGAACCAGGCGCCGACGACACGGCTGCCGACAACGCCGAACCAAAACCCCAGCCGGCGCTGGTGTGTGAATAAGGAATCCGGCGTCGAGCGGGTGCAGCTTCAGCGCGTGCCCGCGGCGCCGGGTGGCGGGGTCAATGTGTCGGGCGGTTGCCCCTCGTCCGTTTCGGGAATATGGCGCGAGAACAACCACCCGATCTCTTCCATCCTCAGCAGTCGCGCTGCCGCGAGATAAACGACGAACGACACGACCACCGGTACGACCAGGCCGAGAATTTGACTGGCGCGGTTTTCGTCGAATGGGAAGATCTGCATCGACCCCAGGCAGGCGGCGGCCATCGCGGCTGTCGCGACGACTGCGCGAATGGCGGTTCCACGAAGGCGCGGCCAATCAAGTCGACCGACCCGCCGCTGAAGCAGTACAATCAGGCAACTCATTTGCGCGACGGCCGAGAGCGCCGTGCTGAATGCCAGGCCCCGCTCGGCCAGGGGCCAGATCAAAGTCAGATTGAGAATCAGGTCACCGAGGACCGCCCACATTCCGACCCGCATCGGCGACAGACGGTCACCGAGCGCATAGAAACCACGGTACAGAATCGGCAGAGCGCAGAACGCCCAGACGCCGGTGCCGTAAGCGACAATCAGTGCCGCGGTCCGCTGAGAATCGGCCGGCGTGAATTCCCCATGCTCAAACAGCACCCGGGTTAAAGGGAGCGCGACGACGATCAGGCCGACGCTGGCCGGGACGCCGAGGGCGATCACCAGCCGCAGCCCCAGGCTCAAATCGTCCCGCAGCCGATGAAAATCACCGCGGGCCGCATGCCGGGCAAACAGCGGAAACAGCACCGTCCCCAGCGCGATCCCGAACACCCCCAGCGGAAACTGGTACATTCGCTCGCCGAAATACAGGGCCGACACGGCCCCGGTCTGTAGTGGGTACGCGGGCTGTCCCGGCCACGGCAGCAGCCCGCCCCCCGCAGGCTGTGAGAACCCCCAGGCGATCACGCCATCGAGGAGGGCGTTGATCTGTTCGATCGACAGACCGAACATCACCGGCAGCATCGCCCGAAAAACTTCCTTTGCCGCGGGCCAGTTCTCACGCCAGTGAGCGTGCAGGCGAATTCCCAACCAGGCCACGAATCGCCATTGCAGCGCCAGTTGCAGGGCACCGGCCGACACGACGCAGACAGCCAGCGCGTAGGCCTGGGCACCCCGATCGGGTTCGAACCACGGATCGACAATCCAGATACTGGCGATCCAGCAGACATTGAGCAAGACGGGCACCAGCGCCGGCAGCGTGAAACGGCCCAGCGCATGCAGGACGGCGGTCAGTTGCGCGGCCAGGCAAATCAGCAAAGCATAGGGCAGCATCACCGCGGTCAGCCCCAGCAGCAATCGCGTGTGCGGGTCGTCGACAAACCAACGCGACGCCACCCACAGCCCGGCTTCGCCCGCCAGCACCAGGCCCGTCAAGGCCGCAGCCAGCAGCGAAAACACAGCGCCTGCCAATTGACGGGCCGATTCGGGGACCGTGCCCGAACTCGCATTCAATTCGCGCGAGAAGGCCGGCAGAAAAGCGGCCGTCAAGGCCCCCTCGCCAAACAGGCGTCGGGCCAGATTGGGAATCTTAAAAGCCAGCCACAATGCATCGGTGACCGGCGAGACGCCAAACAGGTTGGCGGTGACGGTATCGCGGGCCATCCCCAGAATGCGGCTCAAGAGCGTCGACGAGGCGACGATCCATAACCCTGGGGCAAACCGCTGCCGGCCCGGATCGCTCATTCGGACTTAAACGTTCGCGGCCGGGCAAACTGCGGGGGGGCGAGCTGCTCGAATTCGCTGGGCGTATTGAGCTGCTCAACGACGTGCGGCGGCGCCCCGGGTTCGAGCTGCGCCTGATTCAGGTTGAGTTGCTCGAGAATGTAGCCGACACGCTTCATCGGCAGCCCCCAGTCGAGAGCCCAGTTCACCAGGTCGAGATTCTCACGACCGGAATAGGCGCGATCGAGAATCATCTCGAGCAATTGGTCTTCATCGCGGATCAGCTTGCCGATCAAACCGAATTTCTCGGGCGAGAATTCAGACCAGCTCCGAATGCCGGCCAGATGTTCGAGGCATTTCAGGCGGCAGAAAATCGGCCAGTAATGGGTGTACCAGTCGTCCAAAGCCCAGACGCCCAGATCGCGGCCGCGCTTCTGACTTTCGATCCACTTGTGGATCTTCGCCTCCCGCAGCCCTTCTTCATGCACGCTGAGCGCTTGCACTGGTTCAACCCTTTCTGGAACGGCGAGCGAAGCCGACCCAAACGACCAGTTCGTCATCCGCAGCGATCGCCACGGTCCAGCGTGGCGATCAACGATTCTGCCCAACTTCAGACGAATCAGCCTCAAGACCAGATAACGAATTCTTCATGAATGCTATCGGATCGATTCGACGGGGGCAAGAGCGGGTTCGATTCGGCTCGAAGTCGGCCTGGCACCAGTAGTGTGGACTTCAGTCCACACGAGTCGTTGTTATCGTGTCGGCTAAAGCCAACACGACGCCAACTGCCGTTGACCGTTTGCCGCGATTTGGGGTAAGACCCGCCGACCGTATTGGGTCTCTCTCACGATGACGCCGGTTGTGCCATGTCGATTTTCGATCGCTATCTGCTGCGTCGCTATTGGCATGTGTTCGGCATCGCCTTTTCCGCCCTGTTCGGCCTGTATTTCGTAATCGATGTGTTTACGAACGTCAGCGACTTTTTCGAGGTGCCGGGTGGGACTCTGGCCATCGTGGAATACATGGCCCGGTACTACGGGTATCGGGCCTGTTACTTCTTCGGCGTGATCGGCGGCACGCTGGAAGTGATCGCGGCGATGGTCGCTCTGGCATTGGTTCAGAAGCACGGCGAACTCAACCCGATTCTGTCGGCGGGAATTTCGACGTTCCGGCTGATGCGGCCGCTCGTGGTGGGGGCCCTCCTGGTCAACGGCGTCATCTTTCTGAATCAGGAACTGGTCATTCCCCGCATCGCTCTGGAACTGCAGATGAGCGCCGGAGCACGAACCGACGTGTCGTATTATTGTGAACCGGTGATGGATTTCGAGACGCAAATAATGATCACCGCCAAGAAACTCAATCTCACCGAACAGACGATCGAAGAGGCCGAGTTCTCGCTCAGCCTGAGGGTGTCGGAGAAGTTAACCACCATCTCGGCGAAAAAGGCGACCCCCATCCCGGCAAAGGGACGCCGCCGCGGGGGCTGGCTGCTTGAGGGCTCGTCACAGCGGTTCGACTTGCTGCCACTGACCGACCTGGGAAAGAAAATCATCCGCCCGGGCAAGACCAACGAAGAGCTGATCATTCTCACCGACGTCGGCTTCGACCGCTTGTACAACAAAGACAAGCATTATGAATACATTTCGACGTGGGAGCTGATGCGGCGCATTCGCAATCCGTCGTTCAGCCACCGTTCGATTCGCAGCCACAGCCTGTACTTGCACACGCGGCTCACGAAGCCGCTGTTGAACCTGATCGTCGTCGGGGTCGGGGTGCCGTTTGTCGTCCGCAAAGAGAGCGTGTCGCTGCTGACGAATCTTGCGATCTGCGGCGGCGTGATGGGGGCCATGTTCGCCGTCAACGAACTGTTTCAATATCTGGGCAAAGTCAGCTTGCTGTCGCCCGAGGTGGCCGTCTGGGCGCCGATTATCATCTGGGGCTCGGCCGCGGCCTGGTTCACGGGCCTGGTCCGCACCTGAGTGGTATTCCCCGTGTGGACTGAAGTCCATACTACCGAAACATGTTGCCACTGTTGCCACCGGCCGACACAATGCACGCCACGAACAGTGCCGCAAAGGCCGCGACCCCCAGCGCGACGAGCGTCAACAGCGTGGCGGCCGTAGAAAGCAGAAACGTGCAGACTCTGTCGAGAAACGACAGATCGACGCCGGCGGTGCGGCTCTGCAGTGATTTGGTCAACGTGATCAGTGCCGCCGGAACGAGCAACACGGCCAGCGCAATCGCGCCGCCATATTGGCGATTCATCAACAGCCCGACGAAGATCAGCGCCAGCAAGATCGACAGCAGCAACCCGATCGCGATGCCGACGGTGCCGAGGGTCGACCTCGAGGTGAGAGTCGGTTCGGAACCGGCATCATCCCTGTCTGCGGTCGGAGTCAGCTCCAGGCCGCATAACCAGCAGCTCTTCCAGTAGACAGCGACCTTGGCGCCGCAATGCGGACATTTGGGGTCGTCGGTGGTTTTCGGCATCTCATCGCTCCTGAGACGTGAAGCCTGACCCGGCCGCTCTTCGAGCGTAGTCGTCGGCAAGACTGCGCACCCGCCGAATGATCTGGCCCAGCACGATGCCGGTCAACGCCAGGGCCGTGAGCATCATGATCTGGTGATAGCGGGGCACGCGCACAGCACCGGTCGCGTACCAGCGGGCATGGCCGCAAACAACCAGGTATCCGACGACGGCCCCCAGTGTGGCGCAGCGGACCAGCGGCAGATTGAATCGCAGGGCCGACAGGGCGATCAGCAGAAAGTACCCGACCACCAGCGGACTGCGTGGACCGTCGGCCAGCGTCAAAACGGTCGTCAGCAGCACGAGGTCGATTCCCGTTGAGACGAACTTCAACGCCGCGGGAAAGATCCGCCGCGCCTGGCACAGGTAAACTCCCAGAGCCAGCATCGTCCAGGCGACGGCGAGGGCCGTGACCGCTTTATGAAATTCGGGCGTGAGATCCTGCTGGCGTGGCAGTTCGAGAAATCCCAGGTGCAGACCATGATAATTGACGAGTTCGATTGCGTAGAACGCCGCCACCCCCAGCACCCGCAGCAGGTTGGCGCGGGCTTCGCCCTCGTACTCCTGCCAACGACCGACAATCTGCCACGAGCGATCGCGAAGTGCATCTGCCGAGGGGGCCTGGGTCAGCGACATGGGTAGGTCACCGGCAAGGAACGATTTGAGGGGCAGTTCATCGGCATTATGGCCGTGTCGCGCCGGGCAGAGCAAGGGATTACGACGTGATAGTGCCATTCGGCACGGGGCCGGTGGCGAGCTGCCAGGGAAAATTGCTACAACCCAGTGCGTGACCACGATCATCGAGGGATAGGCCCGTGTCGCAATCCGATATCTCCGGAGTGTCGCTCGACGAGACCGCCCGGGTCTGGTCGGTGCTCGAGGGACACATCGAGCGGTTTCTGCACGCCTGGGAAAGCGGCGCGGCTCCGCCCGAGATCGGGCCGCATCTGCCTGCCGGCCATGGCGCGGTCCGGCGGATGACGCTGATCGAGTTGATCAAGGTCGATCTGGAAGCCCGCCGGCAACCTGGTCGCGAACTGCGGCCGCTGGAACACTATCTTGCCGACTTTCCCGAACTCGCCGACGAGATTCCTCCCGACCTCGTCTACGAAGAGTACCACATTCGGAAACAGGCCGGCGACGCGGTCGACGTGCCCGCGTATCTGGCCCGTTTTCCGCAGATCGCCCGCGAGCTCGAGCGGTTGTTCGGGATCGGCGGCGCGGGAGAAGTTTCGACCTCAATGTTTGGCAGCCGCGCGGCAGTTGTCGGCTCGGAATTGAACCCCGGCGAGCGAATCGACGATTTCGACCTGTTGGCGCGGCTCGGCCAGGGGGCGTTCGCCAGCGTCTTTCTGGCGCGGCAGATTTCGATGCAGCGACTCGTGGCGCTCAAGGTCTCGGCCGATCGCGGCGCCGAACCGCAGACGCTCGCGCAGCTCGACCACGAGCAGATCGTACGCGTCTACGATCAGCGGCTGCTGCCCGACCGCGGATTGCGGCTGATGTACATGCAGTACCTCGCCGGGGGAACTTTGCAACAGGTGGTCGAAGAAGTCCGTCGCACGACTGACGGCGCTCGAACCGGTGGGCTGTTGTTTGCGGCGATCGACCGGGCATTGGCCGAGCGCGGCGAGTCGCGACCGGCCGAGGCCCCCCTCCGCGAGCGGTTCGCCAACGCTCCCTGGGCCGAGGTGGTGTGCTGGATCGGCGCGCGCCTGGCCCGCGGTCTCGACTATGCCCATCGCCAGGGGGTGCTGCACCGCGACATCAAGCCGGCCAACGTGCTGCTGGCCGCCGACGGCGCCCCCAAGCTCGCCGACTTCAATATCAGCTTCAGCTCGAAGCTCGACGGCGCGACCCCCGCCGCGTATTTCGGCGGGAGCCTGGCGTACATGTCGCCCGAGCAGCTCGAGGCGTGCAACGTCGAGCATGAGCGGCAACCCGACAGCCTCGACGGGCGCAGCGACTTGTACTCGCTGGGGATTTTGCTGTGGGAACTGCTGAGCGGCGCACGCCCGTTCCGCGACGAGCAGGTGCAGGCGGCATGGTCGGCGACGCTGGGACAGATGACCGCCCGCCGCCGGGCCGGTCTCGATCGCGCCCACCTGGCCCTCGTCGCCCGCCACTGGCCCCCCGGACTCGACCAGATTCTCGAACGCTGCCTCGATCCCGACACCGACCGGCGCTACCCCAACGGCGGCGAACTGGCGCGGCACCTGGAATTGTGTCTGCAACCGCAGGCGCGGCGACTGTTGTCGCCCTCCCGGGACGACTGGCGGCGGCTGGGACGCCGACACCCCATCGCCGGGGTCGTCGTCGCGGCGATCCCACCGAATCTTGCCGCGGCGGTCTTCAACTATTTCTACAACGACCTCGAGATCGTCTCGCATCTGCCGGCAGGGGCCGAAGAGATTTTCTGGCGAACGCAACTGGCGATCAACTCGATCGCCTTCCCGCTGGGAATCGGGCTGGCCCTGGCCCTGAGCTGGCCGGTGGCCGCCGCAGTGCGCCGCGCGGGCCTGATTGCGACCCTGCCCGCCGACGCGCTGCGCCGATTGAGGCAGCGCTGCCTGCGGCTGGGGCACTATGCCGCCGCCATCAGCTTATCGCTGTGGCTGCTGGCGGCGCCTGCGTACCCGATCGCCATCAACCTGGGCGTTGCCGAAGTTCCCGCCGCCGCCTACCTGCATTTCGTAGCTTCGCTCGCCCTGTGCGGAATGATCGCCTCGGCGTATCCCTTTTTCGGAGTCTCGTGCCTGGCCGTGTGTTGTCTCTATCCGGCTTTAGCGCGATTGGAGACGATGACCCGCGACGATCGCGACTCGCTGCAGCGTCTGAGTCGCAGCAGTTGGATCTATCTGCTGGTGGCGGCGTCGGTGCCGATGCTTTCGGTCGCCGTGCTCGTTTTGATCAGGTCGCAGGCGCAATTTGCGCTGGGTCTTCTGGCGGCCGGGGGGGTCGCTGGGCTGGCGAGCGCCTTCTGGTTGTTTCGCACGCTGCAAGCCGACTTGGCCGCGCTGACCCTGGTCGCCGCCCCGCCGGACGAGCTGCACGATTCAGTCAGCCGTTCGATGAGAGGGTTTTGACTGCCGGAACCGCCGGCGCGAACGTTGTCCCTGATCCTGTTCATCCAGTAAATCCTGTCCAAAATCGTCTTTGACAGGATGTGCGGAATTCACGTCCGCGATCACGAACCGAATTTCTGCACATACACGCTCAGAGAACCCGCTTTTTGCGTTTTGAAACGTTCGGCGTTGCGAATTTTTAGGAGTGCAAAAGTCCAAATCACCCGTAAAAACCGCGAAAAAATCTCCAAAATTCCATAATTTCACGTTCTTGTGTAATTTTGAACTCTCCAGCCCTCGCATTTTAACACGCGAATGCGTTGCGGTTTCCGGTCATAGACTTTTTCACCGTAATGACTTGAGTTGCAACCGGCGACCAAGTCCGATAGGGCGACGCGCTGTCCATAAAGTTCCCCATTATTCCCAAAGCCCCAGAAAATGACGTGAAATTGAACCGTTTTGTGGTAAAGATCGGTCGAAATCGTCGAAAAAGGGACGCTCGTCGCATCTTGGCGGCCCGCGAAAGAAACCGGCGAATGGCACGCCCCGTGATCTTGTGCCACGCAATCTTGTGCCATACAGGCACGCGTGCGGTCTGTGTTGAAGAAACCGCCCAGTCGGCAGCCTCTATTATCCCATATTCATGGGGAGCGCCGCAAGAACATGTTCACGGGACTTTTCCAGATTTGCGCACCTGTGGATGAATTTTTTTGTCCATTGAATAGGCCTGAATAGGCCTCACCTACTTGAACAAACGCGCGCCGATAGCCTCAGACCTCCTGATCTAGGGTTGTGAGTTTCTAGCGTTGGGAGTGAGCGAAGTGGCTTGATTCGTAGGGCATTCGTGGTCTCGCGGATGGAGAAGGGGAATTCAGTCCTGCGGAAAGAAAAATGGTACCTTCAACCTCTGC
>SIAF01000051.1 GCA_009691905.1 Planctomycetaceae bacterium | reverse complement strand
GAAACCCCGTTTCCGAGATGCGGCACTAGCCCGGATGATTCATGTAGGGTGGGACCAGCTCGCGCAGCGTGCGCAGGCCCACCATTCGGGTCCCACCGCATCGGAACCCGCATGGTGGGCCTGCGCAAGCCGCTCGATGACGAAAGAACACGCTGTCTGGTTTGAAAGTGTTTTCAGAAAGCGAAGGCCCGTAGTCGTTCTCGGCTTGCTGGTCCCACCCTACATCTGCGTGAATAATCCGGGCTATCGTCCCAATTCCTGAACCGGGTAGCCTTCTTTCCTGGGGACCTGCCACATCTGCTCGGGCAGACGCTGCGGATTGGTGATGACCGTCCCCAGAAACATGGTCAGGCCCATGTTCGCTCGGGGCCAGTCGAGGTCGACCTGCCTCGGCAGCACCGTTTGCGAAACCGGATCCAGTCGATGCCTCGACATGCGGGCACTGGCGATCAACTGCCCCTCACTGTCGCGCAACTGATGCTCGCGGACGATTCCGTGACAAATGTCGACGACGGTGACTTTCTGCACCAGTTGCCCCTGTGGCGAGGTGGCGTCGGAGATCAGGTACACCGTGCGACTGCCGGGGGGACCGGGTTCTTCCCGGATTTCGGCGGCGTCCAGCGGCATCACCCCCAGCGCCTCCATGATCCAGTCAGGCTGAAACGGAATCGGGAATTCGCGTTCGCGCAGCGTATCTTCGTCGTGGTAGGCGACGATGATGTTCTTCGATTCGGCCTGGCGCGCCCAGAACCAGAATTGATCGGTGTTCGAACCGAAGTCGACTTCTTCGCCGACGACCGAACTCGCCACCAGCCTGAAATTGCGAGGCGCCTCGATCGCCAGGCGGGCGTTGACCTTGAAGGGAGATGCCGCCGAGCCGCGACCGGAGATGACGACGTTATCCGACCGCCAGGCGGCGATGCGGGCGGTATTGGCATTCAGGTGCTGCACGATCTGCACCGCCGTCGCATCGGGGGGCAGCGCACAGGGGGCATTGGCCGCGAACGGATCTCGCGGCCCGAAGCAACTCCGAAGCGCTGCGCAGCCGGAGAACGGCCCGAGCGTGATGAGCACCAGAACCGCGATCGAAAGCCGCCTGAAAATGGACATAGACAGCCCAGTGCGAATTTTGAACTCTGACGAGCCGGCGGCGTCAGCCTCCGGATGCCCCTCGTCCCGCTACACGTCCCCCTCGTCGCTAAACATCACTGCTCAATGGTGCTGTTGGCTGCCATTCAGCCGCCAGATAGAGATTCAGCTCGCGCTGCCACTGTTGCACCTCGTCATCAGTCGGCGAAAGATCGCGAACTTCCCAGGCCCCTTCTCCGCGGGCACCGGCGAGTTGCAGGTAGTCGTCATCCCCCTCGGTCCGCGAACCGTCGAGCCGCAGCCGTCGTTTTTTCACCAGCAGCAGCGCCAGGATGTAACGCAACCCGTCGCGGGCGGGATTTGCTTCTTCGGTCAGTTGTTCGAAGCAGCGCATCAGGGCGTCGGTATCGAGCGGCTTGTATTGCACGTCGGCCGGCCTGGGCACCTGGCAGCGCCAGACGCCGACCGCCCCGACCGGCGGACCCGACCAACCCGTTTCCGAAAAATCGAGCCGTTGCAGCATGCCGTCGCGCTCGACCAGAACCGAATGACAGACGCTGCCGGGCACGAGATCGTTGCCGGTCGCGGCGCATTTTTTTCCGATCGGGCGAAACTGGTAATCCATGGACAGGGCGGCCTGGAGGTCGAAGGGGGGCGGAATGTATCGAAAGGGTCGGTTTGGGGCAATCCGTGATTGCCGTTGTGATTGCCGTTGCAGCCGATGGCTACTCTACTTACCATCGGCGACTTGCACGGATGCACGAAATTTCCCCGGCATCACAGGACGCTTGGAATGAGCTCGGGTTGGCTGGAAAACCGCCGCTTTCGTTACGACCGTCCTCATTCACGGACCGCCCAGGACGATCTCATTCGCCCCGCCCCCAATTCAGGCCTGCCCGATACAGGCTTCACCCGCCAGTCGAACCGACTCGAAACGGCCATCAAGCGGACTCGCGATTACCTCGTCAGGCGCCAGTCGGCGCCCGGATACTGGGTCGGCGAACTCGAGGGGGATACGATCCTCGAGTCCGAGTACATTCTGCTCCTGGCGTATCTGGGTCAGGGACAGTCTCCCACAGCCGGCCGCTGCGCCAACTACATTCTGAAGCAGCAGTTGCCCGAGGGGGGCTGGGCGATCTACCCTGGGGGGCCGCTCGAAATCAGCGCGTCGGTCAAAGCCTACTGGGCGCTCAAGATCACAGGGCAATCGCCCGAATCCGAACCGATGCAGCGTGCCCGAGGGGCGATTCGGGCCGCGGGCGGGGCCGAACAGGTCAACAGCTTCACCCGCTACTACTTCGCCCTGCTGGGGGTCATCGCCTACGACCAGTGCCCGGCGGTGCCTCCCGAGATCGTGCTGCTGCCGTCGTGGTGCCCGTTCAACATTTTCGAGATGTCGGCATGGTCGCGGACGATTCTGGTTCCCTTAAGCCTGCTGTGGGCGTTTCGCCCGCAGCACCAGCTTCCCGAGGGGCACCACATTCGCGAACTGTTCCTCAAATCGCCCGACGAGCTGCCGCTGTCGATGGGGCCGTCGGCCGTGGTCGACGCCCTCGAACAGCCGACGCGCATCGACTGGAGCCGCGTTTTTCGCGGGATCGACCGGGGCATCAAGCTCTGCGAGCGCTGGCATCTTAAACCGCTTCGCGGCTTGGCGATCCGCCGCGCGTCCGCATGGATGTGCGAGCGCTTTGCCGACAGCGACGGGCTGGGGGCGATCTTTCCCCCGATCATCTGGAGCGTCGTGGCCCTCAAGTGCCTGGGCCATGCTGACGATTCGCCTCTGGTCCAGGCCGCTTTGCACGAACTGGAAAAACTATCGATTGCCGAAGGCGAGACACTGCGGCTGGAACCGTGCAAATCGCCGGTGTGGGACACCGCCATCGCCACGATTGCCCTGCGCGACGCGGGATTGCCGGCCGATTCGCCACCGATCAGCCGCGCGGTCGAGTGGCTGCTGTCGAAGGAAGTCCGCACTGCCGGCGACTGGACGGTCCGCAGCCGCAACAAGCAGCCTGGGGGCTGGTTCTTCGAATTCGAAAATCGCTTCTACCCCGACGTCGACGACACGGCGATGGTGCTGATCGCCCTGACCCGCTGTCTGCCCGACGGGGCCTCGAATTGCTGGCAGGCCGATTTCATTGTCGGCGACTCGCCGGCGCTCAACGTCCAAAGCCATGAAGTCGCCGCCGTCCTATCGAGCCGCAGCGTTGATCCCGACTGCGCCGTGTACGAGATCGAGCGTCAACGTCCACTGGTCGGCGCCATTTCGCGCGGCGCCCGGTGGATCGCCGGCATGCAGAACCGAGATGGGGGCTGGGGCGCTTTCGACCGCAACAACGATCGCGAGTTGTTCACGCGCGTTCCGTTTGCCGACCACAACGCGATGATCGACCCCAGCACGGCCGACCTGACGGCCCGCAATCTGGAGATGTTCGCGGGCCTGGGGATGAGAGCCGACCATCCGATCGCGAAAACGGCGCTCGATTTTCTGTGGCGCGAGCAGGAGACAGACCACTGCTGGTTCGGTCGCTGGGGAGTCAACTATCTGTACGGCACCTGGCAAACGCTGGTCGGCTTGCGGGCCATCGGCATCGATGCCGGCGATCCCCGGATCCGTCGCGCGGTGGCGTGGCTCAAAGCCCACCAGCAGGAGTGCGGTGGCTGGGGCGAATCGCCGCACAGCTACGACGACCCCCAGACCCGCGGGAAAGGCCCGCCGACCGCCTCGCAAACCGCCTGGGCGCTGCTCGGGTTGTGTGCTGCCGGTGAAGCCCGTTCGACGGCCGTCGAAGCGGGCGTGCAGTTTTTGCTCGATACGCAAAACGCCGACGGCACCTGGGACGAGCGCGAGTTCACGGGTACGGGATTTCCCAAGGTGTTCTACCTGCGCTATCACATGTATCGCATCTATTTCCCGCTGATGGCGCTGGCGCGCTTCGCGCGGTTGCGCGAAAACGGTGCGCGAGGCATCCAGGCCGGCGAATGGAGCATCGAACGTGCCGAATGACGCTGATCGCATGGCACCCTGTTGAAAGTGGGACCTGGGTCGACGCGAAGATATAAATACCTGCGGACCTGATGTATCCCGGAGATGCGTGTTCACTTTGTTACCTGACTATTGTTCGAACGTGCCTTCGTCGCACGACGTTTACTACTGCCCGATCGCCGAGGTTCGCCGCCACTGGGCGGTCTTTCTGGGGCTGGCGGTGGGGCTGGCGATCTGGAGCGGCGTCGACGTCGCGCGGCGGGCGATCGTCGACGCCCGGCACCCGTCCGGGCATATGACTGATTTCACAGTCTACACCGAGGCAGGGGCGGCCTTTTTTGATGGTCGCGATCCTTACGAAGTTGCCAACGTTCGCGGCTGGAAATATCTGTATCCGCCGCTGTTCGCCCTGGTCGTCGCCCCTCTGGCGCACCTGAGCACTCCATGGCAGGCTACGGTGTGGTTTGCCCTCTCGGCCCTCATGGCCTTCGGCTGTTATTTCGAACTGCGGCGACTGGTCCTGGCCTTTGTGCCGTCAGAGGCTGATCGTCAATCGGCCCCGCGCTGGTTATTTTTCACCGCCCTGCTGGCGGCCCTGTTTCCCGCGCTCAACTGCATGCAGCGCGGCCAAATGGGGGTGGCCCTGATTTACTTCTTGCTCCTCGGATTTCGCCTGATCTGGCTGGGGAAATCGCCGCTCTCCAGTCTCGTCGGTGGTGTTCTGCTCTCTTTGCCGATTGCCCTCAAACTGACACCGGCACTGCCCGCCGGCTGCGCGCTGGCCCTGCTGACGATTGCCGCGCTGAGCCGCGCCGGTCCCGTCGGCCGCAGGGGGTCTTCACGTCCCGCGTCGCTCGCACAGGAGGTGTTCTTTCCGGGGCTGGGGCTGGTTGCGGGCTGCCTCCTTTTCCTATTGCTGCTCCCGGCGGCGCTTTTGGGTTGGAACGCTAACCTCGGGTATCTGCACACGTGGTACGAAAAGGTGGGTTCGCATGTCGATGATGTGCGGCAGAACGACTTTGGCGGCGACGTGGCGTCCATGCGCAACCAGAGCCTGCAAAATGCGGTTTACCGCAGCGGAAACTGGTTTGCCCATAAGTTTCTGAACGGTCCCGATGACGTGAAAATGGATGTCACCTTAGCCGCCATGCCCATGGACGCGCCGATGGTGTCGCAGGTGCTGCGGGCCCTGCGACTGGCGGCGCTGCTGGGGCTGGGTGCGGTCGTCGTGATCGCCGGCCGCAGTTCGCAGCCGCTGCTGCACGGCGTGGCATTCGGCCTGGCGGGGGTCGCCACGCTGGTGGTCTCGCCGGTGTCGCGCGGCCACTACTTCGTCTTCTGGCTGCCGGCGGTCGTGTTCGTCCCGTTGTGGCTTCACCAAATCGGGAGAGCGCGGGCAGCGTTGTGGCTGGCGGTCGTCCCGGTCGTTCTGACGATCGCGCACTATGCGGCGCTCCGCTATACCGGGCGAGTCGGCCTTCTGGGATTGGGGACGACGGTCTGGTATTTCGCTACGTGCCATCAGGTCTGGATCGCGCGCCACGCAGCGCTCGCCCCCACGTTGGCCACGTCCACCGACAGCAGACCGGAAGAATTGGCGATTCGAGCGGCTTGACCTGCAGCCTGCAAAACCGACTGGGGCATCTCGTCGGCAAAGTCGTCGTCGTAGGGCGAGTACCCAATCCGAAGAGTCAAGGCGCTCAGATCAAATCCCCAAAGTGCTCCATTTCGATCAGCGAGTCACTGTCTGCTATGCGCGACGCATGAATACAACCGCCTCGTAAAGCCCCGACTTGCTCTGGCGCTTCCTCATCCGCTCGATTCCTTCGAGGCGGAAACCGTATTCTTCGAAAATCGCAGCCAGAATTTCATCACTTGGCAAGGGATGATCATAGAATTTGCTGTTGCCAATGACGTAGGCCAGGCGCGCTCTTGCACCACAAACCTCAGCGATTTGACCGGCATGATCGTACATGTTGTTGAAGTATTTGACGACGTAACTCGCCATCAGATTTCCGTCCGCGTGAATGCGGTGCAAATACGGATCGAGTAGATTCTTGATCAGTTTATTCTTGGGAGTAATCCCGTGCGCGAGCACAGAAGTTGCCTTTCCCCAAGTGCCGCCGATGGCATCGGTTTCCATTTGTCCCACTGCCTGTGCGCTTTTTATAAAGTCAAAGAAGAAGAGGTGGGGTCGCGTTTCACGAGCGTAACTGAACCTGTTGGGGTACGGCGGTGATGTGATAACGGCCGAAACCTTGGGCCTGTGAAGGTCGGTCGATCATCAAATAAGGTTGGCTGCTTCACTTGATCAGTCTCCGCAGAAGTTCGATCACTGGCATTCGGAAGTCATCTCGGTTGCGCTTCAAGAAGTCGTAGAAGTCCACCCCGAGCAGATTTTCACAGCCTCATAGGACCGGCTACGATTTTTCATTGGACAACCTCGTTTCTGCCGAGCACCCGGTTCCTGACTTTGCAGAAAGGCGAGCAATCCATAATCAAGCACCGTCAAGACGTACGCGCAACGAAGAGTATCTGGCCCGCATCTTGCGGCATCTTGTACGAATAATGGCCGTTTGTCCACCAACTTGAACAAGAAATTGCAGGCCAACGGCTTGTTGCGCATTCCCATGGTCTCGAAGCCGTTTGCTGCGGGTTTCGGAGAAACCCGCCTACGCTCGGCCGGCCCGTGGCTTGTTGCGCTCTCCTGGTGATTTCGCCGGAATTTGGGGGTGTTCGCCCGATTCCATGTTGCGCTCTCCGAGGAATTCCCGCGGTTTTTCATAGACTTGGCCAACTTCGTTGTTGGCCGGTCCGGGACGAATCGACGGATCGATCGTTTGACAAAGATGTTACGGCGAATTGTGTGGGTGTTTCATCTCTTGTTCATTGGCTGGAACGGACTAAGAGTCTTTTCTACGACGCTCGCGTGGCACCCGGCAGCAAACCGCGACTTGCCGGTCGCAACAGCCGCTCCCGCCCGTCGACGATTTCTTGAATTTTTTTCAAGAATTTTCCAACGGGGGCGAACCACTCGCCGGGGAGAGGTCGATTGGCGGCCGCTCCGACACGAATCAATGGTGCGAGTTTCGCTCGTTTCGAATCAGGGGAGAATTGACCATGTTGAAGAAGACAATCCTTGGAATGGCCGCGGCGGCGTTACTCAGCACGTTTGTGTTCGGGCGCGACGTGGTCAGCTACGTCAAGACGTTCGGCAGCTCAGCCCGCGACGCAATCAAAGGCGAAGTGCCGATCGAGTTCGAGATTCAGCGGGCCCGCAATCTGGTTGAGAATCTCGTTCCCGACATTCGCCAGTGCATGCATGTGATTGCTGAAGAAGAGGTCAATGTCGAGCACCTGCTGCGCGACGTCGCGCGGTGCGAAAACGAACTGGGCAAGCAGAAGGGTGATATTCTGGCCCTGCGTCACGACATCGACTCGGGCAGGCAGACTTACCAGTACGCCAGCCGCACGTACTCGGCCAACGACGTGAAGCGCGATCTCTCCAGCCGCTTCGAGCGCTTCAAAATCGCCGAATCGACACTGGCCAGCAAGAAGCAGATTCTGTCGGCCCGCGAGAAGTCGGTGGTTGCCGCTCGCGAAAAGCTCGACAACATGCTGTCTGAGAAGCGCGACCTGGAAGTCCAAGTCGAGCACCTCGAAGCCCGCGTGAAAACGATTCAGGCCGCTCAGACCGCCAGCAGCGTGCAACTCGACAACTCGCAACTGGCCCGTGCCAAGAAGCTGATCAGCGAGCTGAACAAGCAGCTCGACGTGACGCAGCGCGTCCTCGACACAGAAGGCAAGTTCGTGGGACTGATTCCGGTCGAGGCAGCCAACCAGGTTCCGGAAGACCTGTCGACCCAGATCGACGAGTATTTCGGTCGCGGTGTGCAGCCTGCCGAAGCGACCGACAAGTCGGTGGCTGACCGCAACTCGCTGTAACGAATGCTGACCGGCCGGCCGGCGGGAATCATGCACCACCCGCCGCGCCGGCCGGCCGGCTTTTTTTTGGCCGAACCCGGCGGCGACGTCTGACGACCGAGTCTCCCGTTGGGTATACTGATGCGGAGCAGGTTCTGAGGCTCTTTCACTCCGGCTGCCGAATCATTACACCCAGTTGCACCTCAGGAGCAGATCATGTCACTGTTCGACTCCGTTCTGAGTGGTTGCGTGCCGCATGGCTGGATTCTTGCCCAGACCACGGCTGAACCTATTTGGCTGTCGCCAGGGAGCGTCATGGCGGTCGCGACTTTCAGTTTTCTCACGCTGACCATCGTGATTCCGGCCGTGGCCCATTACTGGCACGCCGCTAAGGTCTCGCATTGGGAGGCCTCCTTGAAGCAGGCGATGATCGAGCGAGGAATGTCGGCCGACGACATCAAGGCCGTGCTCGATGCCGGCAGTCACGGGAAGTGAGTCAAGAACATGAGTGCCCTGGCCATGTCTGATTACCTCCTGGGAGCACCCGCCGTGGCCGATCGCAGCCAGCGCTTTCGACTGTGGATCGACCGGGTCGGCGTGTTTCTGGTCTGCTTGGGCGATTCGATCACCATCGGCGGGCCGGCGGCCGACGGGGCCGCCGACGTGTCGCTGCTCGCAAATCTGTCGCGGCGGCACGCCACCCTGAGCCGCAGCGGCGAGCGGTACGTCATCTATGCCCACGCGCCGGTTTTGATCGCCGGCCGGCCGTTGCATGAGCGGGCCGACCTGTGCGACGGAAATGAACTGCAACTGGGGGGCTCGGTGCGATTGCGATTCCGGCTGCCCTGCGTGATGAGCGGCTCGGCACGGCTCGATTTCTTGAGCGACCATCGACCGGCGTACGCGGCCGATGCGGTCGTTTTGATGCACGACACCTGCCTGCTGGGTCCGGCCGCCGAAAATCATATCGTGTGCCCCGACTGGCCGCAGTCGCTGCTGTTGTACCGCCAGGGCGGTGCGCTGTGCTGCAAATCGCGGGACGATTTGTTCATCGACGGGCGGCATTCCCCCGGCGGGGGCGAGCTGCCGCCGGGGACGGTCGTGACCGCAACCGATATTCGTTTCCGCCTCGAAACAATTTCGTGAACCAGCCTGAGATCGACGACGTTTGCTGAAACGCACCCCTGCCGTTTGGCCGTGAATCGCAGCCGAGCCTATTCGAAACTTCGACTCACCCGCAACAAAAGCGGAACAAAACCATGAAATTCACGTTTGCCCCCGAAGCCGCCCCCCTCGCGGGCTACACGATCAAGCGCGCCATTGATCGAGGCGGTTTCGGCGAGGTGTATTACGCACTCAGTGACTCGGGCAAAGAAGTGGCCCTCAAACTGCTGCAGCGCAATCAGCAGGTCGAGCTGCGGGGCGTCCGGCAGTGCCTGAACCTCAAGCATCCGAACCTGGTCACGATTTTCGATATCAAATCCGATGCTGAAGACGATTCCTGGGTCGTGATGGAGTTCGTCTCGGGAAAAAGTCTCGAACAGGTGCTTGAAGATCACCCCAAGGGATTGCCAATCGCCGAAGTCGAGGCCTGGCTGTCGGGCATGGCGGCGGGAATCGGCTTTCTGCACGATCGCGGGATCGTCCATCGCGATTTGAAGCCTGCCAACGTCTTCCGCGAAAACGGCGTGGTCAAGATCGGCGATGTCGGGCTGTCGAAGTTCATCACTCCCAGCCGCCGCAGTGCCCAGACCGAGAGCGTCGGCACGGTGTACTACATGGCCCCCGAGGTGGCACACGGCAAATACGGCAGCGAACTCGACGTTTACAGCCTGGGGATCATGCTCTATGAATTGCTGACCGGGCAAGTGCCGTTTAACGGCGAAAGCACCGGCGAGATTCTGATGAAGCACATGACCGAGGCGCCCGATCTGACCAGGATCGCGGCCCAATTTCGTCCCGTGCTGGCCCGCGCCCTCGAGAAGGATCCGCAACGCCGCACGCCGGGCGCGATGGTCCTGGCCGACGAATTCCGCCGGGCCGTACAGGGGCTGCCAGTGGGTGAACACGCTGCGGCAGCGCGACCGGTCAACGGCAAAGCCGTCGGGGGCGAACCCTCGGGACACGCACACACCCTGCCCTACCCTCTTGCGTCAGGCCCTCCCTCGCCCGCCGGTTCGGCGCCTAAAACCGCGACCCCGCAGACCGGTAAGCAGTTTTTCGCTGAAGAGGTTCGCCGCAATCCCTGGCTCGTCCTGGCGCTGGGGTTTGTGTTTTTGTTCGTGTTTCCCGGCGTCGCTGCCCATGTCGGCTGGCGCGGAGGACCGTTCGTTCCCATGGGAAGCACGGCGGCTTTCGTATACCTGATTTATTGGTTCGTCAAGCACTATCACAAGCTGACCAACGCCCCTGGCGGTCCAGCAGGAAACGGACGGAACCCCGTCCCCGCCGGCAGATCGCCGCAGACTGCGGGGCCTGATCCGATCGCGGCAATGAAACCGCTGGCACCCGTCATTGCGGTACCTGTGGCAAAGTTCGTTCCCAAGGTGGTCCCTCCGAAGAAAGGCCCGCCCCAATTCTCGCCGGCGACGGTGCGATCGATTGACCTGCGAACGCGATTGGGGGGGCTGTCGTCTTCGATGGCGCTGGCCGTATTCTGGACTGTTCCGGCCACGTTTCTGGCGGCGCTCGCCGCGAAATACTGGTCGGTGCTCGGTCCCGGCGCCGTCAATACTCTGGCCGATCCGGCGAGTATCGGGCTGTTCGGACTGACCACGGTGCTCGGCTCATGGGCCGTGCTTCTGCCGGCAAAACTCCGCGAAGGGGGCGGAGCCGAGACGACGCCGCGGCGGCTGATCGCAACGGCCCTCGGGGCCGCCGTCGGGGCGTGTGCCTTCTGGCTCGATCAATCGCTGATGGTCGAGCCGCGATTCAACAGCGTGTTTCCCGGTTTGTTCAGCAGTATCGGCCAGTTCCCGCTGCTGGGGGCCAGCCGCGACCCGACTTTGGCCGGTTTCGTCACCTTCTTCGCGGCATTGTTTGCACTGCTGCACTGGTGGTGGCAGGCCGACGGCTTCCGCAGCCGCCGGCTCAAGGTCAGTTCGGCACTCGCCAGCGGCCTGATGGCGTTTTTTATTCCGGCGTTGTTTGTGTTTCCGCAGGGATGGGGGGTGTGCTGGGCGGTGGCGATTTCACTCGTCGTTCAATTGTCGGCCCCCTGGGTCTCGCCCGGCCATCGCCACGGCTTTGTGGATGACAAGCCCGTCGTTTGACGCATTGCGAGGCACGCGCGCCGAATTGGACACGCATCCGTCTCGACCAGTTCAATTTCGAAAAAAACGGACCATGAGTGATTTATGACCTCCACCGACGGCCCCCAACAATTGATCAATTCTATACCCGCGTTGAAACTGGGCCTGTCCGTTCTCAGCTTGATCGGCCTGCTGCTCGTCGTCGCCGGAGTATTGGTGGCGACGGTGCTGGTCTCGTCGCGGCAGTCTCTGGGGATCTGGCCGCGAATCAAAGCGTCACTGGCGGTGCTGATATGGGTCGTCCCCGCGATGACGGTCGTGGGCTTGATCGCTGCCCGATCAGAGAGGAATTTCACCAGCCCATCGACGAACTCGACCGTGGTCGCTCAGGCGGTGTCGTTGGCAACCGCCGAGCGCGTGCCGGCGATTGAGGCGGAAGCGACGAATGCCAGGGAACGACTTGCCGCGCGCGGTTCGGCTGTTCCAGCGATGGCGGCGAAAGCATCGATTGCGACAAACGAACTTTCGGAGCTCGCCAGGGGAGAACCGCGTCTCAAGGTGCGATCGACATCGTCCGACGATCCGCAATGGAATGCAAAGCCCCGCTTTGTGAACGGTCGCGAAGTGATGTGCCTGAGCAGTCAACGATTCGCAACGCTGCCCCTGGCTGAAGAACACATCACCTCCGAGGCGCTGAAGCAGGTCAAACAGCACTATCAGGGAGAATTTCCCCTCTCTGGCGACTGGCAAGTGCCGGTGAGTGCCGTCGATCACTACGGGGTCAAAGACCTGGTCGGCGAGGTGATTGACAAAGACTTCGGAAACGGCATTTCCGCCAAGATGTACCGAGCCCATCTGCAACTCGATTATTCTCCGGAGCTGAGCGATGCGATTCACGAGTCGTGGCGCGGCCAGATCGTGAATCACCGCCTGCTGATCCTGGGCAGCATGCTGGGGCTGGTGACGTTGATGCTCAGCTCGGCTGCCGGCTATTTTCGACTGGACGAGCTGACGGGGGGCGCCTACCGTCGCCGGCTCAAGCTGGCAGCGACAGCCGTCATTGCCGCCGGCAGCATCGTCGTCGCCCAGGTTGTCAGTTGAGTGACCGTTTGCCGTCTCACTGTTGATCGAGCATTCGCCAGAATTCTTCCGCACCGGGGTCGCTGTCTCCTGGGCGCGGCGGCTTCGCGGCGCGTTTGGGCGGCGGCGCGGGGGCAGCCGGTTTTTTCTTGCGAGGCAACTCGATAATCTCGCCCGTCTCAGGCTTCCGCGACAACGGCGCCACGTTGACCGCGGGGACCGGTCTGATCGTCGGTTTGTTCGACTTCACGACCGCTGGGGGAGGCTCGGCTGCCGCCGGTCGCGCGGGAACTGCCGGGCCCCGCTCGGCAGCGGGTTTCACGGGGACGACGGCTGGCTTTGCGGCAATCGTCGGTTTTGCGGCAGTGGTCGGTTTTGCGGCGGCCGGGCGTGCCACCGGCTTCGGTTCGGAAAGCGCCACGGGAAACGCCGTCGATTCGTCGCACGGTTCGAGCGTCAGGATTTCGTCTTCAGCGTCGCCGGGCAGATCATCGCGAAAGACCAGATTGTCACCGCGTTCGATTTCGGTTCGCGCCTCTTTGCCGCTGGTTTTGTCGCGGGCCGAAACCGTCACCCGCGCGCTGGCGTCATAGCTGATGGTGACGGCAATTCGCGATTCGGCCGGCAAGTTCGGGGGCAGCTTGTCGATCGTGCAGGTTCCCAACTGGGCAAACTCGTGATTGGGGCCGCCTCCGCTTTCGATAATGAACAGCCGCACCCGCTGCTGATTGGGAATCACCGTCCCGAACGTTTCCGTGACCGACGCCGGCAGCGCGGTATTGGCGGGAATCAAATAGAAGGGAACGCGGCGGTTGGCCCCCATGTCGCGCACCAGAATCCCCAGGGCCCGGGCATTCACGCTCTGCTGCCGCATCTGCGACAGCCGGGCGGCCGCCTGCGGGTCGATGATCGAATGCACGAAATCGCTGTTGGTCAGCAGCATGCCGGCGTAAATGGCCGCACCGTGGGCGATCGACTGGTCGGGCGAGAGCGCCTTGCTGATCGTCGTGCCTTTGAGGCCGGCGAGCATGGCTTCGATCATCGGCATGCGGGACGAACCGCCGGTACTGAGCACGGTCAGGTCGAGGTGCGACGAGCCGCGACGGTGAGCATCGATCAGCTTGCGGGTGATCTCTTCGGTGCGCCGCACGAGTTGCCGGGTGATCTGGTCGAACTGTTCGCGTTCGATCTGGTACGTCTTGCGGTGCCCGGCGTGCTGCACGATCAGAGCCGCTTTCGAGCGCACCGTCAGACTGCGTTTGCACTGCTCGACCTCGAGCGACAGGTGTTGCAGGCTTTCGGGGTCCTTTCGCGGGTCTTTGCCGAACTCTTTCATGAACTGATCGGCGGCGGCATTCAGCAGGCACTGATTCCAGTCAATGCCCCCCAGCCGCAAGTCGCCCGTGCTGGCGATCACCCGCACGTGATCTTTCGAATAGCTCACCAGCGACAGATCAAACGTCCCGCCACCCAGGTCGTATACGAGAATTCGCTGTTCGGCGGCCAGTTCTGAAAACCACAGGCCTTCGGCTCCCAGCACGTAGCACAAAGCCGCCGCGACCGGCTCGTTGATGATATCGACCTGCGTCAGCCCGGCTTGCCGGCCGGCGGCGACGGTCGCCAGGCGCTGCGCTTCGCTGAACTGCGCCGGCACGGTGATCACGGCCCGTTGAATCGGCCCGATCTGCCGCGTCGCGTCTCGCAATAGCTTTCGCAGGATGCTGGCCGAAACGTCGACCGGAGTGTACGCCGTGCCGTCGATCGTCCAGACTTCCTTCGTGCCGACAAATCGCTTGGCGTTCTGGATCACCCGGCTGGGCGAAACAATGGCGTTGCGCAGCGCTTCGGTGCCGACGATCTCTTCTCCATGGTCGTACATCACGACCGAGGGGGTTGAGAGTTCGCCTTCCTGGTTGGCGAGGGAAACCGGCTCAGCCTGCTCGTTGAGGTAGGCAATGCAGGAATAGGTGGTCCCCAGGTCGATGCCGACCGAGTGCGTGGTGTCTGTCATGGTGCTGAGCGTTTATGCCGATCGACGACGAGGAGGAATTGAGCGATGGCTCTTCAGGATCATCGTATCAGGGGGCGAATTGGGTCTCCAGCGGAAACGCCGTTGGGGCGGGGAGTGAACCACCTCACGTCGGCTGCCCGGATATACGTGAGGCGAGCGGACCGATGGGTGATTTGTCGAATCACGTAGCACGAGTCGGACTGATCGATGCGAGTGGTTAGCAAGGGGGGGGCAGGGGGGGTCGCGTCCGATTTCAAATCACGCTTTCCATCGCGCCTCGTCCTCGACCCCTGCAACACCTCCGGCCCGTGGCGCACATGGCATTTTTTTCGTATGGACTAAAGTCTACGGGTCGGTTGCAGCCCGTCGGAAGTCACTCCAGAATCGCAACCGTGGCACCGTGATTGAGCGGTTCGGCGATCGTCAAATCGCACTGGGTGCAGGCCGGATCCCGTCGTAGAGTCTCAACCAGCCGTGATGCCGCTGCGGCATCGGGACACAGCGCGAATAGTGTCGGGCCCCATGAGGTTTGTCCGAATCCACTCACTCCCAGAGCGCGCAATCTCGGTGCCAGGTCGAGCAGTCGCGCATCGGCGTAAATCCCCCCCTGGACCGGTGCGAAATACTCGCCGACGATTTGTCCGTAGGCGTGCAGTGCATCGGAGAATTTTCCGAAATCAGCCTCGATCAGGGCGGGAGCCAGGTCGAGCATCGCCAGTCGGCACAACCGGTCAGTCGTCGAGCCAGGCATCGGTGGCAGCTTGGCGAAGCCCTGTTGTTCTGCCGCCCCCGAGAGTCCTTCAGTGCCGCGCGGTTGGATCAGAACCCAGCGCCAGTCCGCGGGAACCGCGATGCGGGCGACCAGCGGGCTGATCGATTCATCTGATAACTTGCCCCCTTCGATCAGCAGGCCCCCCTGCAAAAAACCATGCAACCCGACGGCCGACCTCAGACCTCGGCCGACGCGACGTGCCAGTTCAACACCGCTCGCTTTCGAGTCACCGGCATACAGCGAGAGAACCGTTGCCACCGCCATGCCCAGTTGTGTCCCCGAACCCAACCCGGCATGCGGGGGCAGTCCCTCGATCGCCTGCCAATGGACCGCGGGAGGCTGGAACTCGGCCGGAGCGTTTTTTCGATACCGGGCTGCGGCCTGTTCAATTCGCAGGCAGACGCCGGGGTCGCCGAGACGTTGTTCGAAATCGGCCCTTGACGCGCGCAGCACCAGGCGGGGAGTCGTGATCATGACCCCCACTCCGCCAAACTGCCGGCCGACTGCGGCGCCGTTGGCCAGCACTCCGCAATGGAGCCTGGAACCGGTTGTCACTGAAATCGTTTGCAATTCGTCGACTTCGCTGTGGGGCGGCTGCCCAGTTGCAACTCATTTATGGGAAGAGGTTTGTGACCGCCAATTGTGCCCGATCAGAGTCGATGTTGCCACACCGCGCGGTGTCGGCGGAGGGCGCTGCGCCAAGGGTTTACACGACAATCATCGGATTGACGCATTTTCAAGGGAAGCGTATATAGCTTCGTTCGCGAAAAGATCCAGCCCGAGCGGCTGACGATCGCTTTCCTCCGAGGGCACGGTGGCCTGTGTCTGATGTCAACGATGATCTGCTGTTCCCCGACGAAATTGCGTCACTGTTGAGTTCGACCGTCGGCACCGTGACGCTGCCTGAGTCGCCGCCAGCATCGCAGTACGGTTCGCAGCCCGCCCGGGGAGCGTTGTACGCGCAGGATCTGGCTGAGGCGCGGCCTTACGAGTTTGTGGCGTTTGACCCCCCGTCGCAGGCACCGACTGCGAACGAGCCGGAATCGACTGGGGACACCGAATTGGAATTGCAGATCGAACTGGGGCGCGCCGAACTGTCGGCTGACGAGCGGCTGTCGTTGCGTGATGGAGAGATCGTGACACTCGACAAACGCGCAGAGGATCCGGTCGACATCGTCATCGACGGACGACTGATCGCCCGCGGAGAAGTGCTGGTTTTGAACGATCGACTCTGCGTGCGAATCGCCGAAATTCTGGGAACGTGGCGCGCCCGCGGACAGTGATCCGGAAAGGGATTTCCATGCGGAAGAGGGCTCGGCGATTGGTCGTGGCCGTTGTCGTCGCGACGGGAGGGCTGGCGCTCGGTTCGGGCGCGTGGGCCGACGCCGTTAATCGCGCGCCGCAGTCGATTACGCCGCGAACTTCCGAGCGGACGACAAAGACCGCGGCGGGCGCCGCGGCTTCGCACGATCCAGGGCGATCGGCGGGACGCTGGACGACCACCGGCGGCGCTCTGTTGATCGTTCTGATACTGATCGTCGCATCGGCAAAACTGTTCCAGCGCCGCGGATTGACGTCGCGAAACACGCTGCCGGCCGAAGTGCTTGAAGTTTTCGGACGCAGTGTCATTGATGAGCGGAATGCCATTCATCTCGTCCGCTGCGGATCGCGGCTGTTGGTGCTGGGATCGTCTCCGGCAGGACTCAGAACGTTGACCGAAATTACCGATCCAGTCGAAGTTGAGTCTCTGGCCGATTTGTGTCGGTCGCGCGAGATAGTGACCGTGGCCGAGAGCGTCTCGCGGTTATTTCAACGCCGGCCGATGGACGGCAAGACCGGCGATGCCGGCGAACGCGATCTCGATCCGGCGGTGATTCGATTGCGTGAGCGGATGCAGCCATCGTCGCGGGAGGCTGTGACGATGGCCGAACTCCCGCCGTCTCGGGGGACCGCATCATGAATGGAAAAATTCGCCGATCAAATGGTCCGGGGAAGATGCAAATCGTGCGCCGGTTGGCGGCCGTGAGCGTCTGCTGCGTCGTATTGGCCGGCGCCCTCGGGGCCGATCCGGCGGCTCGAAAAAAGTCGTCCGGCAAGGCGATTTCGAATGCCGGGGGCGCCGTCCCTGCGGCGGACGTCGACGACGATTCAGGCCGGGAATTGCCGCCCCCACGAAGTCATTCGATGGCTCGAATTGTCGAGGAAGAGCTTCCGGCGGCCCCCGAGCCGGCTGCCACGGCGGCCGGCTTCGGGCTGGAGCAGTGGCTGTCGCCGGGCGGGTTAGGCTCGACGATCCCGGTGATGATCTTGATGACGGTTCTCAGTCTCGTGCCGTCGATTCTGATCATGACCACCTGTTTCGTGCGGTTTACGATCGTGCTGGGCTTATTGCGGCAGGCCCTGGGGACGCCGCAGTTGCCCCCCAACCAGGTGCTCACGGCACTGTGTCTGTTTCTGACGGTCATGGTGATGTCGCCGGTCTGGCAGCAGAGCTACGACGAGGGTCTGGGGCCGTACATGCATCCTGAGGAGGGGCAGCCCGCTTTGTCGTTGGCCGTGACGTTCGAGAAGTCAGTTCGTCCAGTGCGGCAGTTCATGATCAATCAGATCGAAAATTCCGGGAATAGCGACACGGTGTGGATGCTGATCGATTATGAAAGCGAGTCGGCTCGGTCGATCGGCGCGGCGTATCGTGAGCCCGAAAAATACAACGACGTGTCGCTGCCGACCCTGATCTCGAGCTTCCTGCTGAGTGAGCTCAAAACCGCGTTCGTGATTGGTTTTCAGATTCTGTTGCCGTTTCTGGTGATCGATCTGGTTGTCGCCACGGTTCTGTCGAGCATGGGGATGATGATGCTCCCGCCGACGCTCGTTTCGTTTCCGTTCAAGCTGCTGCTGTTCGTCCTGATTGATGGTTGGATGTTGATCGTCGGGATGCTGCTGGCCAGTGTTGCCGCGACCGGGGCGCCTCCATGAGTACCGACACCGCCGTCGATCTCGTGCGTCAGGCGACGACGCTGGGGTTGTTGCTTGCCGCCCCGGCCCTGGTGATGTCACTGGCCATCGGGCTGGTCGTCAGCCTGCTGCAGGCCGTGACGCAAATTCACGAGCAAACGCTGAGCTTCGTGCCACGGTTGATCGTCGTCGCGGTCGTGGTGCTGCTGTTGTTGCCCTGGTCGATCTCGCGGCTGGTCGACTATACGACGACGTTGTATCGGGAGATTCCCTCGAACTTTTAACGGGCCGCGACAAGAGCTGAGCAAGTTCACGTAGAACGGATTAATAGCCCGTTTGAATGCCTTCGACGCGAAGAGATAAATACCTGTGGAATCGATCATCGACCCGTTCTGCCAGCAGGTGCTGCGCGAGTCGGCGCAGGGCGTTGTTGCGTTCGGACTGGTTGTGGCCCGACTGGCGGGGTTGTTTGTCTGGGGGCCGGTGTTCGGGCACCAGGCGCTGCCGCTGAAATTTCGAGCGCTGTTGGTGCTAGCGCTGGCCCTGGTGGTCACGCCGGCGCTATTGCCGATGGCTTCGCGGCAACCGATCGACGGCTTGGGATTTGATCGTCTGGCGGCCGGGCCGCCGCTGATCGGCGGCGACGTCGCCGATCTGGTGCGGATGGGCGCGGGTGAATTGATGGTCGGTTTGGCTCTGGGATTGGGTATGCAGACCATCCTTTCGGGGATGCAGATGGCCGGGCGGCTGATCGACCAGCAGATCGGGACCTCGCTGGCGGAAGTCTTCAACCCGGAACTCGGCGGCGACGTCAGCCTCAGCGGCCAATTGCTGCATCAACTGGGGCTGTTGGTCTTTCTGCTGATCGGCGGGCATCTGCTGATTGTCGCGGCGTTACTCGACACGTTTCAATCGCTGCCAATCGGCGCTGCCGGCGTCGGCCCGCCGATGTTCGAATTGTTAACCCGGCTGGTGCAGCAATCGCTGATGCTGGCCCTTCAGGTTTCGGCTCCGGTACTGGCAACGCTGGCGGTCGTGGGATTGGCCCTGGGTGTTCTGGGGCGGGCTGCTCCGCAGATCAACGTCCTGATGCTGGGTTTCCCGGTTCGAGCGCTGGTGGGGTTGCTGGTCCTGGGAAGTACGGCCCTGCTCGCCGGCGACCTGCTTGCCGACGTTGTGCCTGAGGCGGTGCTGCAATTGCGTCGGGCGGTGGAGAGCCGCTGAGTCAAAGAGTCCCTGAGTCACGAAGTCGCTAAGTCCCTTAGCCGCCTAGCCCCTACTCCCTGCCGTGGCAACCGATCTCGAACAAGGTGACAAGACTGAACCGCCGACGGAGCGCCGACGTCGCGAAGTCCGCGAGCGCGGGCAGGTCGCACGCAGTGTCGATCTGACCTCGGCGGCGATGGTGCTGGCGTCAGCGATCGCGTTGAACTTTCTGGGGGCCGATCTGGCGGGAGCGCTCGGCGAATTTCTGCGGGAATCGCTGTCGGCGCCGGCCTGGAGCACGATCGAACCCCAGCGGCTGGCGGCGCAGGAATGGGGTCTCGCTCGCCTTGCGGTCCGCAGCCTGCTGCCAACTCTGGGCCTGTTGACCCTGGCGGCTGTTGCTGTCAACTTGCTGCAGGTCGGCTTTCTGGCGACGACGCAAATCCTTGTTCCCGATCTGGAGCGGGTGAACCCGATAGCCGGGTTGCGGCGGTTGTTTGCAGTTTCGGCAGTCGTGCGATTCACCGCTGATTTGCTGAAAATTCTGGTTTTGGCGACGATTTTATCCGGGTTTATTGCCAGTCAGTGGGCGGACTTGCTCGGCAGTTCGAGCCTGACAACGGCGGGGTTTGCTCAGCAGGTGGGGGGGTGGCTGACCAGCCTTGGTTTTCGATTGGCGCTGGGGCTGGCCGGATTGGCGGTTCTCGATTATGGATTTCAACTCTGGAGTTTCGAGCAGTCGATCCGGATGACGAAACAAGAGGTCCGCGACGAACTGCGGGAAATGGAAGGCGACGGGCCAATGCGGCAGCGGCGGCGGGAATTGCATCGGGGTCTGCATGCGGCAGGCCCGGCGACTGACCACTCAATCGATTCGCCGAGGGCGGCCTGATGGCTTGTGCTGCCAACTGCCCGCTTCTGTTCAATTCCGTCATTCGTTTAATTCGAATGATTCGTGGTTCCCTTCTTTGCTGTGGTTGCGGCCGACGGCCGCGCCGGGCTCTTCACCGGTTTGGAATCGTTGTAGGATTGTCAATGAACGCTCCGCCGCCGGCCACCAATGAGAGATCCATTTGCAGATGAACGAAGAACTTCAACATTCGCTCAAAGCTCTGATCCGCACGATCCCCGATTTTCCCAAGCCGGGCATTCAATTCCGCGACATCACGACTTTGTTTCAGGATCCGTGGGGCTTCAAGCGGGCGGTCGACGAATTGGTCGCCCATTATCGGTATGCACCGATCGACAAGGTTGTGGCGATCGAATCGCGCGGGTTCGTGATTGGCGGGGCGCTCGCCAACTACCTCAACTGCGGGATGGTGATGGCCCGCAAAAAGGGAAAGCTGCCGTTTCAAGTCGAGCGCCAGGAGTACCAGCTCGAGTACGGAACCGACTGCATCGAGTTGCACCGCGATGCCCTCGTCAGCGGCGATCGGTGCCTCGTTGTGGATGATTTGCTGGCGACAGGCGGCACCTGTGAGGCGACCTGCAAACTGGTCGAACGCCTGGCCGGGCGCGTGGTCGGTTGCGCGTTTATCATCGAACTGCCCGAACTCAAAGGACGCCGACGGTTGGCGCAATACGACGTAAAAGCCCTGATTCGGTTCGACGGCGAATGATGTCAATTCGGCCAGAGGCACACCGGTCGACAGGGGACAATCGGACGATCCGGCCGTGACCGATCGACTCCACCGATCGCGAGACTGCCGCGGCGACAGCCCGCTCTCAGCCGACTTTGCCGAAACCGGATTGGAACAGGGCCTGAGGCGACCTGCAGCTCGACAACCGACTTGCCACGCGATTGAACGGTTGGTTATCCTCCGAGCCGATCGCTGCCAAATCCCATGCTTCCTTTGACAAGGAGTCGATGATGATCGAGGCTCGCCGCGTCGTTATTCCGTCACTGTGCGTCGTGTGTCTATTTGCCGTCGGATTACTGCTTGTCCCGGGTCGGCCGGCGCTGTCGTACCCCGACGAGGCGCCATCGGCCCTGCGGTGGGAGTATTCGACTGAAAACGTCGAAGCCGGCGGGCTGCTCGTCAAACTGGGAGAGTTGTCGGGCCAGGGATGGGACGTTTTTTCCGTCGAACAATTCGCGCAGGGAATCGAGCAGGGAGCTGACGGCAAAACCCGGCTGCTGGTCGAGCGGTTTCAGGTGACTGCGCGTCGGCCCATGAAGCGCTGAACGCGATCGGCAACGCCGGTGTCAGCCGATCGGCACTGCTGGTCAGAATGCGGGAGGTCGGGGGCGGCGGTCAAACCCGCCGTTCGATGGCGCCCTGCCGCATCAATGTATCACCAGTCAGGCCAGTCAGGCCCGTTGAACCGAAGGCGGCGCACCGGCTTCTACGGGCGGAAGACTTTCTTCCGCCGATAAAGCCGCCTGCGCCGCATTGTAGTTGCGGAACTTGTAGAACAGGGTCAAACCGAACCCCGAAAAGATCGTCGCCGGCATCCCGAGCATGAACAAGATGCTGTACATGTACGCCCGGGGCAGCGCATTCTCTTCAGCAAGCGACTGACTGCACATCGGGCACGCTTCGGCACAAGCCGAACACAGGCACACAAAGGCCAATGTCAGAACCGGCAAACTCAGACGAACGAGGCGACCCATAAACTTCCCTTCCAACGAGGCCGACCACAAACCCGGTTAAACCGGCGGCAGCGGCCAATGGTACAGCATCAGGTAAATTATAACCCCGGTGACCGACACGTAAAGCCAGATCGGGAACGTGATTCTTGCCAGCCGCTTGTGCCGCTCCCACTGTTGGGTCAGCCCGCAATAAAGCGTCATCGGCGCCATGACGGCGACGGCGATCGCCAGCACGACGTGCGTCAGAAGAATCGTCTTATAGACGGCGGCAACCACTCCGGTCCCCTCGAATTTTCGCGATCCGCTGCCGGTGTAGTGGTCGAGTGCGATGTGATAGGCCAGATAAAAGGCCAAAAACATCGTCGAGGTGATAAACGCTGACAGCATGACCGCCTTGTGCGCCTCGCGGCGGCCGGTTTTGATCAGGCCGAAACCCAGCAGCAGCAGCAGGGCCGCCAAACCATTGAGGGAGGCATTCACACTCGGCAGGCGCAGCACCCAGTCGGGGACCACGGGTCGTAGCGGGGCGGCTTCGACTGCGACTGTGGCTGCGGCTTCGCGCTCGCCTGCCTCTTGGATCTGCCGCGCGCGTTCGTCCCGTTGCCGCTCGTCGTCGTCGTCCTCTTCGATCAGCTTCGTGTCAGAGGAGTCGGACTTTTCCAGCAGGGTACGCCGGAGCCGGGCCATATCGACTTCGTTCTGCGCGTTGTACATGCCGATCACGCGGCCCTGGGCGTTGACGTGCATAATCGTTGTGCTGTGTTCGATCTCGAACCCCGGACGGGGGATTTCGGCGTCTTCGACGATCATCATGAAGCTTCGGCGGATCAGACGACGAATCGCCTCTTTTTCGCCCGTCAAAAACCACCAGCGCTCGGGGTCGGCCTTGTAATAGGCGGCATAGCCCTTCAAAACCTCGGGGGTGTCACGGTCGGGATCGACGGTGAACGAAACCAGGCGCACGTCGAGTCCCTTGAGACGCTGTTGCAGGGTGTGCATCTGCTCGCTGACGAGCGGGCAGGGGCCGCGGCATTCCGTGAAAATGAAACAGGCCAGCCAGGACTTACCCAGCAGGTCGGCATTGGTGACCGTCTGGCCGTGACACTCGGTGAGAGAGAAATCTTCAATCCCCTCGGCCGGCCATTCGGGTTGCTTTCGGCCGGCCGAGGCCGACTGCGGCGCGGCAATCGCCAGCAGGCAACTGCCTACGATCGCAACCAGCGGCTTGCGCAGACTCCTCACATTTTGGACGCAGCAATTACGCATTGTTTTTTCGGACTTCCTCAGTCGTTGGTTTTTAGCAGGGCTTGTTCATGTAGGGTGGGACCAGCTCGCGCAGCGTGCGCAGGCCCACCATTCGGGTCGCATCGCATCGGAACGCGAATGGTGGGCCTGCGCACACCGTTCAATCACGATACGACGTCGTGTCTTGTTCGAAAGTGTTCTAAGAGGCTATCCGAAAACTGCTATTGGCGTAAACCGCGATTTTTCACGTATTTGGCACACTTTCCCCATTTCAGCAAAGGAGTGCCAGCATGTTGATGGAATCGACGCAGCGGAAATCGTACCCCTCGGACCTCACCGATGAACAATGGGCGCTCTTGGAGCCGTTGGTTCCCACCGCGCGCACCCAGCGGGGTGGACGCCCCCGGGAAGTGAATGTGCGGGAAGTCGTCAATACGATCATGTATCTCAACCGGACCGGCTGCCAGTGGGACATGTTGCCGCACGACTTGCTTCCCAAGAGT